>WGNN01000005.1 GCA_016124515.1 bacterium
AAAAGAAGGCTTACAAAGTAGCCTATTACATAGCACCGCAAGTGTGGGCCTGGAAAACCAATCGCGTACAAAAACTCAAGCTATACGTAGATAGGCTCCTGTGTATTCTTCCCTTCGAAGTTGACTTTTTTGCCCGCCACGGCCTCAGCGTTGACTATGTTGGGCATCCATTGCTCGATGCCGTGAAAAAACTGGAAAAAGAAAGTGCGGCGCGCGATGATGAATCGCCGATTGCCCTTATACCCGGCAGCAGAAAGCAAGAGATAAAAAAGATGCTGCCCACTATGCTCAAAACGGCAAAAAAATTCAAGTACGAAAAATTTGTGGTTACCGCAGCACCCGCCATCGAAGCCGCATTTTACCAAAGTTTCGACCTGCCCAAAAACGTAGCATTGGAAGTGGGAAAAACCCACAAAATCATGCGAAAAGCCAAGGCCGCATTGGTTACCTCTGGCACCGCTACCTTGGAAACCGCCTTGTTTAACACCCCCGAGGTGGTTTGCTACAAAGCCAATGCGCTGAGTGTAGCCATAGCACGCCGCCTGATAAAGGTTAAGTACATTTCGCTGGTAAACCTGATAATGGACAAGCCCGTAGTAACTGAGCTCATACAACAGGACTTTAATGCCGATAAATGTGCAGATGAATTGAATTTGATTTTGAAGCAAGGACCACGGCAATTGCAAATGCTTAGCGAATACCGCCAATTGAAAGAAAAATTGGGCAATGCAGGTGCATCAAATCGAGCTGCGAGTTTGATATTTGAGCTGGCACAATTGTAAAAGTTTAATTTTTATGAAGATGAGTATTAAGAAGTCTTATTTGGTATTTGGTCTGCTGATAGCATTGAGCGGCTGCACCATGAAAGAAACTGCCGATTTGGCAAGCCTGTTGGTAGGAAGCTATAAAGGCTCCGCCACAGATGAGTTGTCAACCGAAAAAAACATGGAAATCATCATTACCCGTATCAGCAACGACAGCATACAAATTTCACCGGGTTTTGGCAATTTGGTAAACTCTCAATTCAGCCTTAAAATAAAACAAGACGGCAATTACATACGGCACGCCGACGACCAAAACGGGCTCACTTTTGAAGCCAAAGCATCGGCGCGAAGAATTCCACTAAAATTCAGCACCAACACCCCGATACAAACATTTGACGGCAAAGGCCGTAACTAAGCCGACATTATTCGCCAATCATTTAAGTATTTTTATATCTTAGGCCTTTAAAAGTCTAGGTATGAATTTATTTTACACTCGGTTAATCCTGTTAACCGCACTCATTTCAGGCTCTGTGCTTCATGTATCGGCACAAACCACCTGCAAGGCCAGAGCTTCCACCAACAAATCCATCATTTGCCTCGGCGACAGCGCTGAACTATCGGTAGGCCTGGCTCCCGACACCAGTCTCACCACCACCTTTGCTGCGGGCAATGGGCAAAGTGGCAATATGTTCGTGTTAACGGCCAGAAAAGATATTGTCATCACCAATTTGAATGCACACCCGCAAGGCACCTACAGCTATTCTGTCTATTATAAAAAAGGTACTTACAGGGGTTTCGAGCGCGATTCTACCAAATGGACCTTACTTGGCAGGGCATTCAATGTATCGTACAAAGGTTTTGGCCGCGGTACCGCCTTGCCCATAGATTTTGCCGTGCACGTAAAAAAAGGCGACAGCGTGAGCTTTTATGTAACCGCTATTGGCTCAGGCGCAGTCTATTACACCAATGGGACCATCACAGGCAAAATATATAAAGATGATGGCAATGTTATGATTCGCCAGGGTCACGGTCTTGAATGGCCGTTTGGAAATGGTGGTACTTTGTTTAACCCACGTATTTTCAATGGGCGAATTTTTTACTACGTTGATAAAGGGATTAAATACCAATGGACATCAGCCCCAAAAGACAGCCATGCCACCGCTATGGTTGGGCCCCGCACCAAAACCAAATACTACATAAAAGTGACCAAAGGAAGCTGCACTGCGGTAGATTCTGTGGTAGTGGATGTAGAAAATTTTTCTGTGAATTTGGGCCCCGACACCTCCCTATGCGATGGAAGCACCATACAGCTTGATGCAGGCAAAGCACCGGCGGGTGCTTCATATAATTGGAAACCCGGCGGCACAGGTTCGCGCTACAAACTAATTTCGGCAGGCGGCGAAAAATCAGTCGTGGTAACCACCGCCATCGGTTGCAAATACCGAGACACCATTTTTATAAAAGACCGCAGCAGCCCCAAAGTAGATTTGGGCGGTGATGTGGATTTGTGCGACGGGGACAGCGTGGTGATAGATGGCGGAAATTTTGGAAGCCTTGCCAAATTTGAATGGAGCACCAACGAAACCACACAAAAAATAACTGTAAAAAAAGGAGATAAAATAAACCTTACGGTCACAGATTCGTTTGGCTGCGAAGGCAAAGACAAAATGGAAGTCTTTCTTCGCCCCAGCCCTGTGATTGATTTTGGCAGCGACAAAGAAGTTTGCGAAGGTGATACCATAACCCTTGACCCCAACTTTAATGAGCCAAACAGCACCTACAAATGGTCAACCAATGAGAGTACAAACACCATTGAAGTTACCCAATCGGGCAGCTATAGTGTAGAAGTAACCTCAGCATACGGTTGCAGCGATAGAGATACGGTAAGTTATACTTTTCATGGTAAACCCATGAGTGGCATGCCGCCCATGATGCAAGTGTGCGATGGCATGACAGCTACTCTTGATGCAGGCAAGCACGGCCCCAACACCAAATACTTCTGGAGCAACAATGCTATTACCCAAAAAATAAATGTGGGCACGGCAGGAACCTACAAAGTGCTCATTACCGATTCGTTTGGCTGTATGAATACGGATTCCGTAATGCTGAAAGTGCGAAACTTGCCCAAAGTAAATTTAGGAGCTGATATTAAATTCTGCAAAGGCAATACAGCCAAGCTTGATGCCGGCTTTGACGATGGATATACCCAATACAATTGGAGCACCGGCGATAGCATTAAAAGTATAATAGTAAAAGAAAGCGGCACTTATGAGGTAACTGTAACCGATTCGTTTGGCTGCCAAAACTCCGATCAAATGGAAGTAACGGTTTTTGACCTTCCTCGCTTTGAATGGAACGGAGACACCGCAGTATGCAATGGTAAGAAAATAACCCTTGACCCCGGAAACCACGAAACCTACAAATGGAACACCGGTGACAAATCACGCACCATTGAAGCTGGTCCCGGAAGTT
Organism: bacterium; assembly: GCA_016124515.1. Lineage (GTDB taxonomy): Bacteria > Bacteroidota > Bacteroidia > CAILMK01 > JACPUW01 > JACPUW01. The sequence goes on from WGNN01000005.1 coordinate 3,237, forward strand.
ATAGCGTCATTATATCCAATATTTTCGGTTGCGAAAATGAAGACACCATTACGGTCGATGAAATACCTACTCCAAAGGCCGATTTCAGCTATACAGACAATGGACAAACTATAACATTCAGCAACAAATCGAGCGACGCAAATAGCTACAAATGGGATTTTGGCGATGGCAGTAATTCTAATGACGAATCGCCTGAACACTGGTACAAAACCGCCGGTAGTTATACTGTTGTGCTTAAATCGACCAACGAATGTGGTGACGACCAAAGCAGCCAAACCATAGAAGTGAGCCCAAGTGCGGTGGCTTATCTCAATGAAAATAATACGCAATTATATCCCAACCCCGCCCACGGTTCAATTTTTATTGAAATAGCAGCCAACACACAACAAGTTGCAATAACCGTTAGTGATATTAGTGGGAAAAACATAACAGTAGATACCCGCCTGAACAGCAACAATACCTGGCAGGTAAATCTACCCCAAAACCTGAAAGCAGGACTATACTTCTGCACCATAAAAACTGAAAAAGGCCTACTCACCAAAAGGTTTGTATTAGAATAAATTGTTTTACAGGTAATTAATTCCGAAAGCGGAGGTGGCAAATACCATCTCCGCTTTTTTGTTTCGAATTGCAATGAAAAAACAAACCCAAAACAATCATCCCGAAAACCCCGCAGGGTGCAATGAATCCAAACCAAGAAAAACCCTGAAGGGGTGACATGACTCCAAACCAAGAAAAACCCTGAAGGGGTGACATGATTATAACCCCCGAAGGGGGGGGGGGCGAAATGACAATACCAAACAAAGAAAAACCCCGAAGGGGTGACATGATTATACCCCCAGCAAGGGCAACACGATCGCACCAAACAAATAAAGACCCCGAAGGGGTGACATAATTATTAGAAATTTTTATTAAAATTGTAAAAATTAGAATGGAAATCCCATATTTCAAAAGCACATCCCATTTAAAAACCAAAGGAATAATACAAAATTATGGCAGGCACATTTTCCCAAATCTATATCCAATGCGTTTTTGCAGTAAAAGGTAGAGAAAACCTATTGCAAAAACCTTGGCGCGATGAAGTTTTCAAATATATTTCAGGCATCATCACAGAGAAAAAACAGAAATCAATCATCGTAAATGGCGTTGCAGACCACGTCCACATTTTTGTGGGCTTAAAACCAGCAATGGCGATTTCGGATTTGGTCAGAGACATCAAAAACAATTCATCATCCTTTATCAACAACCAAAAATTCTTGAATAAAAAATTCTCCTGGCAGGGAGGTTTCGGCGCTTTTTCTTATGCCCATTCACAAATTGAGAACGTGTATAAGTACATCGCCAATCAAGAGGCACATCATAGAAAGAAAACATTTAAAGAAGAGTACATTGATTTTCTGAAGAAATTCAATATCGAATACGACGAAAAATACTTGTTCGATTGGTTGGATTGATGCCGCTGCTATGCAGCAGGCATTTTGTTGTTACAATAATACCACCCCTTCGGGGTTCTTGTGATGTGGAGCACATCCGCAAACGGTTTACTCAGGCGCTGTTTTTGCAGGTTTGACAGCAAGATCACCCCTTCGGGGTTGGGCTGGTTGTCCTTTCCACATGTTACAATAATACCACCCCTTCGGGGTTCTTGTGATGTGGAGCACATCTGCAAACGGTTTACTCCTGCGGTTTTTTTGCGGGTTTGACAGCGAGATCACCCCTTTGGGGTTGGGCCGGTTTTCGTTTCCACATGTTACAATAATATCACCCCTTCGGGGTTCTTGTGATGTGGAGCACATCCGCAAACGGTTTACTTAGGCGCTGTTTTTGCGGGTTTGACAGCAAGATCACCCCTTCGGGGTTGCAGATAAAATCCAAATCCAGATAGGTTGGCTCTCGAATAAAGAACTAACCAAGACGACCTCAAATGAGCTACATGATATTAGCCAAGGCCAAAAACCCTGAAGGGGTGACATGATTATAACCCCCGAAGGGGGCGACACGATCGCATCAAACCAACAAAACCAAGAAAAACCCCGAAGGGGTGATATGATTATACATCCCCAATACAAACAAAACCCGCGCAAGCGCGGGTTTTGTTTGTTGGTGGAGAATACCGGATTCGAACCGGTGACCTCGACACTGCCAGTGTAGCGCTCTAGCCAACTGAGCTAATTCCCCAACTGTGCATATCTCCAAAAAATTGGTGTGCAAATGTAAATTTAATTTTCAATTATCAAAACGCAAATCCAATATTTAATGTCAGGTCGGCTCCTTTTGCTACTTGCGGTGCAAGACCACCCAACAAGGCATTGCTTGCTATACCCAATCTGAATGGCCCCCCTCTAAAACCAAGGAAACCACCGATGTTGAAGCCATAAATTCCGCCGTAGCCTGTATTTAAACCCAAAGACAATATGTTGCCGATGCGGTAGGCATAGGCGGCATTGATAAACGGACGGGTTGAATTTCCGGGCGCGCGATTGAGTCCTTGTATATATGTAAAGTGGAAGTTGTGCTTGAAAAATGTCTGCCCTTTGCGGGTTTCCATTTCGCCTATGCCAAACTCTCCGCCCAAGGTTATGCGTGTGGGCAAAGCCATGTTAAAGTCCAATTCGGTTTCTTTGGGCTCAAACTTGGTAAGCAGCGTGTCTTGGTTTGATGTGTAATCGTTGCGGTTGAAAATCTGGAAACGAACGCCATCAAATTTCACATCGCCGGTACCTGAGTAGTTTCTTACGCCCGAGCCTCCGTAGCGAATGCTTCCAATATCATTAACTGCGGCATAGGCTTTCAGATTCTTCATAATTTGGATAGATCCGCCTACATCAAAACCCAAGCCGCGACCAATGCCGTGACGGGCGTAATCGGCAGCATTTAGGTTTTCGTTTGAATTGAATACCGTACCCGGAACCGCCAAATTGAACAAGTAGTCAAGCTTGAAATCCCACTCCTTGCCATTTTGATTGGTCATGCTCAGGTTGGCTTTTTTGGTGTCAAATGCGGCATAACCCACCAAATATTTCAAATTGAACCCACCTCTAATTTTCATGGAATTGCCGAGCTCCACCACCGGAAAGGCAGCGCCAAAAGCCCACTCTGAATAGGCATGGAATTTTAAGTCGAAGTCAATAAGGTTGACCGGCGTGTTGCCAAAAGAGCCATTTCCATTGTAGAGCATGCTAAAAAGGTCTTTGCCAAAATAGTAGGAAGAACCTACACGCAAGCGGTGATTGAATGAAAATGTTACCACTTCTTTCTTATCGGCACCTGCCTTAATTTTATAAGCAAGTGCAATGGGTGGGTACAAATTGAGTCCGCCCACCAAAAAGTTGGTATTAGGTGTTTGGTTTACAATGTGATCGAGCAGCACATGCGGCATCAAATAAGCAGTACCGTCGCTGTTGCGCAACACAGGTACACTGTTTCCATCCACTTTGCCCATTTCGGTGCGTGTGGCAATGTTGTACAGAAAATTTACGTCGGCTACCGAATTGCCCAAATACATGTTGGCACCAAAAAGATTGACCGAAAATTTCTTGATATCGGTACCCAGTTCTGATGGGTAATCAAAGGCTCCGCTTGTTTTGAAAAAAGGATTGTACTGGTATTGGTTGCCATACTGCGCCTTGGCCAAGGAAGCCGCGGCGAGAAGGAATATGGTGATTAGGTAAAGATTTCTCATAGCTATTCTACATTTATATTGTCAACGTATATTTTCAAATCGGCAGAAAGTTTCATGAGCAAGGTTGATTCATCGCCAATGATTATTTGGTCGCTTCCCACATTTTTGGTGCTTATTCGGTAGAGTATTTTCAGCTTGGTTTTGTTGTAAAACAAGTCGAGTTTTTCAAACGGCAAACTCACCACCAATTCAGAATTGGTTTTGTTGAGCACATGGGTGGTGGTGGGGTCAATGGTGGCGGGCGTTATTTTAAGTGTGTCGTTAAAGAGCACACCCAAAGATTGGTCGTTTTCGTCAAGAATATCTACAAAACCAAACCCATTGATAGGCAATCCATTGATAAGGTTAAGGGTCATGGAGCCTTCTACTATTTTTTGTTGTTTACTGCCATCTTTGAATAGCGAAAAATCGGTCAAAACCGTGTCGGTCCATTCTTTGTCGGGGTACAACTCCAGTTTGAGTACCGAAATAAACTTCATGGTAAAAGTAAAATTGGTACTGGCGTTGGTAAAGTCAACCACTTGGCCATTGGAGCCCGGCGAGCGGAAGTTGTCAAGATAAAACTCAATATTCGATTCCACTTTTTGCGGATTATCGGGTGATCTGAGTATTTCAATATCGAAGGTGTAATTTTCTCCTGGGCCAATTTCGCGGGTAGTCGGATGCCTGAAAAAGATGTCTTTATTCTCAGAGTTTCTGAAAACCAACTCAGTGCCTTTACCAAAACTGATTGGATAACCATTGGTAAAATCAACCGTTACCAGCAGTGAGTCGGTGTGGATTGCCTTGAAATAATCGGTCATTTTAAAAAGCTGCGGACTGTTTTCAGAACTAAGTCCGGCTATTGGAAGCACCTCGCGCATGCCGTCCCAAGTAGGATCTATTTCAGAAGCCAGTATATTGTCAACCAGCTTTATTTCCTGTAAGTTGGCCAAGGCACTCAGGTCCAGATTTGACTTGGCAATAGGGCCATTGAAGTGATGGGTCCACGGAGCGGGCGCCCATGTTTCATCTTTAAAACAACCCACCGAAATGGCAATCAGCAGGGCAGCTATCAGGAGATTTGTTTTCATAAGTCTTATTTCAATAAAGCTCAAGCAAATATCAGCATCTTGGCAAAATCTAAGGTTGCAATTGAAAATATCCTTTGCCAAGTGGTGTAACTTTGAACTTTATTGTGGTGAATGACGAAGATAAGAATAAGCGGAATAAGTAATCTGGCGGATGCACGGGCGGCAGCAACGCTACCTGTTGACTACATTGGCCTCAACCTGAACCTTGCGCAGCCGGGGGCTATATCGCCGGTAAAAGTGAGCGACTACCTTCAGTGGCTCAGTGGTGTTACAGTGGTGGCACAAGTGCATCACCTTAACCAGGAAAAAGCCCTGAGATTTATTGAGCTGCTGGAACTGCCCTTTGCCGAAATAAATTTTGAAACCGGCTACGAAGCAAACGACAAAATTTGGTATTGGATAGACAACCGCATTGAAATACCATCAAAAGCAAGCTATGTGGTGGGTAATTTGACCGATAACAAGGTGAACCGCTTTGTACGGCTAAACCCTGAAAATAAAACCACTGTTGAAGCCATAGTAAAGGCAGGCGTGGCGGGCATTGACCTGCATATAGCTGACTTTAAACAAGATGGGGAAACCAATTGGGAAGAGCTTGAACAGCTTTGCATCAAGGTTAAAGAAGCATAGCGAGCAAGTAAGCTACTTAATGCAATAGCGGCCAACCCTAGCTGATTACTTAGGAAAACGCATGGGATAATCCACTTTTACTTTTCCCTTCTTTATTTTTTCAAGCTTGCTTTTGAGCATACCTCTTTTAAGTGGCGAAAGCAAATCGGTGAACAAAATTCCTTCAATATGGTCAAACTCATGTTGGAAAACGCGTGCGAGTAAACCACCCACTTTCAGCGATTTTTTATTGAAATTTCTGTCCAGGTAATGCACCTCAATGCCACTGGGTCTGAAAACTTCTTCGCGGATGTGCGGAATACTAAGGCAACCTTCTTCAAAGCCCACTTCATCGCCATATAGATGCACAATTTCAGGATTGATAAAAACGTCTTTGAAACCTTTTTCTTCGGTTTCGTCTTCATCTTCATCATCGAGCGAAACACCGGTATCCAAAATAAAAAGACGTATTGAAGCCCCCACTTGCGGCGCGGCAAGGCCTATTCCATTGGAGTTGTACATGGTTTCAAACATGTTGTCAATGAGCTGCTGCAGCCCCTCATAGTCGGGTGTTACATCCTTTGCACGGGTTTTTAAAACGGGGTCGCCAATGGCACGAATGGGTAAAATCATATTTCTTTTTCTTCCATGTATCGCTGCAAAATTAGTGTGGCACTCACTTTATCAATCAATTCCTTTTGACGCCGTTTCTTTTTGGGCACGCCCGCCTGCACCAAACTTGCCACTGCCTGTTGGCTCGTAAGCGTTTCGTCAACCCCGTCAATTACAATATCGGGAAGGGCTTTTTCCAGCTTTTCGGCAAATGCTTTAATGTCTTTCACAATAGCGCTGTAGCTGCCGTCCATGCGAATTGGTATGCCCAACACCACAATGTCAAGTGGTTCTTTTTGAGCGTATTGGACTACAAAATTGAGCAAAGTGGTAGTTTCTACCGTGGTGAGACCGGTGGCTATGATGCGCATGGGGTCCGTAACCGCTATTCCGCAGCGTTTGCCGCCATAGTCTATGGCCATTATTCTACCCATTGATTGGTGTTGTTTTGTTTGATTTTTTAATGCTTACCAAGTAAACGCCGCCAAAAATAAGCAGGGCATACACCAGCATAAACACATTGGCTTGGTAACCTGCAAGCAACACCGCAAAAAGCGAAGCCAGCAGCGGCTGCACATAAATATAAGCGCCAACCACCGATGAGTTGACATAGCGCAAGGCCCAGGCATTGAGTAAATAAGCCAAAAAGGTGGTGCCGAATATAACGAATGACAAACGCCAAAGTACTTGAAGGTTGAGTTCTGACCAAGCTGCGGCACTCACCTCGCGCCAGCCGAAAGGCAACACCATGAGCAAGCCAAAGGTAAAAGTCCACATCACCACTGTAAAAGCATGGTATTTTTTCATTAAAGGCTTTACCATTACCAAATAAACGGCATAGCTGCCTGCATTGATGAAAACCAACAAATCGCCCTGCCAGTTGATTCCGGCCACTTCCTTCGATACGCCAAAGGGATCAAATATTTGCAATACGGCACCCGCCATGCCCAGCAAAATACCTGTTATTTTTATCCATTGTACTTTTTCGCGCAGCAGCAAAGCCGAAAAAACAAGCACCAAAATGGGGTTTACCGTCATAATGACCGACGCATTGATGGGCGATGTGAGCGACAAGCCGTTGAAAAAGCACAGCATATTGACCGCCACCCCAAAAAATGCGCACAGGGCCAGGTAGCCATAGTCTTTGAATGAGGCAATTTTTTCGCGCACCCAAAATTGCTGTATGATCAAAAACAGCAGCAAAGCACCGGCTATCCGCAGCAGAATGAATCCGTTGGGGCCTATGAACTGCGGCATAAGCGATTTGGCTATGCTGTAGTTGGCTCCGTAAATAATGCCCACCGCAAGCAGTGCGGCATGAACTTTAACTTTCTTCAAAAAAGCAGATTACAAAATTTGGTGCGGCAAAGTTGCTGTTTGTGCGGATAGTAAGCAACTGAAAATACTGCGGGAATGAAATGATATTCGAGGAAGGAAATGAACGGTTTATCTTACATCATTACCAAGGTTTCGGAGTTCAAACTTCGCCTGATATTCAAGCCTTTACGCGACCTATTCACGCTTAAAACATCACCTACCTGCCTCACTTAAAACAAGATATATGTACTGGATAGAATTTTGACTTGAATTGCTATTTTTCTAAATCAAATTTTGAGCTTACCGTCTGAAAGCTGTGCTCGTTGCTCCTTTCTTGTACTTTTTATGCGCAGCGGTCTGTTTGTTTTTAAAGGTGCTTATGAATGCTAAAGCATTTGCTTGACCAAAAAGTACCAAAAAGTCAATCTCGCCTTGGCGAGACTGAACAAAAAAAAACTCTCTCGTCAAGACGAGATCATACAGCTTTTTGTTCCGGGCGGAATTTCGAGTATTTCTCCACTAAAAAGAAAAAGAGCCGTCCTAATTGCATGAAAAACAAGCCTCTTTATTGACGAAATCAGGGGGATTTTGAATATCACTTAATACACGAGCTATCGAATTTGGCTTTTAATTTATCAGAGTTCTGAGAGAAGTATTATTGTTTACTCTGAACCTTTAGTTTATTATATTATTATATGCCAAAAACGCATCCTGAAATAAAACTCTAATAACCAATCAACCCTAACAATACTTCGTAGGGCGGTGTGGCGGTAATTTTTGATTTGAGCCAGGCATAAAAAACCATGGCCTGCAAGTCTTCCTGCTCAACGGGCACAAAGTTGAAAGCGGTTTCAATTTCCGCCTCAAGCGATTTTCTTTCTTTTTCTCCTATGCCATCCAATCTCTCAATAAGTGCTACAAAAACCAATGCACGCTGGTATAGCGGGTTTGACAACAGGCGTTTGAATTTTGTTTTGATATACCTTATTTTATTGTGCAACAAATCATCGTCGCCCAACTCGTAGTATAAAATGGCTTCTATTATAGATTTCTTGAGCAACCACTCCTCTCCCATTTCTTTTGTGAGCCAAGTGTCGCTTCCCGAAATTTTCAATAGTTCCAGTTTGGCCATTCGGTATTGCTGTTGCAGGGCCAGCGCAATGGATAAATTGGTAATTCTGTTATTAAACAACACCTTGCTTTTTTGAAACAAAGGGTGTGGTTCCAGTTGATTTAAGCGCCGCGTAGCTTCAGCAATTCTTTGTGTAAAAAGCAGGCATTGCGCCTCTAACAACCACATTTTGCCCAAAAACTCTTGCTGACCAAAAGCGGGAAGTGCAGGCAACATATTTTGCAACAGCTTTAAGCGCTCCATACAAACCGCAAATTGCTTGTTGCGGTAGGCGCTATGTGCCATTAAATACAAAAATGCAATGTGGTAGTAGCCGGGTTTGTTTTTGGCAAATCCCGCCTTTTGCAGGCGCTCAAATTGTGTTTCCAGAAACACACTCAATTTGGCAAAATCCTTCTGCAACAATAGGTTGCTGCGAATGAGCACTGTAAATTGGTACAGAAAACGTGGTTCATTCAGCAGCTCGCCATCGGCATGGGTTTGTGCTATTGCCTCAGCAGCAATTTGCTCAAAGTTGAGCCGCGACTGGCTTTTGATTTTTCGGGCAAGCACACCAAGTGCTATTTCCATTTGCTCTACTTTTTCAAGACGCAGCTTATTGGCATTTCTTTTTGTGATGAGCTCATCCAAATCAGCATCTTGTTGCGTGCCGGCCCAGGCAATTTGCAACATATAAATACTATTGAGTACCTCATACAATTCGTTGTCCACGGCTTGGTTTTCTGCCTTTTTCAGGTATTTATGCGCCAGGGCTTCTTCCTTATTACCATATAGATATCTGGCCAAATTCACAAGACTCAGCACTTGCGAAGTGTTTGATGAATCGCCATCAATAAGTTTAAGGGCAATAAAACGCTGTAACAAAGCCAACAGCCGCTTTCGTAAAGCCTTGTATGCGTTGTAGTTGGATTTATTATAAATGGCGGTCATGAGCGCCTCACGCGATGGCTCGGCGGTATCGGTCATCAGGCCAAATAAACGCAACACCAACTCCTGCCCTTTCGGACTCACACGGTGTACAAAGCGCTCAAATTCAAGTTGCTCATCTGCCGAAAGTGTCTGTATTATTTGTTTGATATCGTCCATAGGTTTGCAAGGGCAAGGGAGTAAAATTAAGGCAATTTGCCAAAAACAAGCAACAAACTAAATGTCCCTGAATAATTCCAAATCATGCAGCACATGGATTCAATCACTTATTTCCACCGAAAGCAAATGTCCCTGATTTTCAAAATTGTGTTTTGAGCAGCCCTTTTGCCAACCCACCTTTGGCCTACTAAAATTAAACTCCAATGATCAACAAATCTGTATTAGCGCAGTACATACGCATTATTTCCCTTTCAGCGCTCTCTATCAGCAGCCTCGCTATATTGGTTTTTGCCAGTATTTCAGGAACCGATACCCATGAGGGCGGGCTTTTATCTATTGTAAAAAACCTACCGAACGCCTTGCCTTGGCTCATTTTGGTTCTGTTGGTTCTCCTGGCCTGGAAAAACAGCTTATTAGGCGGTTGGCTGATTACGCTTTTTGGCTTGTTTGCCGTAGTATTTTTCAATTTTATAGGACCAAATTTCTTTATCGCAACATTCGTTGCCACGCTTGGCATTGTTGTTTTCGGCGCCCTGTTGCTAGCCAGTACTTATCTGAAAAACACTTCAGTAGCCCGCACAAATAATTCCCCCCCGAAGGGGTGACATGATTATACATCCCCGCAGGGGAAAAACAAAACCCCGAAGGGGTAACATGATTACACCTCCCCGAAAGGGGAAAAACAAAACCCCGAAGGGGTGACATAATTATATAAGAAAAAAACACCACCATGTACAAACCATCACCAGCCTTTATTGGCGCCTCGTGGCTTGCCTTTGCCATAGGATTTTGCGGCTTTCTAATAGGCCTTTGGAATGCCAATCTCGCACTATCAGAAAAAGGATTTTACTTCGTTTTGCTCATTTTAGGACTCTTCTCAGCCATCTCAATTCAAAAAGCCGTGCGCGACAAATTGGAAGGCATACCGGTAACCGATGTTTATTTCGGCGTCTGCTGGTTTAGCACACTCCTTTCGTTGGTATTGCTCACGGTTGGGCTTTGGAATGCCGACCTTTGGCTCAGCGAAAAAGGCTTTTACGCCTTTGGCTTTGTGCTTTCCTTATTCGGCGTTATAGCCATCCAAAAAAATATACGGGATAAAATGAGTGCCGATGAACCGCCTGCTCAAAAAAACAAGATAGAATTTGACGACGACCTCCTTTAGGCACGAATGCTTAATACCTGTTGAACTTTGGTTTTTTGAAAAACTCGAGCAACAAAGGATATTCAACCAACAAAACCCCTATTCTTATCAGGTTGAATTTTATTTGTTTATCAAAATTTTCTTCGTCAAGACCCAAGTGGTTTATTACAGAAAAATAATAAACAGAATACAGCAATTGCAAGGCTATAAACAGCAATGGCAAGATGGCCCGAGGAATATTAATATTGAGTATGCCTGCATGCTTGAGCAAGGCTATAATGACCAAATGCAACACAATGTAGGGAACAGCCAAAATAAAATGCTGTTGCACAAACAAAAACATAATAACACCCAGCAGCAGGGTAATTGCAATCCAAACAAATTTCATGTGTTATAGCGCTTCGTCAACCGACTTATTATAGGTATTGAACAAATCTTCGTGAAACACCCACTTGCCATTTTTCCAAATAATATAATCGTACTGCCCCGAAGGAATATAGGTAAAGGCATTGCCTTTGTTTTGCTCGCTGGGCGGTACCAAGTGGTCAAATGAGACCATCTCGTCGTTGGGGTGCCACTTAATGGTAAGGCTGGCGCGCGCATTGTGTTCAAGCACTATACGGGTTTGCGTTTTGCCTTCCATTTCAAAAATTGGTGCGCCGAAAATGGGGATTCCGTTTTCGAAATGCAGCACATCAATGATGCCTTTTACACCAATATTGTTGTTGCCGTCCCAACCAATCAGCACGTAGTACTTTTCGTTTTTCAAGCCAAAAAACTTCTTCTTTTTTACCAAGCCAATATCGCGGTAAAACATGCCAAACCAATGTTGGTTGTTATATACCGAATCAACAATCCAGGCATTGGGGCCGGTTTCTTCAGCCAAGCCGGGCACTTCATTGGCCGAGCGGTCAAAGAGCGGGTGGTACACAAATCTGCGCGGATCGTTCATGTGAACCACACCAAAATAGCGGTATTTGTTGCCATCAAGGCGCAGTATCCAGGTAAATAGCCTGAAGGCATCATCCTCAGGGCGCAGCTTTGACATAAACACCAGCGAATCAAAACCATAGTGGTAGCTTTCGGGTATTTTAAGTGCCTGCCTGAATACTTGAATAAATTGTTTGGCACTCTCTTGTCTTACAAACTGACTGGTAGAATTGACCATGCTATCGCCAATTTGCACCAAACGATGCTCATAGCTGCGCAGGCTGTCGTTCCAAAACACAGACTCAGTTGATTGGCTAAAACCCGGAATGCAGGCCAGCAACAATGCAAGAAAAGACAAGACTTTCATACCATCAAAAAATTAAAGAAAAGGCCCAACGCAGCGGCAGGGCCTTTTGTTATATCCATTTCATTATCAGGCCATATATTCAATCACCATGGCCGATGCGCCACCGCCACCGTTGCATATACCTACGGCTCCGTATTTTCCACCTTTGTTTTTCAATACGTTGAGCAGGGTAACGATGATGCGTGCACCACTACAGCCAAGCGGGTGTCCAAGCGAAACCGCTCCACCAAATACATTGATTTTATCTTCTGAAATATTCATGAGTTGTTGGTTGGCTATGGCTACCACCGAAAATGCTTCATTCAGTTCAAAATAGTCAATTTGATCAAGGGTTAAGCCGGCTTTTGCCACTGCTTTTTGTACCGCCGGAGTTGGGGCGGTGGTAAAGTTTTCAGGTTCTTTGGCAGCGTCAGCAAATGATATAATTTTTGCCAAAGGCTTTATGCCCAAGGCTTCAGCTTTTTCTTTGCTCATCAATACAAGTGCAGCAGCGCCGTCGTTAAGGGTTGATGCATTGGCAGCAGTAACAGTACCGTCTTTCTGAAATGCAGGACGCAAGGTTGGAATCTTGTCGAACTTCACATTTCTGAATTCTTCATCATCGCTCACCACTACATCACCTTTGCGTGTGCTGATGGTAACCGGCACAATTTCCTGAGCCAAATAGCCGGCTTCGTGCGCTGCGGCAGTGCGTTCGTAAGATTGGATGGCATATTTGTCCTGATCTTCGCGCGAGATGTTGCAGTCAACCGCACATTTTTCGGCAGCATTGCCCATGTGGTAGTCGTTATACACGTCCCACAGGCCATCTTTTATCATACCGTCGGTAAGTTGGCCATGTCCAAATTTGTAACCTGTACGGGCTTTTTCTACGTAGTAAGGCACATTACTCATGCTTTCCATACCACCTGTCACCACCACATCGTTGTCGCCCAGCATGATGCTCATAGCGCCCAACATGGTAGCTTTTGTACCTGATGCACAAACTTTATTTACTGTGGTACAAGGCGTTGTATTTGAAATACCGGCACGCAAGGCAGCCTGACGAGCAGGAGCCTGTCCTTCGCCGGCCTGCAATACATTGCCAAAATAAACTTCTTCTACTTCGGTGGGGTTTACGCCTGCGCGCTCCAGAGCACCTTTTATGGCAGTAGTACCCAAGTGAGTAGCCGAAACTTCGCTAAGCGATGCCCCGAAACTGCCTATGGGCGTGCGGGCCGCACCAACAATATAAACTTCTTTTGTCATGGTTATTCGTATTTTAAAACCGTATTTGTTGTAACAAAGCGCAAAGGTATCAATACCGCAACATTTTCACTTGCATTAATGTATCACTTTACCTTTGTTGCATAAAGTTAATTGCCTAATGGCCAAAGACCTTCTCAATTTTGGATCGCAAAAGGTGCTGCGCTACATCTATATAGCTGTTACCTTGCTCATCATTATTGCGCTCATTCCTACCAACCAAAAGTTTAAATACGACTTTGAATTGGGCAAACCCTGGCAGTACGAAGACCTGCTTGCCCCTTTTTCTTTTCCCGTGTTAAAATCTGATGAAAAAATAGCGGAGGAAAAGCAAAACATCATGGCCGATTTTGAACCATACTACGAGGTGGTGGACGATATTGAGAAAAAAGCCGTGGTGAGCGGCGAGCAGTACCTTGAAGAAAATATAGGGCAATACGGCCTTGATGTGGACATTGAAAAATACAAAAAAGCGCTAACGGCAGTGGTGCACAGCATTTACCAAACCGGACTTATAGAGCTTGACCCCAAGCACCGCGAAAACGAAAACTTTAAACGCCTGCAACTTATCAGAAACAAAGTGGCCAAAACGGTGAGTGTATCAGGACTTTATACCCTGCAAAATGTGAAAGAAGTGGTGGCCAAAAAAGCCGCGGGCTATAGCGGTCTCAACCTCGACCTGCTTACCAATGCCATTCGTTATGGTTTGCAACCCAATATTGTGTATGCCACCGAAATAAGTCAGGAAAAACTCAACGAAGAGTTGTCGCACATTACGCAATACGAGGGGCTGGTGTCGGCTGGTGAACTCATTATTCAAAAGGGCCTTACTGTTACGGAAAAGGAATACAACAAGCTCAATTCGCTGAAAATACAGTATGAAGAATTGGTGAAAACCGACGGCCAAACCTGGCACATTATGGGCTACATTGTGCTGGTGGTGGTTATTTTCTTTATTTACATTGGCTACATACAGTTGTTTCAAATAGAGCTCATACGCCGCAACCGCCGCCTCCTTCTCATGTTGCTCAATATTATTTTGTTCGTTTTCCTCACACGCTATGTCATTCAGCATTCTTCGCTCAATGTGTTTATCATTCCCTTCTGTATAATTCCCATAGTTACCATTGCTTTTTTCGACTACAAACTGGCGCTCATATCGCACATTGTGGTGGTACTTATTGCCGGTAGTTTTGTACCAAGTCAGGCAGCAGAATTTATCATTATACAGCTCATTGCGGGTTTTGCAGCCATCTTAAATATGATACGTGTGCAATATCTATCGCAGTTTTTCATCTCTGCCCTGCTCATTTTTGCCAGCTACATTGCCACTTATTCTTCGTTTCAGTTTATCAAAATAAGCAGTATTTCAGAGTTTGACTACACCACTTTGCTGTGGCTCTCGGGCAATTTTATGCTCACGCTGCTGGCCTATCCGCTCATATATGCCTACGAAAAAATGTTTGGCTTTGTGAGCGATATTACCCTTGTAGAGCTGAGCGATGTAAACAAAAAGCTGTTGCGCAAACTTTCGGTGCGTGCGCCGGGCACTTTCCAGCATTCGTTGCAAGTAGCCAACCTTGCCGAATCGGTAATAAACCGCATTGGCGGCAAACCCTTGCTAACCCGTGTTGGCGCGCTTTACCATGACATAGGAAAAATGGAAAACCCGGAGTATTTTATTGAAAACCAGAAATATATAGACAACCCGCACGATGCGCTCGACGATGCACAAAGCGCCCGTGTGATAATAGAACACGTGACCAATGGCGTGAAAATAGCGCGGCAAAACAACTTGCCAAAAGTGATTATTGAGTTTATACAAACCCACCACGGCACCTCGCGAGTAGAGTATTTTTACCGCAATTACCTGAAAAAAGTACCTGCCGATCAGGTGGACGAAACTAAATTCAGGTATCCCGGACCACGCCCCGCCACCCGCGAAATGGCCGTAGTAATGATTTGCGATGGAATTGAAGCCGCAACCAGAAGCATCAAAGACAAAAATCAGGGAACCCTTTCGCGCATGATAGACGGTATAATTGACGGGAAAATAAATGATGGACAGCTACAGGAAGCACCACTGACCCTGAAAGAATTAGACACCACCAGAAATGTGCTTAAAGAACTGATAAACAGCATGTACCACGTGCGGATTGAGTATCCCGATCAGGCAAAACCCGCTGGCCACGAAGCACAAAACGGGGGTGGAAATAATACCGCATCATAAATCATAAAACCAATTTGACCCATAGGTAACCATTTCTTTACAAAGGCTATAATACTGTGGATCAACCCGCTAAAAACCCAGGTGTAACTCAATTTTGCCAAAGCAAAAAGCGCGGTATATATTTACCCCGAATCTAACAAAGTGTACATGGAAGATAGTGGAAAGAAACCGAAGGGGGTTGTACACTCCAAGGTTATTAAAGCAGGTAAGCGAACCTATTTTGTTGATGTGAGACAAACCCAAAACGAAGATTATTACCTGTCGCTAACCGAAAGCACCAAAAAACACCACGACAACCGCGCCTACTACGTGCGCAACAAAATCCTTATCTACAAAGAAGATTTCGACAAAGTGCAGGAAGGACTCAACGAAATGATTGATTTGATTAAAAATGAGTTGATGGCCGATTACAACTTCAACGATCATGAGGATTATATACCGGAAAACAGCCCCAAATACGGCGAAGAAGACGATTTGGACGAAATAATGTAGCCAACATAAATAAGCCCCCGGCCATTTGTGCTCAAGGCGGCGGCCTTATTTAGAATCATTCTTAACAAATTTTCAGGCTTTTTCCACATCTAAGCCTTCATATTTGTGGTTGAAGGAGCAAGCACATTTTATGAAGTCAGAATCTGTAAGGGAACTCTTAAAACAAGTGGCGCTACAACTGCGCCCTGAGAGCGCGTATAGCGTATTTGTTTCCACCCAATCTACCACACTCAGCCTTAGAGAGTGGTATTCTCAACTCAATGCAGAAGCTGCCAAACTCAATTTGTTTTTCAGTGTGCAAGCGCTCAAACCGCAAGAACTCCTTGGTTTTGCACAAACCCTGCCCGTGCCGCCGGTGGTTTTTGCAGCCAACGAACCGCTGTTTGTGGCACATGAGGGCGGGCAACTTAGCTTTACACACCTTGATGGAGCACAAAAGCAATGCAGCAGCAGCGAGCTTTTGCCACTACGCGAATTTGATGAAACAAACATTGAAAAAGCCAATGACATTTTGGTGCTTGTAGCCATTCAGCTCAACGCTACTGAAGAACATGATGAAACCCTGAGTCCGTTTAAGCGCTTCCTGAACCTAATAAGTGAAGAGCGAAAAAACATTTACCTCATATACATATACGCCATTTTGGGTGGATTGCTTGGCCTAACCCTTCCGTTGGGCGTACAGTCGGTGGTGAGTATTATTTCCGGTGGCTTGTTTCTGCGCCCTGTGGTGTTGCTCAGCATTTTTGTAGTGCTCGGCGTGTTGCTTACCGGGGTAATGCAAATAATGCAGATGACCATAGTAGAAAATGTACAACAACGCATTTTTACCCGCACCGCCATTGACTTTGCCTTTCGCATACCGCGTATTAAAATGGAAAAACTGCTAAAAGTATATGAACCCGAGCTGGTAAACCGCTTTTTTGATGTGCTTACCATTCAAAAAGGCCTCACCAAAATATTGGTGGATTTAATAACCGCCCTGCTTCAGATTATTTTTGGTTTGTTACTGCTGTCGCTCTACCATCCGCTGTTTATTTTCTTCGGCATATTTCTGCTTTCCATTATGTTTTTGCTTTTTTATTTTACGGGTAAAAAAGGATTGCAAACAAGCTTGCACGAATCGAAATATAAATATGCCATTGCCCATTGGCTCGAGGAGCTGGGCCGCAATATTATTACTTTTAAAATAGCCGGCAACTCTCCGCTCCCACTACAAAAACTCGAAAAACATTTGGCAGGATATCTTGGCAAACGCCGTGCACATTTTCAGGTTCTGCTTTCACAGTTCAGGGGATTTGTATTTTTCAAAACCGGCATAGTAGGCGGTTTGCTCGTGTTGGGCAGTTTTTTGGTTATAGACCGACAAATTTCGGTGGGGCAGTTTGTAGCTGCCGAGCTGGTAATTGTTTTGGTTATATCGGCCATTGAAAAACTAATACTTCACCTTGACAATATATATGATGTACTCACCGCCGTGGAAAAACTGGGCAACCTGACCGACCTGCCGCTGGAAGACGAAACCGCTCCGTTGATGGCTCAAACCGAAAGTTGCGGCTACGCTATTGAAGCAAAAAGCCTGAATTATAAATATCCTGATGCCACAAAGCGCACCCTGCACAATGTAAATCTGCGGGTAAACAGCGGCGAAAGCATTGCCATAATTGGCCGCGAAGGAAGTGGCAAAACCACGCTTATGTATGTACTGGCAGGTATTCTAGAAAGTTACGAAGGCCAAATTACCTTCAACGGAAATTCGCTGCGCGACCTGAACAAACGCAGCTTGCGCGACCGCATTGGCGACAGCCTTTCGCACGAACATATTTTTGAAGGCACCCTGCTTGAAAACATCACCCTGAACCGCGGAGGAATATCTACCGCCGATATACAAAAGGTGTTGAAAATAACGGAATTGGACAATGCCGTGAATGAAATGCCCGATGGACTGCAAACCCCGCTCGTAGCCTCAGGCAAGGGCATGCCATCATCAACCACCAAAAAAATAATATTGGCGCGAAGCCTGCTGGCACAACCCGGTTTGGTGGTTTTCGACGACTTCTTCTTCAACTTACAATCGGCGTTCAAGGCCCGTTTGTTCAAAAAACTGCTGGTTGATAAAGAACTTGCCTGCACTTTTATCATATCGAGCCACGACCCCATTGCCCTGCAATATGTTGACAATATATATCTAATAGATGAAGGCACCATTGTGCTGAATGGAAAGTATAGCGAAATAAAAAATAATAAAGAACTCATATGGCTACTGTAAATCAAACCCAAGCACCAACGCACCAAATAGATTCGCTGGCCATAGCGCAGTTGTTGTATAAAAACACCGCGGCACGCACACTTGCCTATTGGCTGCTGGGCTTGCTGGCCATAGTTTTGGTTTGTTTCTTTTTGCCCTGGCAACAAAATGTGCATGCCTATGGAAAAGTAACCGCTTTTTCGCCTGAAGACCGACCACAAAAAGTATATGCTACTGTGCCCGGAATGATAAATGACTGGTACATACAGGAAGGGCAATTTGTAGAAGAAGGCGATACGCTGGTGACCATTTCTGAAATAAAAGACGAGTATTTTGATCCCGAGATACTGGCCCGCAAAAGAAACCAAATAGGCTCACAGGAATCATCCATTGCCGCTTTGTTTAACAAAATACAATCACTTGACCGACAAATAGATGCTTTGGAAACCGGACTTGAAACATCCATAGAAAAAGCACGAAACAAAATAAGCGAAGTGCAATACAAACTCATGAGCGACAGTGCCGAAGTTCGTGCAGCCAACCTCAATTTTAATACCGCAAAAAAACAATTTGAACGCGAAGAACAACTGTATGAAGAAGGTTTGGTATCGCTGACCAATCTGGAAGACAAACGCATGAAAATGCAGGAATCTCAAGCCAAATTACAAGCGGTTAGCAACAAGCTGCAAATAAGCCAAAACAACTATTTAAACGCTATTTTGGATCTCACATCAATAGAAGCCGAATACAACGATAAAATTTCAAAATCAATTGCCGAAAAAAACAGCACGCTCAGCTACATCAACGATTCTGAAAACAAACTCACCAAAATGCAGATTGACATAAGCAATCTGGAAATAAGGCAACAGAAATATGTGGTGCGTGCACCCCAAAGTGGCTATGTAGTAAAATCAGAGAAAAACGGTATTGGCGAAATAATAAAAGAAGGCGACCCCTTGCTTACCATAATGCCCGATAATCCGCAATTGGCCACCGAATTATATGTTTCCGCTACCGACTTGCCCTTGCTCAACAAAGGCGATAAAGTACGCATTAGGTTTGATGGTTGGCCTGCACTCGTTTTTTCGGGCTGGCCCAATGCTTCACTCGGTACTTTTGGCGGCAAAATCCAGGTGATAGATTATGTAAATAATTATGATAATTTGTACCGCGTGCTGGTAACACCCGACGAAGATGGCGAGCCTTGGCCCGACAAGATAAGAATGGGCTCCGGAGCCTATGGCTGGGCCATGCTAAATGATGTACCCGTGTGGTACGAAATATGGAGACAGCTCAATGGTTTTCCGCCAAATATTGATGTTTCAAAAATGACAGATAGTAAAAAGAAATAGCATGAAAACAGCAGCCACCCTCCTTTTCAGCCTGGTTTTCACGGCATTGGGCGCGCAAGACAGCCTCAGCTTAGCTGATTTTTTGAAACGTGTGTACCAACACCACCCTTTACTGAGCGCGGCCAGCGAAAACGTAGCGATGGCCGCAGGAAAGCTCAAGTCGGCGCGGGGCGTATTTGACCCCAAAGTAGAATGGAGCAGCAACGAGAAAAATTATAATGGAACCAAATATTACAACACCAACCTGATGCAACTGAAAATACCGGTTTACAGCGGTATTGAAATAAAAACAGGTTATGAATTAAATACCGGATATTACCTAAACCCGCAGGAAAACACACCTGTTGGCGGTTTGCTTTATACCGAATTTTCTGTGCCGGTGTTGCGCAATTTGGTGCTCAATCAGGGTAGAGCCGAAGTGCAGATGCGACAAGCCTATTTACAACAATCGCAGTATGAGTTGCAATTGGCAAAAAACGAGTTGACTTATTATATTTCTACAGCCTATTGGGAGTACAAAGCCGCCTTTGACCTTTTTGCGCTTTACGACGATGCCGTGCAGGTAGCGCAAAACCGATTGACTTTTGTAAAAAAAGCCTACCAATTGGGCAAATATGCTGCAATTGACACCGTAGAAGCCTATATGGAATGGCAACGTCGCCGCAGTTTGCTTAAACAAATTGAAGCTGAGTTTATATACAATCAATATGCATTGAGCAACCAATTCTGGCAAAGAGATAGTTTGCTTTTGGCAACTTTTAAACCGCTCAACCACCACTTGTTGCCTTTTGATACCATGCGCAATATCAGCAACCGCGTAGCAATAGAAACACACCCCGCCATACAACAAATCAACTACAAAATCACCTCAGCCGGAATAGACAAAAAACTGCAATTGCAAAGCCTATTGCCCGAACTTACCCTAAAATACAAGCCACTCGTAAGCGCCAATGCCGGCATGCAGTATTCCAACGAAAACATTACCTGGGGCGCTACTTTTCAAATGCCGCTCTACCTGCGCAAGGAAATGGGAAAAGTGCAAACCGCCGAAGCCAAATACGACCAATTGGGTTTCGAAAAATTATATAAAATCAGCAGCTTGTCTAATGATATAAAGTCTTACGAGCAGGCCATGTTGCAACTATACGCGGCGGTGCAGCACCAACAAAAATTTGTAGCAGCGGCACAAACCATGCTCAATGCCGAAAAACGCAAATTGGAGTTGGGCAATACCAGTATTTTTATGATAAACTACCGCGAAAGGTATTTGTTGGAAGCCACCGAAAAACTAATAAAAACCACCAAGGATTTTAATAAAGCACAAACGGCCTATCTCAACAAACTTGGCATAGATATTTACAGTTTGCTGCAATAAGCCCATATTTGGCTTATCAAAATGAGTAGTTCAGCCTTATTTATCATTGGCAACAAGCGCAGTGGCAGCACTCACCTCATGCGCATGCTCAACTTGCATCCCGATATTTTTGTGTCAAACGAATCGGATATTGTGTGGATTTTATACTGCTTGCACCACCAGCGCCCAATTACAGATTACCCCTATGATTCGCCTGCTGGCAAAAACAGGGCCATGCAAATAGCCGGAAATACCCTGAATCCACACGCAAGGGTTCAGGATAATTTCGTCAATTTTCAAATGCAGTTTATGCGGGGTTTTCATACGGAAAAGCAAATTCCGGCAAACGGTTCTTTCACCTACATTGGCGACCAAAAACCCTATCAAAACTGCGATCCTGAACTGCTGCCTTTCGTTCTCGAAAACTTCCCCAAGTCAAAGTTTATCCATTTGGTGCGCCATCCTTATGAGGTAATAAGCAGTGCCAAAAATTTTGATCATGGAAGCGGCGGCTTTTTGTGGCAAGGCAAATCTGATGAGGAAATAATGGCGCAATGGTGCCTGCACGAAAATTGGGTAAACGCAGCAATTGAAAAACACCAAATTGAGCTTTTCAGGATTTATTACCACGATATTATAGCCAAACCCAAAGAAGCCTTCACTGCACTATTCAAATGGCTTTCGCTTGAAAGCAGCCCCCAACTTTTGCACGAAATAAATAACCAAACAAAGGTTTCGCACAAAGCCTTGCACAACTACAAGCCAAGCCCACAAGCACGCATATTAATGGCTAAGCACGGCTTCAAGATTCATTTCAACGCCATAGAACGGCACCTTTTGCCCTTATTGAGGAAAATAAAATCTCAGCTTATATGACTTTTTCAACGCAGCTATCAGACAATTCAAATATGAAAACCTCCCTTTTGCTACTGCTCGTTGCTTTAACGCTAAGCGCTTGCACGGTGAGCAAAAATCGCGATTCGGGAAATTTCACCAAGGAAGAAAAGGCTATGATAGATGCAGGAAAAGCCGATGAAGCCATGCGGGTTTTTATTATAAACAATCCCACCGACTTGCAACTTCTGCGTCAAAAAAGCAGCAATTTAAATCCGGAACACGACCAAAAGACCATTGCTTTGTTTGCCAAAAGACTTGAAAAAACCATGGTGAAAGAAATGGGGGTTGGAATCGCAGCTCCACAAGTTGGCATACTCAAAAACATGATTTGCGTGCAGCGTTTCGACCGCGAAGGTTTTCCCAATCAAATAATCATAAATCCTGTAATTACTTATTTCTCAGAAGAAAAACAACCTTGTCTTGAAGGTTGCCTGTCAATTCCGGGCCGCAGCGACACCACCTACACCCGCGCCCTTACCATCAAGGTTAGCTACTACACATTGCAAAACGAACAAATTGAAGAAACGGTAAGCGGCTTTACTGCGGTTATTTTTCAGCATGAAATTGACCATTTGCACGGTATTTTATATATAGACCACTTGAAAAAAGAAATGGAAAGCAAGCGCCATTAAACCCTAATTGATATTTTAAAACAAAAACACCCCGCCACAAACGCAGCAGGGTGTTTCAGTTATTTTAAAAGCAATGTTTATTTAATCTTAAGCTCTACACGTCGGTTGGCTATTCTGCCGGCTTCGGTACCATTGTCAGCCAATGGTTTGCTGTCGCCGTAACCTTGGTGGCTCATTCTGTCGGGCGAAATACCGAGGCTTACCAAATAATCAAAAACCGCCTGTGCACGTTTTTTTGACAAAATTAAGTTGGCATCTGCATTTCCAGTGTTGTCGGTATGTCCGCTTATATCAAGCATCATGTCTTTGTTCACTGTCAGGAATGCCGCTATCTTATTCAATTCCTCTTTCGATGAGTTCGTAAGTTTGGCACTGCCACTTTCAAATTGCAGATCATTGGCTACAGAACCGTCAACAACCACCACTTTTTCAGCGTCTTCCTTTATTTTGTCCATGTCGCTGTGCAGTGAGTCTATCTTGTTGTTCAAACCTTCAATCTTGTGTTTCTGGGCTTCATTTTCGCGGGCAAGCTCCTCCATTTTGTTGCGCATGGCTGTTACTTTTTCCTCAAAAATGGCATCCACTTCCGCCTCGCTCAATTTGTTGCCATTACCTTCTACCACAGTACTTTGTGGTGCTTTTGGCAGACCTTTGCCTTTCATAAAGCGGTAACCCAGCGTAAACTCGTTGCCACCGCCTGTATAAGGTCCGGCGGCGTTGATCATATAGTCATAAGTATAGCTGAGGGTAAGGTTGTTGTTGAGCACTGCACCGGCTCCAAAGCTCAGCGCATATCCGCCACGGTAGCCCGCGGTAAGGAACACTTTGTTGCGGTAGTGGGCTTTTACAATCACATCATATTGCAACTGCGTTCCTGCCACGTAGCGCGCCGAAACCATGGGTGTAAGGCCAAAGGTATCACCTTTAATATCGATTTTGTACGAAGCAAAACCCTGGAAATGTGCCGGTTGTGTGTAGTCGTAGTTGGTGTTTGAAGTGTAGTTTTGGTAAACCAACTGGTTGCGTGTAAGCTGCTTCACCGCAAAACCAAACATTAGATTGCCCGCAGTAAGGTGGGTACCAAAGGCACCGTTTACAAACAACTTGTTGGCACTTTGTAGGTTCAGGATGTTTTCGCTCATATCCACCGCACGCACAGCGGCCATGTCAAGTGCTTGCTGTCCTGCGCTTCCTGAAAGTCCCAAATGCCACTGGATTTTGTCGTTCAGGTTCACGGTGTAGCGGTAGTTGAGCGATAGGCCTGTTCGGCGTATTAGCCCGGTAACATCGGTGTAAAGCATGCCACCCAAACCCATGTTTTGTTTGCTGAATGGCGCATCAAGTGCCAGCAAACTGGTGGTAGGTGCTCCTTCAAAACCTGCATATTGAAAGCGGTGTGCCAACATAAGCCGTGCGGTTTGGTTTTTGGTATCCATAATACCCGCAAAGCTGGGGCTTAGCAGCATGGGATTGTACACATAGCTGCTGTATAGGGGCAATTGCTGGGCTTGGGCCTTGTTTCCAATTAAAAACTGAAAGTTGAAGATTAAAAATCCAACGATCGCGTATCTGATATGCTGTGCTTTCATCATTCTAAATTTTAAATTGTTCATTTTCAATTTTTAATTATCTGAATATGGTGATTGATCCTTTGTACTCATCGCGTTCGGCAGGTACTTTTACTATGTAATAGTAGGCGCCATCAGGCAGGGCTTCACCCGTAGTCTGGGAGACTCCGTTCCACTGGTTGTCGTAGTGTTTGCTCTGGAATACTATGCGTCCCCAGCGGTCAAATACTATTACTTCCACATCGTTGTAGTACTGCGCTTTGTCAACTATCCAGTTGTCGTTTTGGCCGTTGCCATCGGGAGTCATTATGTTGCTTGGCTCCAGGGTATAGTCATCTTCTTCGCGCAGGGTCACTGTGGTGTCTTTGGTACAGCCAAACTCGTTGGCGGCGGTTACGGTGTAGGTAATGTCATTTACTACCGTGGCTATTGGTGTGGCACTTAGTGGTTTGTCCAGATTTTCTACTGGATTCCATTTGTATGCTACTCCACCTCGGGCTTCCAATTGCACTTCGTAGCCTTTGCTCACCATCGTGTCATGGCTCACCCAAATAGCCGGCAATGGCCACACGGTCACCGCTTTGCGAATTGAGTCAACACAACCGTGGTTGTCGGTTACTACCAGACGCACCTTATAGTTGCCATCTTTTGCATAGGTATAAACCGGATCCACTCCGTTGTCGCTGTCGCCGTTGTCGTAGTTCCAGTTCCAGCTGTCAATAGTGCCTTTTGAGTTGTCTTTTGGCATAAAGGTTTCACCAAAGCAGTGGTTGTTGGCACTGAACATGGCTTGTGGCAAAGCAAAAATGGTTATGGTTTTTGTGATGGTATCCTTACATCCCTTGGCTGAAGTTACATACAAGGTGGCACTGTAGCTGCCGGGTGCTTCGTAGGTATAAACCGGCTGTGGCAGTATTGAAATGCCCCATTTATCGCCAAAGTCATACACGTAATCCTGCGCATCTACCGATTGGTTGGTAAAGGCGCTTGGCTTGCCATAGCACACATCGGTGCTGCTGAAATTGGCAGTAGGCTTGTTGAATATGGTAATGCTTGTCAATGCGGTGTCGCTACAGCCCATATCGCTTATGGTTACCAGCGAAATGTTGTAGGTACCGTCGGTGCTGTACAAGTGTGTAGGGTTCATGTCAACCGAAGTGGCGCCATCACCCAAATCCCAGTTGTAGCTGCTTATTTTGCCTTTGCTCAAGGTAGAAATTGATGCGAATTGTGACAGTTGCTCCTCGCAATTATCGGCAAGTTTAATACCTGCTTTGGGCGAAGGATTTACCATAATGGTGGCAGTTGTAGCACGCTCGCAACCTTTGTCTGACATGGCTTTGAGGCCAACCACATAGGCACCTGCTTGCGGAAATTTATAGGCCGGTGATTTTCTTGAAGATCTGTCGCCGGTTGAGAAATTCCAATCGTAAGCTAATGTGCCGCTGGCAATGGTTGTGGTATTGGTAAAGCGGGTAGAATCATAATCGCAGGCAGTAGTGTGGGTAAACGAAACCACCGGATTTGGATAGATGGTGATGGCTTTGCTCAAGGTATCAGAACATCCATTGTCTGATATGGTGATGAGCGTTACGCTATAGCTACCGGCTGTTGCATAGGTATAGTTGGGGTTTATTACCGCCGATGTGTTGCCATCGCCAAAGTTCCAGTTGTGGCTGGTAATATTGGCGTTGTATGAGTTGTTGGCAAATGAAACAGCGGTTTCGTCGCACACATCCTTGGCATCAAAACCAGCAATTGGTTTGGCGTAGATGCTCACTGTTTTGCTCATAGAATCAACACAATTATTGCTGGTGGTGGCAATCAGCTGCACGGTATAGTTGCCGGCTTTTTTGTAAAAATTGCTAGGCGAAGTGGTGGTTGAAGTCATACCATCGCCAAAGCTCCAATCGTATTTGGCAGCGCCAGTGGTTTTGTTGGTGGTGGTCATGGTTTGTCCGTAGCAAACATTCGCTGCGCTAAAGTCAACCATCGGCATGGCGTAAACCGCTACGTTATTGGTGGTGCTGTCTTTACAGCCATTGTTGCTTGTGGCTACCAACTTCACGGTATAGCTACCGTCTTTTCCATAATTGTAGCTTGGGGCAGGATTGCCGGTAGTGCTGCCGTTGCCCAAATCCCAAACGTAGGTCATGGTACCCGCGGCAATTTTTGATTTGTTGATAAAGTCAACCGCATTTCCAAAGCAAACATTGCCAGCACTAAAGGCTACTCGAGGTTCTGCAAAGGCATTTATTTCAACTGAATCTGTATCATAACAGCCGTTTGATGTAATAGCTTCCAGTTTTACTAAATATTTGCCTGGAGTTGCGTAATTGTGTGTAGGTGAAGTATTTGAAGACGTTTTCCCGTCACCAAAGCTCCATGTATATGAACCACCTCCAGTTGAGCTATTGGTGGTTGTCAATGCATCGCCCTGACAAATGTCTGATGTTGTAAAATTAACCACCGGCTGGGTGTAAACTGTAACATTTGATGTGGTACTGTCTTTACAGCCGTTGTTGGATGTTGCGACCAGTTTAACAGTATAAGTACCTGTTTTGGTGTAAGCATAGCTGGGTGATGTATTACCTGAAGTATTACCGTCACCCAAAGTCCAGTTATAAGTCATTGTACCTATAGCGATCTTAGAACTGTTGGTAAACTTAATATCAGTACCAAAACATTCATTATTGGCACTAAAAGCCAC
>WGNN01000116.1 GCA_016124515.1 bacterium
ACTGCCAATCCCACCCGAAATGCCAATCAATATCATAAATCGTTGCTCCTGATTCAGCTCAAATCTTGTATTCAACAAATGAAAGTTCAATATTTTGGTAGTAGCCTTAAAGGGTATTTGCTCGGGCAACAATATAATTAGCACAAACACCAAGCCCATTATAAGTAGTACCAAGCCGATACCTAATAATATGACACTTCGTGGAGATACTGGTTTTGGATTTTCCATAAGCTTAATTTTTTTTGACAGGGGGAAAGTAGAGATAGTTTTTAAACCACAAGTAATTTTTCGAAAAAAAATAGTTAACGGTCTAAGCATCCTTGAGTAAATTGCCAATATCAAATTGATACTATGCGTACCTGTATTTTGTCTCTTGATGAATTACCCAGTTAAATACGGAAATTCCTGTACGATGCTCCACCCAATAAACAAATCACAATAGTGGTAATTTGTTTCGCTGGTTTCCAAAAGACACTCAAGCCATTTTTGTAGTTATTTTACCAAGCTCCTTATCAGAAAGGTCCAGAATGACCAAATTCAACACAAGCGTAACGAAATTATTGCCCATTTCTTGAAGCCACCCTCAATGCACCCTCACCTTCTCCAACAAAGCATTCAAAATCTCCGCCTCCTCAATACTCAGCACGCGCAATTCGCGGGTTTGCTCTTCAAGGTACGGATGTATTTCGTCAAGTAGCGCCAGGCCCTTCTCAGTAATACTCACATCGGCATTGCGCTTGTCTATGGCATTGGGCTTTTTGTCAACCAAACCCTTGGCTTGCAACTTGTCAACCAGCCGCGAGGCATTCGACATTTTGTCGAGCATTCGGTCTATTATCAGGTTGATATTGGCCGGATTGGGTTGCTGTCCACGCAAAATACGCAACACATTGTACTGTTGGTTGGTAAGTCCGAAGGGTTTCAGCAGCTTTTGTACCCGCCGCTGTATGTAGTACTGCGTGTAGATGATGTTGACACCCAACTTGTGGTACTCCGATTCGAATTTGCTTTTTATTTCATCTTCAAGCTTCATTACAACTTGCAATTTACCAAAATTATTGAACCACCAAATAGGTACTACAATCCAAGTAGCGAATAGTTTAGCTTGTGTATGCCAATAAGGTTTTTTTAGCGATTGGTAGTGCATTGCCTTAAAAATGCCAACTATATTGCCGCCACGGCAAATAGGGCTATATTCCGCCGCAAATTTTTAGCGACGCTATGTCACCGAGTCCTGCCCTGCTTTTTATCCTTGTCTTGCTGTTGTTGTTGGCTGTTTTATGGCTTTGGAACCGCCCCAAAAAGAAACAACTTCCTAAAGTACTGCCCCCTTTTCCACAGGAATGGCGCAAAATAATTGAAGCCAAGGTGCACTTTTACCACCACCTGAGCCCTGAACAAAAAAACACGTTTGAACGCGATGTACAACGTTTTTTGCAGCGCATCCGCATTACCGGCGTTGAAACCGATATTGATATTACCGACAAGTTGTTGGTGGCAAGCGGGGCAGTAATCCCTATTTTGAGTTTTCCCAATTGGGAATACCAAAACCTTACGGAAGTACTTATCTACCCCGATTTGTTCTCAAAAGACTTTGACACACAAGGCGATGGGCGCTATGTAAGTGGTATGGTAGGCACGGGCGTGATGGAAGGAAAAATGATACTTTCCAAAAAATCGCTGCACCTGGGTTTTGACAACAACACCGATAAGAAAAATGTGGCCATCCACGAGTTTATACACCTTATAGACAAAGCTGACGGATTGATTGACGGAGTGCCTTCGCTGCTTGTGAACCGCGAATTTGCCTTGCCGTGGATGGAACTCATGCGCCAGACAATCAAACAAATGGGAAATGGAAAATCGGATATCAACCCTTATGGAGCCACCAGTATAGAGGAATTTTTCCCCGTGGTGTCAGAGTATTTTTTTGAGCGACCCAAACTCTTTAAAAAGAAACATCCGGAGCTTTTCAAGCAAATGGATGCCATTTTCAAAACCGGTTTACTTTGATGCTATCTGTTCCACGCCGGGCACTTTTATAGCGTCGAGCCGCTCCATCATGGCCTTTTTCACTTTTTCGTATTCCTCTTTATACTCTTCTTTCACAGGCTCTGCCGGTGGCATTTCTACACGCAGCGCATCTACCTGCTTGCCGTTGAGCCAAAATCGGTAGCACACATGTGGTCCGGTGGCTAGGCCTGTACTGCCCACATAGCCAATTACCTGCCCCTGTTGCACGCGCACCCCGGGTCGCATGCCGGTGGCTATTTTTTGCATGTGCAGGTACTGCGTGGTGTACATGCTGTTGTGCTTTATTTTCACATAGTTGCCATTGTATTTTGAAAACATGGCTTCAAGCACCACTCCATTGGCGGTGCTCACTATGGGTGTGCCGTAGGGCGCGGCGTAGTCGGTACCAAAATGGCCTTTCACCACCCCCGTTACCGGATGCTTGCGCGACAAAGAATAGCGGCTGCTGATGCGGCTGAACTTAACCGGCGCCTTTAAAAAAGTAGCGCGGCAGCAATTGTTGTTCTGATCAAAATAATCGCCTTCCTGCTCGGCATAGTCAAACCAAATAGCGTAGTAATCGCGGTTGTAGTGGTTAAAAACCGCCCCGTGGATTTTTGACACGCCTATGGATTTGCCATCTACAAACTTTTCGTCGTAAATCACCTTAAACCAATCGCCTTTTTGGATGCGGTAAAAGTCAACCGCCCAGGCATACACTTCGCTCAGCTCAATGGCCAGCGTGGGGCTTGCATTTTGTTCATCAAGGGTTAGGTACAATGAACTGTTGATAACTCCGCCTGTTTCGCGCGTTTCGGTCACAATAGGCTTGCGACCGCGGTATGCTTTCAGTGTAGAGTCAAAGTCATACACCACATAGTCGGTATTGTCTATTTCATATACAAAGTAGCGGACGCTGCGGGCTGAATCTTTGTTGAGCACCAGCAGGTATTTTTTGCCCACCTTCATGTAGCGTACATCAAAAGTGTCTTTCAGGCGGCGGCCAATATCGTCGAGTTGCAAGGCCGAAATGCCGTGTGGATTCAGGATATTGTGCAGAAATTGGTTCTTTTCCACTACACCGTCCACCACTTCAAAATCGCGCGTATCAATGCCATAAAGTGTATAATCGTCTTCTTCTACCACTACAACCGTATCGGTTATAGTGCTGTCGGGAATGGCTACTCTTTCAGAGCCAATTACCCAACTGTATTTTCCGTCAAGGTCAAAACCAAACCACACCAAGGTAACCACCAGCCACAGGCCCAGCACCGATGCGATGATCCATTTAATCTTCCTGTTCAATGTACTGCTTTTAAGAACTGTAATAACTAAACAAATGTGCTTTTATGATAAGCGTTACAAATATTTCTTTATCCACACCTCTTTAATAAAAGAGTTTTAGCTGACCGAAAGGATGGCCTAAACTTGAAGGTCTTTAAATTGAGGATAAATGGCTCCAAGCAACTACGACGAAAGCAGTATCAAATCACTTGACTGGCGCGAGCACATAAGGCTGCGCCCTGGCATGTATATTGGTAAACTGGGCGATGGCTCCTCTCCCGACGATGGCATCTATATACTTGTAAAAGAAGTAATTGACAACTCTATTGACGAATACCAAATGGGATTTGGCAAGTCTATAGAAATCAATGTATCTGAGCACGAGGTAAAAATCCGCGACTATGGCCGGGGCATTCCCCTGGGCAAGGTGGTTGATGTAGTTTCAAAAATCAACACCGGTGCCAAGTACGATTCCAAGGCTTTCCAAAAATCGGTGGGGCTGAATGGTGTGGGTTCAAAGGCGGTAAATGCCCTTTCTGTTTACTTTAAAGTGCGCTCCATACGCGATGGAAAAGAAAAAGTGGCAGTGTTTGAGCGCGGCCAACTGAAAGAGGATCCCGCCATAAGCAATACCAAGGACAAAGACGGAACCGAAGTAAGTTTTACGCCCGACAACACCATTTTCAAAAACTACAAATTCCGCCCCGACTTTCTTGAAGACCAAATACTCAACTACGCTTACCTCAATTCGGGGCTTTCCATTTACTACAACGGGCAAAAGTTTTATTCAAAAAACGGCTTGCTCGATTTGCTGGAACGCAAAACCCAAAATGCTGAAACACGCTACCCCATTGTGCACCTGAAAGGCGAAGACATAGAAATAGCTTTTACCCACGGCGAACAGTATGGCGAAGAAACTTACTCCTTTGTAAACGGACAAAACACCACACAGGGCGGTACCCACTTGGCAGCCTTTCGCGAAGCCATTGTGCGTACCGTGCGCGATTTCTACAACAAGGGCTTCGAAAACTCCGACGTGCGGGCATCCATTATTGCGGCTATCAGCATCAGGGTGCAGGAACCCGTTTTTGAGTCGCAAACCAAAACCAAGTTGGGCTCATTAAACGTAGCCGACGATGGCCCCACCGTGAGAACATTTGTCAATGACTTTATTAAAAAGGAGCTAGACGACTTTCTGCACAAAAACCCACCTATAGCCGATGCCTTACTCAAGCGGATTTTGCAATCGGAAAAAGAACGCAAAGACATGGCCGGTGTGAAAAAACTGGCAAAAGAGCGGGCCAAAAAAGCCAACTTACACAACAAAAAGCTGCGCGACTGCCGCGTGCACTACATAGACCAAACCAAGGAAGAGCGTCTGGATACCACACTATTTATTACCGAGGGCGACTCGGCAAGTGGATCAATAACCAAGGCGCGCAATGTGCAAACACAAGCCGTTTTCTCACTGCGGGGTAAACCACTGAACTGTTTCGGACTGAAGAAAAAAGTGGTGTACCAAAACGAAGAATTCAACCTGCTGCAGCACGCCCTTGACATAGAAGATGACCTGGACAGCCTGCGCTACAACCGCATAGTAGTGGCCACCGATGCCGATGTGGACGGTATGCACATCAGGTTGTTGCTGCTCACTTTCTTTTTGCAATTTTTCCCCGACTTGGTGCGCAACGGACACCTTTATATATTGGAGACACCGCTTTTCAGGGTGCGCAACAAGCAAAAAACCATCTACTGCTACAGCGACGAAGAACGACAACTGGCCATAAGAGAACTGAAAGGCAATCCCGAAATCACGCGATTCAAAGGCCTTGGAGAGATTTCGCCCAACGAGTTTGAGCAATTTATTGGCGAAGACATGCGCATAGAACCCGTTACCCTGGCCAAAAGTACCTCCATTGCAGAGTTGCTCAAATATTACATGGGCAAAAACACTCCCGACCGCCAACAGTTTATTATACAAAATCTGGTGGTGGAAAAAGACCTTGAAGAAGAATTGGCCACCGCAGCCAAGTAGTTTTAATTTTTTTAAGTAAGAAGCAGAAAAATAACAGGAATAAAAGATGAGCGACGAACTGGACAACGAAGAAGAATTTGACGATTTGGAAGGTGAAGAAACCGGCGATGAAGGTTTTGACAACGATGATTTTGACGGTGAAGAAGAAGGCGCACAAAACGAGCGCATTATTGACACGCCCCTGTCAGACATGTACAAAACCTGGTTTCTTGACTATGCCTCCTATGTGATACTTGAGCGTGCCGTGCCCGCTGGCAACGATGGCCTTAAACCTGTGCAGCGCCGCATCTTGCACTCCATGCGCGAGATGGAAGACGGTCGTTTCCACAAAGTGGCCAACATTATAGGGCAAACCATGCAATACCACCCGCACGGCGATGCCGCCATTGGCGATGCGCTGGTGAATCTGGGACAAAAAGATTTGCTCATAGACACGCAGGGAAACTGGGGCGATGTGCTTACCGGCGACTCCGCAGCTGCCCCGCGTTATATCGAAGCCCGTCTTACCAAGTTTGCGCTTGAAGTGGCTTTTAACCCAAAAACCACCGCGTGGCAACGCTCTTACGACGGACGAAAAAACGAGCCCGTTTTTCTTCCCATGAAGTTTCCACTCCTGCTGGCACAGGGTGCAGAAGGTATTGCCGTAGGCTTGTCAACCAAAATATTGCCGCACAATTTCCGTGAGCTTTGCAAGGCTTCAATTGATATATTAAAGGATAAAAAAGTCAATCTGCTGCCCGATTTTCAAACAGGGGGTATGATGGATGCTTCAAACTATAATGAAGGAAAACGAGGCGGAAAAGTGCGGGTGCGGGCCAAAATTGAACAGTTTGACAAAACCACCCTGCTCATAAAGGAAATTCCCTTTGGCACCACCACTTCAAGCCTCATAGATTCTATTATAAAAGCCAACGACAATGGCAAGATTAAAATCAAAAAGGTAGTTGACAATACCTCAAAAGATGTAGAAATAGAGATATCGCTGGCCAAGGGAGTTTCGCCTGATGTAACCATTGATGCGTTGTATAAATTTACCGATTGCGAGGTGTCAATATCACCCAACTGCTGCGTGATTATTGACGACAAGCCACGTTTTATGGGGGTAAATGAATTGCTGAACCACTGCACCTTCCTCACCCGCGATTTGCTGAAGCTGGAACTGGAAATAAAGCTGCGCGAGTTGGAAGACAAGTGGCACATGTCCTCGCTCGAAAAAATATTTATCGAAAACCGTATTTACCGCGATATAGAGGAAGAAGAAACCTGGGAAGGTGTGATACACGCCATTGACAAAGGTTTGCAGCCTTTTAAAAAGCTCTTGATGCGCAAGGTAACCGAAGAAGATATTGTAAAACTTACCGAAATACGAATCAAGCGCATTTCCAAATTCGACTCATTTAAAGCCGATGAATATATAAAAGGCTTGGAAGGCGAAATGGAAGACACCCTGTACGACATCAGCCACATCAACGATTTTACCATTGCCTACTACCAAAATTTATTAGATAAATACGGCAAGGGAAAAGAGCGCAAAACCATCCTCAAGGAATTTGACAATATAGATGCCACACTGGTAGCCGTGGCCAACGAAAAACTATATGTTGACCGCAAGGAAGGTTTTGTGGGTTACGGTCTCAAAAAAGATGAATATATCTGCGATTGTTCAGACATTGACGATATTATCGTTATTCTGAAAAGCGGCAAATACATGGTGACAAAAGTGAGCGAAAAAGCTTTTGTTGGCAAAGAAATATTATATGCCAATGTATGGAAGCGCAACGACGACCGCATGGTGTATAATGTGGTGTATGTGGATGGCAAAACCGGCATTGCCCGCGCCAAACGCTTTAGTATCACTTCCATTACCCGCGACCGCGAATACGATATAACAAGGGGCGAGCGCGGCAGCAAAATATTATACCTATCGGCCAACCCAAATGCCGAATCGGAAATAATACAAGTGGCCCTGACACCCGGCAGCAAAGCCCGCAAAAAAGTATTCGACTTCAACTTTGGCGAAATTGATATCAGGGGACGCTCATCGCAGGGAAACATCCTGACCAAGCAACCTATAAAAAAGATATTCTTTAAAGAGAAAGGTGCATCAACCATTGGCGGACGCGATATTTGGTATGATTCCATTCTCGGCAAAATAAACACCGAGGAGCGGGGCGAATACCTGGGCAATTTCCAAACCGATGATAGAATTTTGGTGATTTACAAAAACGGCGAGTACGAACTTACCCAATTTGATGTAGCCAAAATTTTCCAATCCGAGCAAGTGTATCTATTAGAAAAATACAATCCAAACGCGGTCATATCCACCATTTACTACGACGGCGATTTGAAAACCTATTATTACAAACGTTTTCAGATAGAAACGCTCACACTCGACAAGCGTTTTGGTTTTATAGGCGAAAGCGGCACAGCCAATATGGTATATGCCACCACCAAAAAAGGAACCGTAATAGAAATAAAAGAAGGTCGCCTGCGCAAAGAAGCCGTTACCCGCTCGGTTGTTCTTGACGAAATGATAGATGTGAAAGGTTGGAAATCGAGAGGCAACAAGTTTTCAGAGCGGGTGTTTGATGCCAAAACCAAGACCGATGGCGAAGAATTTGATCCGCCCAAGCCAAGCGCGAGCGTGCAGCCCGATGGTCAGACTGGCTTATTCAGTGAAGAATGACCTGGCAGGTAGTTCCATTTTCTGCCCTCAGCACGGCACAGCTTTATGATATAATGGCCTTGCGTCAGGAGATTTTTGTGGTAGAGCAAAACTGCCCCTACCTCGATGCCGACGGCAAAGACCATGAATCTTTTCACGCAATGGCTTATGAAGGCCCTGTGTTGGTTGCCTATGCCCGTATAGTAAAACCCGGCATCAGCTACAGCGAAACATCCATTGGTCGTGTGGTGGTGAAGGAAATGCAGCGCGGGCAACAATTGGGCTACGAACTCATGCGCCGCTGCCACCACTTCGTCGTACAGCATCTTGGCCAACAAGTTATCAGGATTTCCGCACAAACGTATTTGTTGCGGTTTTATAACAAACTGGGCTACCAGAGTACCGGCAAAGAGTACCTTGAAGACGGTATTCCACATACCGAAATGCTGGTAAACCTAACAGCAGAATCCACAGAAAAACTATGAAATACACGATAAAACTCACTGAAGAAGACTACCTGACTTATCAGTTATTTACCTTCAAAAATTCAAAAAGCTATAAACAAAGGCTGCGTAGAACCACCTTGCTCATGCCCGGTTTGTTGCTCGTTCTTGCTTTTCTCATGCACTCAAAAGGTACAATTTCATACGCCTACGGCATTTTGGCCATCGCTTTTATAGCCTTTGGCCAAAGCTATTTGAGGTGGACCTACAAGAAACATTTTCAAAAACACATAAAAACCCACTATGCCAACAAAACCAATATGCCAATTCACTTTGGATTTGATGGCAATGAGTTTGTATCAAAAGATGATGTTTCGGATGCGCGAATAAAATTGGATGAGTTTGCCGAAATAACCGAGCTAAAAGACCATATTTTTCTCAAAATCAACACCGGCGATTCGCTCATTATACCGAGGCGGATGGATGGTTTTGATGATTTTTATAAAGAGCTGATGCAGGTGGCAGAAACACATGATATAGCGCTGGTAAACCAAAAAGAATGGAAGTGGTAAGGTTTGGCAAAAAATAATATTGCCTGCAACACACTATATTTCAGCAAATTCTGTAGAATTGTGTAGCATTAAGTTTGACTACAATGAATGAGATAGAAAGCTTTGTTGAATTCGCAAAAGAATGGCTGAAAGCAAATGGTCCCACCGCATTGCTCGCCATCATCAGTTTATTAATAGGTTTATGGCTCATCAACCGCATCACCAAGCTGGCGCGCAAAATGATGCACCACAAACACACCGATCCATCGCTCATAGCCTTCTTATCGAGCATGATAAGCATAGGTCTCAAAGTGTTGTTACTCATTAGCGTAGCGGGTATGGTTGGCATACAAACCACCTCATTTGTGGCTGTATTGGGTGCCGCAGGTCTTGCCGTTGGTTTGGCACTGCAAGGAACACTGGGAAATTTTGCCGGCGGTGTGCTGGTATTATTATTTAAACCCTTCAAAGTAGGCCACCTTATTGAAGCACAAGGTCATACAGGTTGGGTAAAAGACATACAAATTTTTGTAACCATACTCAACACACCCGACAACAAAACCATTATTATTCCCAATGGAGCCATTTCGAATGGCAATATCACCAACTACTCCACTTTGGGCAAAATACGCGTTGATTTGGTGATGGGTATTTCATACGAAAGCGACATCCGCAAGGCAAAAGCCGTATTGTTGGAAGTGATGAATAAACACGAAAAAGTAATGAAAGACCCTGCTCCTTTTGTGGGTGTTTTGGGTTTGGGCGATAGTTCAGTAAACCTTGCCGTGCGCCCCTACTGCACCCCCGAAGATTACTGGACCGTTTATTTTGATATTTACGAAGAAGGAAAAATTGCCCTTGACGAAAACAACATCACCATTCCATTCCCACAAGTGGATGTGCATATGAGAGGTTGATTTGTTGATTTGCTGATTTGCTGATTTGCTGATGTGCTGATGTGCTGATGGCAGAATTTGAAAATTTGGAGATTTGAAAATTTGAAAATGATCAGATTTTCTTGGCTCGTTTTCAACGAGATTCAAAATTCCACCGTCATTGCGGACTTGATCCGCAATCCTTTGAGTTGTAATACGAAAAAATCAATTTGTTCATCACCTATCACCCACACACTTAAATCCCATTATTTCGGGAGTGCATGGGGTCACTCGGCTGGAGCCAAGCGACAAAACAACTTTTTTGATGTGCTGATTTGCTGATGTGCTGATGGCAGAATTTGAAAATGATGAGATTTGAAAATGATGAGATTTTCTTGTCTCGTTTCCAACGAGATACAAAATTCCTCCGTCATTGCGGACTTGATCCGCAATCCTTTGAGTTGAAAAACAAAATGATGTGCTGATTTGCTAATGTGCTGATTTGCTAATGTGCTGATTTGCTATTGTGCTGATGTGCTAATGAAGGAATCACTTGTCTCGTTTCCTACGAGATTCAAAACCCCTCCGTCATTGCAG
The DNA here is from genome assembly GCA_016124515.1 of bacterium. Taxonomy (GTDB): domain Bacteria; phylum Bacteroidota; class Bacteroidia; order CAILMK01; family JACPUW01; genus JACPUW01. The sequence continues at coordinate 10,464 of WGNN01000116.1, forward strand.
ACTTGATCCGCAATCCTTTGAGTTGTAATACGAAAAAATCAGTTTGTTCATCACCTATCTGTCATTCCCTGATATAAGTTGACCACTGTTAACTGATAACTTCCTTATCACCTTATGAGCGTAACTGAGCCGTTGGTTACTTTTACGCCTTCTCCTATAAGCTGGTACTTGAAAATATAGAAATAGGTGCCCGGCAAACAAGGCTCCTTGGTGTTGAACTTGTTGCCATTCCACAGGTAGTTGAATTCCGTACTTTCAAACACCAACTCGCCCCAGCGGTTGTAGATGTGCAAATCATAATACAATTCGCCTTCAATCAATATTTTAAAACGGTCGTTGAAACCATTATTATCAGGTGTCAGCACGTTGGGAATCCAAATATTGGTATGTATTTTCAGCCATTTGCACAAAGTGTCGGCACAACCAATATCATTGAGCGCAATAAGGCAAATTTCCTTGGTTCCCGTGGCGTGGTATTCATACTGCACATCGGCATTGGTGTAGGTTATTCGCGGATCGCCGTCAAACGACCAATCGTACTCAGTACCGCCTTCAGATAGGTTTTTGAAGTTGAACAAAGGCGTATCAAGCCTCGATGAATCAAGCAGAAAATCGGCAGTAACACCCAGTGTATTTAAGTAGCGGTATGCAGTATCAGGACATGGTGCTCCCTGCCCTGTATAGAAAATTTTATATTCCTGTTTATTATGAAACCAATGGTTAAGGTTCGTTTTATCGGTATGCAGTGTATCACTATCGTCTCCATAATACACCGAAAATGTTTTATAACTCGTATCACTTTTCTCAAAACTAAACTTCGCCTCACCATGCAGGCATATTGATGAATCGCCTATCATCTTTATTTTGTTTTTGGGCAATACACGTACTTTTATTTCACATTTATTATACGGGTAAAAATCCACACAATAAAGCGTATCATTTTTATAATCCACAATACTGTCACCCACTTGCACACTAATGCAGTATATACCCGGCTTGTCGTAGGTTAGGTCCACATTTTTCTCGCCTTTGGTAGATTTGGTACGGCCATCGCCCAACTGCCACTCCCACACTGAAACCCTCGTAGAGCTGTCTTTAAGATGCACTACAAAAGGCATGCAACCCACCGAATCGCCGATTAGCTTGAATTTAGGCAAGGGACCAATAATTTGAATCACCTGTAACTGAGAGTCCACACAACCCATACCGTGGGTGGTTTGGTAGGTTTTCAGGTAGGTTTTCAACCACACTTTATAGGTTCCGTTGTGTTCGTACAAATGGCCCACTTTGCCATCTTCAAGCTGCGATTTAAGCGCATCTTCGCCATCGCCCCAGCTCCATTGCCAGTATTGTATGGTATCGAGTACACCCGCTTTGCCATCAATCACTTTAGATTTATCCTGAAAAACAGTAAGTTGCGGTGCACAAAACCTAACACTATCGCCACCATCGAGTCCAAAAGATGCCTTTACCGCGCTAACTACAATATAATCAGGTTTTATCGTTTCAATCCACTCGCAGCCCAATGAGTCGCGTGTGTACATTTTTACCGTATAAACGCCCGGTTTATTATAAATCCAAATCGGATTTGAACCATGATAATCAATTACCCCGTCATTATCAAAATCCCATTTAATTTCTTCGGGGAAAGTCGTTTTGTGTCCGTTTCTTGTTCCCTCAGGATCTTTCCAGTATAAGGTGGTGTCAAAACCGCTGTTGTCCTGACTTCCACTAAACGAACTGTAATACCGTACAGTGTCTAGAAACTCAACGGTGTCGCCTATACAAACGCGTTGTAAATCGGATGAGAATTTGGCTAAATGACCTACGCCAACATCAAAAAAATCGGTGTATTCGCAGCCAAACCTGTGCAGTACATGCGAGGTAATGCGGTAAATACCCGGCCCCTTGATTGCAAAGTGCTTTACTTCACTCAGGTTATTATAAAAAGTATCATCTTTTATTTTCACTGATGGATTGTCCATGGTGGAAGTAATAAATCGCATATTCCCCTTGTCGTTCCATTTGAGATAGGTAATGGTATCGCCACCATTTACCACCCAATCCGAATCAGGATTTTCTTTGTATTCATAAGTAAACCAAGCGTATTTGATACCTTCCTGTGTAGTATCATTCAGGTGAAAACTAACATTGGTGTTGGTACAAGTGTGCTTTTGAGAAACCGTGAAGGCCGATGAAGCACCATAAATATATTTGTAGTTGTGGTACCACATGGTGTCAAAGCAATCGCCCGCCTTTACCACCACGCCCACGGTTACCCAACCTGTATCGCTGTAGGTATAAGCCAATGGATGTTCAGGTACCTTTTTACTCATCACCCAACTGTGTCGCAATACTTTTTTGCCGTTGCATACACCGTAAGTGGTTTGTGCGGCGCTGTCAAAAACCACCCAATAGCGCTCCATAAGGCAGTCGGGCAACATTTCAGATTTATCAACACTCTGCCCGTAGTTGATGCATTCCAGCCCTTTGAGAATAAACCCTCTGCGCGCACCGGTTCCATTTAGTCTTTGTTGGGTGCGGTAGTTCATGCGGGTAATATTAGGAAAAGCCACAGTATCCCAACCTGCATCAGGATGTTGCACTATTAGTTTCATCGAATCTTTTGAAATACAACCTGTTACAGGGTCGATAGCGGTAAGTTTTACGGTATAGCAACCTTCGGTGGTATAGGTGTGCACCGGCAGCCGTTCGGTTGAATATTGAGCAAATTCCAAAGGCTTTGAAGCACTTGATGTATCGTGGGTGCCTTCACCAAAATCCCAAAAATAATCCAATGAATCTGAGGCCCAAGGATAAGATGGATTGCGGCAAACATCGGCCAAAAGACCCGGAAAATCATCAATGGCATGGTGGCCACGGTATTTAATAGTATTATTAATAAAAGGAACCGTATGCGGTACTTCGCAACTGAATATGAGAGAATCGTGTAGGTTTTCGGGAATATTTTTGCCAATGTAATCATTAAACACCTTTTCAGTTGGCAATGGATCGCCTTTCTGCCAGGTGTGCTTCACACGTTTCACCTCATAATCGTTGTAGGTGGTAGTTTTGGTTGGCTTTAATTTGTATTTGTAGCGAACATAATATCCCTTGCATTTTTTAAGGGTTAATTGCGGCATACTATCAAGGACCTTAGCATTACAATACTCAAAGTGTTTTCTTTTTACCAGCGCCGAATCGAGTGTCCAGTAGTCAAAAGAATTGATATTGCACGTATCAAAATTATCAGGAAATGTATTAGGATAAAACTTGTGACCAATTAAACTGTCGTTGTATTCATGGGGGAACTTGTTTATTTTGGCTGCCGGACCAGGCACATACACCATGGCACAATAATGCGTATCGCGCACGCAACCCTTCACTTCTACATGCAGGCTTACAGTAAATGTGCCAGGTTCAGAATACTCATGTCTTGGATTGAAGGTAGAACCCGCTTCGTTGTCAGAACTGCCGGGATCGCCAAAATTCCATACCACGCGTCTATATCCGGGTATTTCAGGCTGTTCAAAAATTACCATAGGCCCGTTGCCATTATGATCATAACAGGTGGCCGTTTCTGATGCGCTAATATTGAATTTGAAAAATATATTGCTTGGCGAATAACGCGAAATTTCTACTACGCAGCCCGCCTTATTGGTTATTGTCAATTTGGGATAATAGGTTTTGTTGCCCAGGTAAATGGTACTCGCACGGTCCCATTTTGTTGCCCAGTCAACATCTTTTGTAGTGGCAATCTGCTTTTTCCCATTGCCAAAATCCCATTCTACTTTTTCTACATCCCAACCATTTGAATCAGTTTTATTTCTAAAAGTAACATGTGTTTCGGGGCAAGAGTCTTTTTGAAACTTGATGTAATTAGGTTTTATCTTATCATAAATATAAACTTCTATGCGCTTGCTCACGGTGTCTTTGCAGCCATTGGCGTCTTCTACTTCGAGCTTTATTTTGTAGGAGCCACTCTTTTCATATTCGTGCACAAATTTTTTATAGTTGCTTGTATCTCCATCGCCCAGGTCCCAGGTATATTTTTTTATGGCAGCGTTGTCGGCACCTGCCGTGGCATTTCCGGCAATTTCAATTCCTTTGTCGTACCAGCATTTTTTGTACAAATTATTCAGTACCAATTTGGCATCAGGCTTGTCAAATATTTGAATATCATTATTATAGGAAGCGTTGCAAGATGAGTTATCGGCAAATTTTACAGATACAGAAACCTTGTATTTACCGCGGTTTTTATATACGTGCGTTGGGCTTTCGTCAGTTGAATTTTGTGAGTCGCCAAAATCCCAGGTGATTGATTTGATGGGTTTTCCGCCGCTATTTTTTAGCAGAAAAGTAATAGGTTGCGGAGCACAGCCCGTATTTTGGCTTGCGCTTATGGTACATTGTGCCAGTGCGCTATAGCTGATTACAGCTATGAATATTACCGTAAAACAATATACTCTGACAAAGGATGATGAAAGGATTTGCCCCATTTGAAATTACTATTTGGTGGTGGATAATGTGTTTGGTTCAAACAATTCTAATAAATTAAAAACAAGCAGACCTAAGAAAAAAGCAATGAAATAACCGATAACACCGGTGGTCATACCCGATGTAATAAGGCTTCTATTTTTGAGCCTGCCGGCAACCAAGCCCACAAAAGCGGGGCCAAATAACGCTGCCGTACTCGTAATGAGTACCGTATGCGAGTCTATTTTAAATATCCAGGCCAATAAAAAATGTAATACCACTGTGCTACCAACCACCAAGGCACAGAAGGCAAACAGACTGATGCTTTGCTCTTTGAGCAATCCAAAGTTTGAAACCAAACCTATGGCTACACAAAATACCAGCACCAGAAATTCACCCATTTGGTAAGATTTTGACCATTCATTTACATTTTTAAAAAAACTCATAACAAATGCTACAAGTGTAAGACACATAAGCACTACAAGTTCATTTATACCTTCATAGATAAAATACGACAAGGTAACCCCGGCCACCAAACAAATAACGGTGCCAAGTATTGGCAAAAGCCAGGCAATTAAGCCTTTGCTGTTTTCTGCAGAAGCATCCACGGCAGCATAATTTGTTATTACAGACCTTGGTAAAAAAAGATTGAGTGTTTTTTCGGCAATAGTGAGTAAAAACACCAGATAAATGGCACAAATAACTGTGTCAACCATAATAAGTGCGGGGGTAATTTCAGTGCCCACGTGCAGTGCCTGACCAAGCGCTACCAAATTGGGTGTACCGCCCGTATAAACGCCAGTGAGCATTGCGGCCACTTGTTTTGGAAATTCAATTTGGTTGCCCAAAGTATAATAGGCAAAAACCACCGCGATAATAACGGCTACAGCGCCGAGTCCGAATGACAACAAGGCCTTGCCCGCCACACGAAACCACCTGCGCGGATTGGATGGAAACATAAGCATGGGAATTGCCAGTGGCACGGCAATAGAACTGATATTCTCCTTGATAAACGCGCTGTTCCAAGTCAAGCCAATATTGCCCAAAAAAAGCCCGGTTCCGTAGCAAATCAGAACCGGGCCTATTATATTAATTATTTTTACTCTTTTCTCTAACCACAAAAGCAGAGTCGGTACGGCTACTACTAGTATGATGGTTAGAATATTCAATAAATCAACTTTTTATAAATCCTATCTCAATAGTGTTACTGTTCCGGTAAACTCAAAATCGCGACCAACATCATTTTTCACCTTTACCACGTAGAGGTAAACACCCACAGCACATTCGGCGCCATTAAATGTTCCATCCCAACTTTCGGTGGTCAAATCGCTTTCCCACATTTTTTCGCCCCAGCGGTTAAATACTTGAGCGTGGTATTCGCTTGCACCAACTACCGATGGTTGGAATACATTGTTTTTGGCAGGACCTGAATTGTCGGGAGTGAAAATATTAGGAATGTAAACCAAAATCTCAGGCTTCACTTCTATTATTTGTGTAATAGAATCTTTGCAATTGTATTGCTTACCCAGGTAATGATGTACGTTTTCGGCTATTAGTTTTACATGGTATTGACCGGTATCGCTGTAGGTGTACACCACATCTTTGTCATGGCTCACGCCACCTGAATCAATGGTGTAATCATCAAAATTCCAAGTATAGAATGACGAATCAGTAACCACATATTCTGTTTTATTCTCAAAAATAATTTTAGGGTCAATTAAGGTGGTGGTGCCTGGTTTTGGCGTATAGCCTGCAAGTGGTGTAAGCAGGGTTACCACAGCAAAGTTCACACTGTCTTTACAACCTTCGTCGCTAAATGCTACCACATGACCGCTGTATGCATCAGTTGAGCCAATAACACCATAAACGGTTTGCACGGTAGAAACCAAACCTGTTGAAGAGGCAGTTCGGTCGTTGCCAAAGGTCCAATTCACACTTTTCAGGCTGCCGCTCGAAATAGTGGTGCTGTCAACAAAAGTGACTTGTAACGGCGCACAACCCGCCTCAGCCGATTGGCTGAATGATATTCTTGGAAGTGGATTCACTTTCAGCTGACTGGAGAAACTGTCTTCAGGACAAATATTTTGGTCGTTGGCGGTACGTACTTTTATGGTAAATGGATTGTCGAGATCAGCTCCCAATGGCAGGTATTTGGCACCTGTTCCTTCTTTTTCCAAAAACTGTCCTTGGCCATTGCTGGTCCAAACCAGAAAATCGCTGTTTTTCACTTCGGCGGTCAGCTGCACGGTATCGCCCAGACACACCACATCGTTGGTAAAACTCACTTTCTTCTCTTCATCAACCCGCACGGTTTCGCTCACATCCTCTTTACAACCAAATATATTGGTTACTTCATATTTGATGGTATGCTGCCCCAAGCCTGCGGTTTGTGGGTTAAACATGTAGTTGGTGCCGGTTTTTGAAATGCCATTGCCGCTGAAAACCATATCGGTAAATGACGAATAGGCATCCTTGGTATTTCCGCTCATTTGCTTCGCTTTGCTGCTAAAGCAAATTCGGTTTTCGCCAGATACTTTTTCCCAAGCAGTGGTAATGGTGGGTACCGGCAATGGATTGATGGTAACAGTAGTGCTTCCGGTATCGGCGCAAACGCTGCCCGGAACGGTGTAGATGTAGGAGAAAAAGTGCTTACCGGCTCCCAAATCGGTGGGTACCACAGTTCCATCACTTGCTTTCCAGGTGTTGTTGTTCAAACCGTTGTAGTACCATTGGCCCGTAGCGCCTTTGGGGTTTTCTTTTTGAAGCGCAAATGGCGTAGCATCCACACACACCGAATCGTATTTTCCGGCGGTTACTTTTGGCACTTCAATAACTATAACCTTCAGGTTGGCTTCATTGGTACAATTGTTACCATCGCTGTATTTATAGGTAAGGTCATACTCATTGGGTTTGGTGCCTACCACCGCCATTTTGAATTTGTATTTTCCAGCTTCCTGCACTACGCCGGGCCCTTCCCAACTGCCTTTGCCGGCCACCAATTTAACATACTGACCCAACTCGCGGTCGGTTTCGGTATTACATATAAGTATGGTGTCTTTGTACAACTCCACTTTGGGCAATGGATTTACTTTTACAATGGTATAAGCGGTGTTTTCGCAGTTGGTTACAAAATCGGTAACTGTGTATCCAATTTGGTGCAATGCAGGTTTATCGCCGTTTGCCTTGGCTATTTCGCTATAAAATACACCTTGCAATACATAATCGCGGGTATCGCTGGTATCGAACCACAAACCGCCCAAAGGATCGCCGTAGAAGGTCAAATCAAGTGCTCCATAGTTTTCACAAATTGGTGGAATGGGGTTTATTTTCACCGCCGGAAGCGGGTTTACTTTCACATTGACACTATCGTATTGGTAGCAACTCAGTCCTTTTATTTTTTCGCTCCACTTAACCCCATACCATTGCGAGGTGGTCGTGTAAACCGTGTAATCAGGTCCGGTGGCCACAGCAGTACCATTGGTGTCGGCGGGGCTTTTATACCATTCAAAGCTGCTTACTTTTTTCACATCGCGGGCTTTGAATTTTGCCGTATCGCCGTAGCACAAAACCACGTCTTCAGGCTGCCAATCACGTTTTGGATTTACATAAAGCATCACAGAATCGTAAGTGGAGCACTTGAGTGAATCGTTGGCAACTACGTAATACAAGGCACTATCTTGTGCAATAAACGAATCGGCGCTTACTATAAAGGAACTTCTATCGCCCTGAAACCAATTATAGGTAAGCACAGTATCAGTTTCGCCCGGTGCAAATTGTGGCTGTGGCCGGAAAACGTGGCGCTTGCCCGGACAAATTCTCACATCGGGTCCTAAATCTACAATAGTTGGCGTGTTTACTTTTATAAAAGTGGTGTCGGCATTGGTACATACACCATCGTCAACAAAGCAGACAATAAAGGTGTCTTCGGTTCCTACTTTTATTGATGTTTTGCGAATGTTCTCTACTCCGGTGCTCCATTTCACAGAAACTGTTCCTGCCGAATCGGCAATTTTGGCGTAGAAATCAAGCGTGGCACCTGCGCAAACTGTTGTATCAGGTTCAAGTGTGGCATTTACGTATTTGGGCACATGCACTGTGTCTTCATAGGTTTTGTTACATCCGTTTTTACCAATTAAGGTCAGGGTAAATGGTTTTTCGCCCGGGTACTTAAACTTGGTATAAATAGTATCCACATCGCCACCCTTCTTCACATTCAGGTTTCCATTGAGGCCCCACATGTATTGCGCCACCTTTATTTTGCCCACACTCCGTGCATTGAAACGCGCATGCCCACAATCATATAAGAGTGTGTCGTACACGCCTTTGGGTGCATCTTTCACCACAATGGAAAAGGCACGCGCCGAAAAGCCATTGACCGGGCAGGCATTGTCTTTGGCCGTGACTACAAAGCTGTAAGGGAATTTACTCACTTGCGATTCGCTTGGCGTCCAGCAAAAACGTCCCGTTTCCCGTTTATCGCCCTTGTTAAGCACCTGAAACGTACCTCCGGGAATACCTCCATTCCATGATATGGTGACCGTATCGTCTTTGTCCTTATCTGAAGTGCATATTGTAAAACAGAGCTTTTCTCCCGCGCAGGCTTCGGTTTTAAAGTTTTGCGCCTTGGGTTGTGTACAGTTCATGCCCGAGACTACCGGCGGTGAGTTGTCAGGACATTTTATTATAATGATTTCTATATCGCGCCGCGTTTCGCTGATCTTTTTCCCGTTCCGGTATTGTTCCACCTTAATAGCCATGACCGTTATTTCCACTTTCATAGGCCTGAACATGAGGTCGCCCGTAAAGGTATCGAGACTGAAGCCCTTTGGAAACCTTTGGTTGGTTTTTGGAAAACCCAGAAAATAGAGCGGTTTGTCATAGTCGTAGGAGCCCGACCACGGCGTTTTGGTACTTGCAGACGACATTGGGTTGCCAAATGAGTAAACCAATGAGTCGGCCAAGCCACCTGTTTTTGGGTCAATATCTTGGTCGGTAGCACCTTGGTTGTAGATGAAGTCGCGACCCACGCACAAAATGGCCACAGGCGCATTGGTAAATTTAGGTGAATTGTCGCATGGATCCTGACAGGCATTCAATTGAGCATCAACATAAAATCCGTTGTTTGCGGCGCCAGTGGTAATGCTGGTGCTTCGGCAGCAACCGTAGTAACTTATGGTCACCTCGCAGCAGCCTTTTTTGCGCCAATCGGTGAGAACAACAAAGGTTTCCAGTACGTGTTTTCTAATACCGAAAGCAAAAGCACAATCGCATTTGGTACAGCGCGTGCACTGCGAACGGCAAACCGGTGTGATGTCAGTTATGGTTTTTTGGGTAAAGTAGGCGGTTTTAGAACCACAGGTAGAGCGCAGGGAAAGTGCGGGCAAACCACACAATTCTGAGGTACAGCCGGTGGGTCGCACGCCAAAGTGGCAACCATTACAGTCTTGGTAAAAGGTTAGGATTATCTTAAAAGTATCGCCACCGTAGCATTCCCAAGTAAAGTCTGAACCTATAAAGTGGTCGGCTTTTGCAGCCGGAACTAACAAAAGTGCAAAAAGTAGGAGGAGTAAAATTCGTCGCATCAGACCGTTAAATTAAGTCGTGAAATTAAAGTGCATAAAACAAAAAACAATAGTAATACTATAACTTTAGAGTACACAATAATTAAGACGTGGTGAATGAGGGTTTGGTTGCTGTAAATTGCTCATAGCCCTGCTTTATTTTCTATTATCGGGCAAGGTAGTCTTCGCAATTATTTAATCACAAACACGAGCAAATTGGAATAAGCCCTGAAATACAGGCTCATTGTTCGCCGTAAATCACTCCGGAACCCAAAGAATACTCACTCAACGCTACTCTGTAGCAAGTAGGATAAAAATCATTGCACCGGCGCATATTGTTTAGCTTCAAGTCTTTTGGCCAATTCCTGCCGGAATTTACCAGCCTTCAGACTCTTGTAAGAGTTGCAACAGTTCGCTGTCGTCAACCAACCAAAGAACGGGTCGTACACCATCGTAGCCATCCATTCCCGCTTTTCCGGGTATTCCATTTTCGCCATTTGAGCCATTGACCATTTTTTCAAAAAAACCTGCATTGACGCGCACATAGGTTTGGCCGCCTTTGCCACCTGCGCCGGGTGCCCCGCCGTGGCCACCGCTATTGACCACCTGCACCAAGTGCGCATAACTTTTACCAGCTGCATTGGTTATCAGGTACATTTCGCCACCCGTTCCGCCTTGTCCGCCATTGCCGCCGCTACCGCCATCGCCGCCACGAGCCATTTTGCTGTTTTCGGCATTTTCACTTCCATTGGCACCGCGACCGCCATCGCCGCCTTTTCCGCCATCGCCACCGGATAAATTGATGCGAATGAGCGCTTTATCAGGATTAATAAGCAGCACATGATGGAAAGTATCGCTAATAAACAAGATTTTGAGCATTTCCTTCTCCCCTTCCTCAGCTTGCAGTGGTATGAGTACCACATTGAGGTTGGTACCATGCAAACCATCTTCGCCATTTTGGCCCCAGCGGCCATTGCGGTAGTAGGCAAGTTCATCGTGTCCGTTAGCGCCATTTTTGCCCGGCAAGCCATCGGCTCCGCTAAAGTCAAAGGTGAGGGTATCGCTGTAAAAGCAATTGAGAAACAAGCTGTGGTTCACGCTCGTATCGCCATTAAAAGTGGCCGTAAACTGCAAAAATTCAGGGCTGTCAACGTAATACGGGAAGAAAAGAAAATGCGGATCCAAGGTGTCGCCACGGCAGGTAAGCGTAAACATTTGCCAGGTAATATCGGTATAAGTGGTGGTAGTACCAACCCTGCCATTTGAAAAAATACAACCCACTTGCAGTGGTAACAACTCACCCACGTATCCCGGAGTCACAGTATAGCTGAGCCTGATTTCTTCAGGTTGGGGAATAGCCACTTCTTCGTTGAGCAGCTCTTTATCGTTAAGCGATTTGATGACAATACCCACAGTGCCCCCATTTGTGTACACTTATGTTCGGTTGAACGACACCAATCCGTGGCCGTTGAAAAGGCCGTTTTTTACTTCTACCTTGAAGGCTGTCCAGCCCGCGCCGTTGCCTGTCAGGTATTTTGTAGCAGCTGAGTCATACACCTCAATCGCAAAATAATTATAAGTTTCAAGGCTGTCGTTTAAGCTGTATTTCAATTGGTATTGCGCAAAAACCGCTTGGTGCAGCAACAGGAGCCCCAAGGCAACCAACAGCTGTTTATACTTTTTCATAAATGGTAATGTCCTGTAAGGTTTCAAGTGCCTGCTGAACCGTAGAGATGTGATCGAAAACCAGTTGTGCTCCATCATCTTTTTGTTTTAAACGCACGCGGCGCGGATGGTCTTGCAGGTAAGCCAAAAACCTGCCGAAGGTTTCTGATTGGTAAAATGCCTCATCGAAACGAGGTGGAAGGTTTACGAACATCTTGCCCGATTTGAGCAATATTTTTTGCACTTGCATGCTCTCGGCCTGCCATTTCAGGCGCATGGTATGCAACAGGTTTTGCGTGGGTTCGGGCAATTTACCAAAGCGGTCGGTAAGCACATCGGCAAAGCGCTCAAGCCTTTCTTCGGTTGTTATCTCGTTCAGTTCGCGGTACAGGTTCATCCGCTCATTGATGTTGGTAACATAGGCATCAGGAATGAGCAAAGCCATATCTGTATCTATCTGACAGTCACGTTTTAGCTCGGGTGCAGCTTCATCTTTAAACATGTCTTTAAACTCACTTTCCTTAAGCTCGTACAAGGCTTCGTTCAATATCTTTTGGTACATTTCTACACCAATTTCGGCAATGAAACCACTTTGTTCAGCGCCCAGAATATTACCCGCCCCGCGTATGTCAAGGTCGCGCATGGCTATGTGAAAACCACTTCCCAAATCGGAGTGCTGTTCAATGGCCGATAATCTTTTGCGTGCCACATCGGTGAGCATGTGTTTGGGCGGGGTAAAAAGGTAGCAAAATGCCTTTTTGTTTGATCGCCCTACCCTGCCGCGCATTTGGTACAAATCGCTGAGACCAAAATTGTGCGCCGAATTGATAATAATGGTATTGGCGTTTGAAATGTCGAGCCCCGATTCTATGATAGAAGTAGCCACAAGCACATCGTAAAATCCATCGACAAATGCCACCATTATTTCTTCGAGTTGCTTACCATCCATTTGGCCGTGGGCAACCGCCACTTTTACTCCGGGACACAATTGTTCAATTCGCTCGGCAAAGTGGTAAATGTCTTTGATGCGGTTGTGCACAAAAAAGACCTGCCCATTGCGGGCCACCTCATAATTGATAGCTTCGGCCAGGATTTCGTCGTTGTAAACATGCAATCGCGTATCAATAGGCTGTCGGTTGGGCGGTGGGGTATTGATGGTTGACAAATCGCGCGCTCCCATAAGGCTAAACTGCAAGGTGCGCGGTATAGGAGTAGCGGTTAGTGTAAGGGTATCCACATTTACCCTGAGTGCTTTTAATTTTTCCTTGGCGGCTACACCAAATTTTTGTTCCTCATCAATAACCAAAAGACCCAAATCTTTGAACTTCACATCTTTAGAGAGCAACCTGTGGGTTCCTACAAGAATGTCAATTTTTCCGTCGGCCACTTTTTGCAGCGTTTCCTTAATCTGCTTCGATGATTTGAATCGGTTTACGTAATCCACTGTTACCGGAAAATCGCTGAGGCGGTCGCGAAATGATTTGAAATGCTGCAAGGCCAACACCGTAGTAGGTACCAAAATAGCTGTTTGCTTGCCATCAACGGCGGCTTTAAAGGCTGCCCTAATGGCAATTTCGGTTTTGCCGAAGCCCACATCGCCACATACCAGACGGTCCATGGGATGTGGTTGTTCCATATCAGCCTTTACCTCAGCGGTGGTTTTTGCCTGATCGGGTGTATCTTCATACATAAACGATGCTTCCAATTCGTTTTGCAAATAACCATCGGGACTGAACTGAAAACCGGGCTGCGCCTTGCGTGCGGCATAGAGTTTTATGAGGTCGCGGGCAATGTCCTTTACCTTGCTCTTGGTTTTTTCCTTCATTTTGCTCCAGGCCTGCCCGCCCAGCTTGTGCATGGTGGGTTCTTTGCCTTCCTGCCCCACGTGCCGCGCTATTTTGTGCAGCGAATGGATATTTACATACAGCAAATCGCCGCCTTTGTATATGATGCGCACCGCTTCTTGCAACTTGCCGTGGATGTCTATTTTTTCGAGACCTGAAAACTTGCCAACACCGTGGTCTATATGCACAATGTAGTCGCCGGGTTGCAGTTGGTACAGCTCTTTGAGCGTTATTGCCTTCTCTTGGTTGTACGATTTTTTGCCCCTTGCCACCTTGTATCGGTTGAAAACTTCGTGCTCGGTGTAGCAGGCTATTTTCAGGTCGTTGTCAACAAAACCGTGGTGCAAGCTTCGGTACACCGCTATAAACTC
>WGNN01000085.1 GCA_016124515.1 bacterium
AAGTTTAAGGCCTGCCCGAACCGAAAAGGGGCGGGTTTAAAGGCGTTAATTACAAATTGAAAATTAGGCGCAAGCGAGTTTAAAGATGATAAGTATTTGAGTAAGGCTGCCTGATAAGTCCGTTATACATCTTGTGGGTAATGAGGGAACCAAACAAAGTTGTAACCTGCCTTGAACAACATTGCAAACCGCTACATGAGCTTGAAACGAATGGACAAGGCACCATTACCTATGTAAAATCCCGTGTTTTCAATCAGGTTAAAAGCGGGTTTCCAATCAAGGCCAATGTCAAAGGGAAGGTTTAAAAATGAATATTCAATACCCAAAATTCCATCAAGGCCAATGGCGTAGCGGTTATCTCCATATTTGAAATAGTTATTGTTTTTGGTGTTGTTCCAAAATCCGGCATGACCGCCCGCGCCATAGTACCAACTTAGGCCGGGTTCGGCAAGAAGGGCTTTGTGCTGCTCTAATAAGGTGACGGCTAAAAACCCATGCTCATCAGGGCTTAATATACCTTCAAAATACCTGTTTGACTCCAGTGACTTTTTCATGGTGAATCCCGGATTTCCTCCCAGCCGAAGTCCAACAGCCCATTTGTAGTCTTGTGAATATGCGCTGAAGCCTGCGAGTAAAAGGAGTAGGGGCAGTAGTGGTTTCATAATAGTCGGTTTGCCATAAGTATGTAAAAAAGATGCCAAACATTTCACCTTCCATTATTAGGCCCAGCGCATATAATACCGGCAAAAATTTGTGCGCCCCTGTGGATGAATTTCACAGTTGCTGGCAGGTGCTTTGAATGAAAGGCCAATTTCTTTAATAATGGATACTATTTCCTATAAAAAAAGGGATGGTTCAAAGTTGAACCATCCCTACCTGGGAATATATGTGAAAAAGGTTTGTTGGGCCTTTGTTATTAGGCGTGTTATGTTTATTTAACCACAAGTTTAGTCACTTGCCTTCTGTTGTTTCCTTTAGGCAATACTTCCACAAAATATATTCCTTTGGCCATTTGCGAAATATTGAAAGTAGATTTACCGCTGGCATAACCATAATTTACCACCGTGTTGCCGGCCATATCCCTAATGTAGATTTGTGAGGTTTGGCTCAGGTTTAGGGTGAACTCACGGCTTGCCGGGTTAGGAAATATGGTGAGCGGTTCACTATTATGCGGGGCAATTGAGGTGCTTTCTTCTTGTATTTTCCATACGTAGTTGTCTTTTTGTCCCTTGCTGGTTTCAGAGGCTTTCTTAAACGAAGATGTGCCTTCAAAGGTACCTGAGGCAACAATTTCGCCCTCACTTGTGCTGTTGATGCTGTTTACCATATCATCGCCCGATCCACCTGATTGAATAGAATTCATAAATGTTCCTTCTCCGTTTATTGAAGCAACAAAATTGTCGGTACCGCCGGTGCTGGTCATATTGTCATTGCCAAAGTCTGAGGTTCCTTCAAAGTATCCGCCTACAAATACCTCTGCATTGTCCATTACCAGCACATCAGAACCAACATCATCGCCTGAGCCGCCGGCCTGACCTACCCACATTATTTTACCCTGGGCATTTTGCTTCATTACAAAAATATCTTTTCCGCCCATGCTGGTAAGTGTGGTTGAGCCAAACTTGGCCGTGCCTTCAAAGCTTCCTGTTGAGTAGATGTTGTCATTATCGTCAGAAACCATACCCATTGACATGGCTTTTGAGTTTTGTGAAACCCATTGCAGCAAACCTTCTGAATTGAATACCAGCGTGGCATTGAGTCCGGCTGATGAATTGAGCGTGTCCTGACCAAAAATGATGCTGTTTTCAAGGCTCATTGACAGCATGATTTTGCCCGATGAACTTACATTCATACCATGCAGGGCTTCACTTCCGCTGCTTCCAAGGGTTTTAGCCAACAGTATGCTACCGTTTGAACTAATGGTGGCAAAGAAAACATCGTCGCTGCCGGCAGTGGCTACGGGCAAAATGCCAAAAAATCCATCGGCACTTGATACCGTTCCGGCCATGTATATATTTCCCTTGTTGTCGGTATCTATGCTCATTGCCTTGTCATCGTCAGAACCGCCACCTGATACGGCCCAATTAACGTTTCCTGAATTGTTGATACTCACGGCAAAGGCATCAAAACCGCCTTTTGATGTGAGGTTGGTGCCGCTGCCAAAATCTATGGTTCCTGAAAAGGCACCGGTCACAACTACATCGCCCTTGTTGGTAAGGGCAATATCATATCCCATATCGTCTTTGTCTGATCCATAACTTTTTGACCATTGCAATTCGCCTGATGAGTTGAGTTTAGCAACTACTATATCTTTTCCTCCCGCCGAATTTAATTTATGGTTGGCGTCAAATTCATACGTTGAAGAAAAGGAACTCACAAAATAGACATTATCATTTTCGTCAACCACGCTTTTGGTCATGGTTTCAGACTGTGCGCTGCCCGACGAATTGGACCACACAGTGAGCATTTGCCCCTGTGCGCTTGGATGAATAAAAAATAAGGTAAATAGTAAAAGTGTAAAATATTTCATAATGTGTGTTTTCCATTTATTTATGAAAAATCAATGCAGAAAAGGCTCAATGCCCAATAAATGAAGATAAGGCGGTTTTTTTTGAAATTGTTTTTTTTCGCTGTTGAGAAGTTTCGCAAAAATGAGAAGGTAATCCACACAAATTGCTTAATTACTGACCGGTTTTTTTATGCCTTGATGCAAATAAAAATTAACCAATCACAAAACCGATGGACTTTGCGGGCGCCAAACAGCACCTTTTGGATTATGGCGTTTGATGAACATAAGCGCGGCATTGGCCACCTACAAAAAATAGCAATTTGTCTGGCCCTATGCCACCGTCATTCTTACACAAATGCCATTGATATAAGTAGTTACATGTATTAATACGCAGTTCAATTGGCAGTTTTCTTTTATTTGTAAAATTCAAAATGGCAGTTGTGATTCACAAGGCAATTGATGGAAATGATAAAAAACCACTTGAGTTGTGGATTCATTTCTCAATTGGGGCATTTGGCAACATATTCTGGGCAACTTACCTTGTGCTGTCTTAAGTTTAGCCTTTAGAACAGAAGTTGCAACGGCGTAAATTGAGTTTAATGCGCTGTCGTAAAAATGAGTATAAATGAACCCAAAATGTTGATTGTAGATGACGAACTAGATATATGCTTGTTGCTGAAAGATATATTCAAAAATGAGTTTGATGTAAATTATGCTCAATCGATAGCCGAAGCAAAAAAATTCTTGCATTCCCATTCCTTCAAAATACTCTTGTTGGATTTGGATTTGCCCGATGGATCAGGTTTTGATTTATTGGACCATTTTGAAGATGGATATAAATTGGTTGAAAAACCAAAAGTGATGATTATAAGTGCACACAAAGGTTCGTTGGAGATGCTGAAGGCAGAACGGTATGGTGTGGAATCCTTTATAGAAAAGCCGCTTGATGTGGGCGATGTTAAAAATACAGTTGCGCAACTGATTTCATAATTTTAAGTACATAAATATGATTAAAGTGTTGATAGCCGATGATGACGTGGATATATGCTATCTGCTATCCGATTTTTTGCGGTCAAACAATATGCAGGTAGAAACGGCATTCAATGGGGCTTCGGCACTTGAAAAATTGAAGAAGGTCAATTATGATGTGGTGCTTTGCGATTTCAGGTTGCCCGACAGCGACGGCTTTGAAATGACTGAAAAAATCAAAGCCATCAATCCCGCCATTCAGGTAATTATTATCACAGGTTATTCTGATGTAAAAGTGGCGGTAAAAGTTATGAAATTGGGGGTGTTTGAATATGTTACCAAACCCATTTATCCCGAAGAAATACTTCATTCAATAAAACAGGCTATGGAAAAGAAAGGTGTCTCATCAAAAACACCGGCAAGCAGCACACCCGACAAATTTGAATTTGTGCAGGGCGAAGACCAAAGGTCAGAGCAATTGATGAACCTTGTAAAGCTGGTGGGTCCCACCGATATGACCTGTTTGATATGTGGCGAAAGCGGAACGGGTAAGGAGTATGTAGCCAAAAAGTTGCACTATGCAAGCCCAAGAAAGCAACAACCTTTTGTAGCGCTTGATTGCGGAGCCATTCCTGCCGACCTGGCTTCAAGCGAATTATTTGGCCATGTAAAGGGCTCTTTTACCGGCGCGGTGGGCAATAAAAAAGGCCACTTTGAGCTGGCCAATGGCGGCACTTTGTTTCTGGATGAAATTGGTAATTTGAGCTACGACAACCAAATGAAACTGCTACGCGTGTTGCAAGAGCGCGTAATAAAAAGGGTGGGAGGCGCTAAGGATATTCCTGTTGATGTGAGAATAATTGCCGCTACCAACGAAAACCTTGAGTTGGCCACTCGAAAAGGTGCATTTAGGGAAGACCTATACCATAGAATAAATGAATTTAAACTCGAAATTACCCCTTTGCGGTACCGAAAAGCTGATATTGAAATTTTTGCCAAGCACTTTATGCAAAAGGCGAATGCACAGCTCAACCGCAACATCAAAGGTTTTAGCCCTGAGGCCATGAACAAACTAAAGCAGCACCAATGGCCCGGCAATCTGCGCGAATTGCAAAATGTAGTGAAAAGAGCCATATTGATGGCGGAAACCGATTGGGTTGAGCTGCAAAACCTGCCGGCTGAATTGGGAGAAGAAGTATTGCACGAAGCCAATACCGATGGTTTTGACGAAAATACCCTTGACCTGAAGGTGTTGGTGGGCCGCACCGAAACAAGAGCCATAAGAAAAGCGCTCAACATGTCGAACCACAACAAATCAAAAACGGCGGAGCTGCTTGGGGTTGACCGAAAAACCCTTTACAACAAATTGAAACAATATAATATACCACACTAATGGAATCAGTTCATTTCCCCAGAAGTTTCGAGCATATAAGCCGCGCTTATGCCGAGGTGTATGCAGCCGCACAAATGGCGCAATGGTACTACGACGATACCAATGGTATTCAATACTTTTCAAAGAGCTACAGCACAATTTTTGAGTTGGCTAATGAGGATGAGCTGGTGAGCGAAACTCTAATAAACAAAATACATCCTGACGACAAGGAGCGGGTATTGAAGGTGCTGGAATATGCAAGAAAGCACAAATCTTCATTTAATCTAATATACAGGATACTACTGCCTGAAGGAAAATTAAAGTATATAAAGGCTCATGGAAAATGTGCCCGCCTGAGCGAAAAAGAGGTGATGTATGGTGTGGTGCTTGATATTACCGAAATGGAGGAGCAGCGAAATCGTGTGCATGTGCTGGCCGATAACCTTATGCGCAGCAACCGCGACCTTGAACAATTTGCCTTTGTGGCCTCGCACGACCTGCAAGAACCGCTGAGAAAAATACGGGCTTTCGGCGACCTCTTGCTAAATAATGCCACTGATGAACTTTCAGTTGAGTCGCAATTTTATATAGAGCGGATGCGCGATGCCTCGGAGCGAATGCAAACCTTAATAGAAGACCTGCTCATTTTTTCAAGGTTGTCAATGCACGAGGTGCGGCACCAACCGGTTGATCTCAATCTTATTGTAAACGAGATAATTGAAGGCCTTCGTGAATTGTTGCTTGATACGAAGGCAACAGTTGCAATTGAAGGACTTACCACGGTGGAAGGAAATGAAAGCCTGCTGAGGCAATTGTTTCAAAATCTCATTTCAAATGCGCTGAAATTTACCAGGGAAAATATTCCGCTGAAGCTGGAGATAACAGGCAGGTTGTTCAGGGCGGTGGAAGCTCCTTGGTTAAACAACCGGGAAAAAGCCGATGTACTTGAAATTATAATAAAAGACAATGGCATTGGCTTCGATCAAAAACATGCAAATAAAATATTTGACCTGTTTGGCAGGCTGCACAACCACAATAAGTACAAGGGCACCGGCATTGGCTTGGCTCTTTGCAAAAAAGTAGTTGAGTACCACCAAGGGCTAATACAAGCGGAAAGCGAAGTGGACAAAGGAGCTAAATTCAAGATTTTGTTGCCCATAAAACAACAACCACAGTGAAAAGCATTTTGATGAAGTATGAGCAAAAGGAAGCCGTGGCAACAGCTTCGTAAATATGGAACAGAGAGGTGAAGAATATTATTAAAATATTGCTGATTGACGATGATGAAGACGACTATCATTTAACCCGCGGCTACCTTGCTGCGGAAGATCAGGTAAATTATGAGTTGGATTGGGTGTCAAATTACGAAGAAGCCAGGGAGTTTCTCTTTAAACAGGAATACGATGTGTATTTAATTGATTTCAGGCTGCAAACTTCCACGGGGCTGAAATTGATGGAAGATGTTTTTGGCAAACCAAGGCTTCATAAACCTATTATTATTTTAACCGGGGTAAAAATGGCCGATATTGACTTGCAACTAATACAAACCGGAGCAACCGACTACCTGGTAAAAAGCGAGGTGAATGCCACGGTATTGAAAAAATCAATACAATATGCCATAGAACGCTACAAGGTAATATCATACCTTTTTCAAAAGGAGCAACTAAACTATAACCTGTTTGAGCAGTCTATCGATATTCATTTTCTGCTCAGCAAATCACTTCATATCAGCGATATAAATACCGCCTTTAGCAACACCTTTGACATAGCCTATATTGATGCTGTGGGCACCCCGGTTGATGCGCTGTTTTACGAAATGGATGAATGGAAACTATTTGAAAAGCAACTGAAAGGGGAAGGCAGGGTCAACAGAATGGAAGTGGAACTCAAGTTCAATAATACGGATGTGAGAAGTTGTTTGATCAGTTGTTCTGAGTTTTCGGGTATCGATGGCAAAGTATTTGGCTATCAGGGTGTAATACATGATGTGACCGAGCAAAAAAGAGCAGCTCTGGAAAAAAAGCTCACCGAAAAATATGCCCTTACCGGACGCCTCTCAAGAATGATTGCCCACGAGGTAAGAAACCCGCTCACCAATATAAACCTGGCGACATCGCAACTTGAAAAAAATGCTGACGAGGCAGAGAAAATTTACCTTGAAATTATAGGACGCAATGCACTACGCATTAATGAACTCATATCGCAACTGATAAAAGCCTCGCTTCCCGTGGAAATTGAAAAAATGGAAGTTGATCTCAATCATATTGTTGAAAGCGCGGTAAACCTCATACACGACAGGGCAGCGCTCAATGGTATAGAGGTTACAAGAGACTATGATGCAGCGCTTCCCCTTGTTTCGGTTGATTCGCAGAGGATGCAAATTGCACTCACCAACCTTTTGGTAAATGGGCTGGAAGCCATAGGCGATAACAAAGGAAAAATTGCGGTGAAGACAAGGTTTTTACCCAACAAAAAGTTGGTGACCATAGAAATAAGCGATACGGGTTGCGGAATGGATGCGGGAACAATAAAAAACCTATTTGAACCATTTTTTACGAAGAAAAGGAATGGAACCGGTCTGGGTCTTTCAACAGTGCGCAATATTATTAAAGCCCACAATGGGTCTATAGCCGTTAAAAGCAAACAGCATGTGGGCACCACTTTTATTATGGAAATAAAGCCCTGATGTTTTATTACCTGTGCCAAAATGCACCATGAATGTGGAGTTTTGCCACAGCTGTTGGATGCCATGCTTTCGTAATGCGCTGTATGGTGGGGTTTGGGATTAAATCGGCTACGGCATGATTGTTTCAGAAATAGGTGTGGACTTAAAGGTTATACGTTACAAAAAATAAAAAACAACAACAAAATGAACCGAATCAAAGATAGAATGTCGAGCCCTGTAGTATTATTAGCCCTGTTTTTAGCTATGCCAATTGGTATGAATTCGTGCGGCAACATGGATAAAAAGCAACGCAAAAACGAGCAGGCACAAGCGGCAGATTCATTACTTACCGATGCACAGCAAAAAGCCATTAATGAAAAGGCCCAAAAGCTAAAGGATAAATTCAATGGCCAAATAAATGCCTTGAATAAGGAAATGGAGGAGCTTGACAAGAAAAGACAAAAGAATACAGATAAGCTGGAAGAAATGAGCCAAAAGAAAATAAATGCGCTTGAAGTTGAGTACCAAAAAAAGAAAGTGCAGCTTGAAAACAAAATACAAAAGCTGGATATGGTACTGAACGACGAACTGGACCAAGCCACCGTAGATATAAATAATGCCATGAATAAGCTGCAAGGTTTGAAAGATAGCGTGAAAATGGAAATGGATGAAAAGTTGGATAATTAGTACGATCAAACTATAAAGCCTGCAAAAACCCCTTCATACAAATACGCCCTTGTATGTAAAGCCCGCTCAGCTACAGCGGGCTTTATTTTTTAATGCCAATGAGAATACATCCACCGGCACTTAGCAAAACGGTTTACTAAATAATGAATTTGAATAAATAAAAAACCCACTTTTTCTTGAAAAGTGGGTTGTGTGAGTTTTGGTAATATATTGAGGCAATCGGCAAATCGTTTAGTAAATATATCTGTTGTCGCGCCTGATTATGTCTTGTATCAGGTGGCCAACGCGGTTGTTGGTATTGGCGTTTTTATTGATGTAAATGTAAACCCCTTTTGAGAGCATTTTAATAACATGCGGAATGCTTTTTTGACCTGATATCATAATAACCCTACAGTTTCTGCAATAAAACTGCATTCTTTCAAGCACTTCTTCTCCGCTGATGGTTGTCTTTCCATCCGCATCGGTCAGGTAATAATCGAGCAGCAGAATGTCGAGATTTGGCTTCATTTTTTTGATGAAATTTTCAGGTGTCAAGTAGCTCTCAATGTTAAAGTCTATTACTTTATATACTCTTTTTGAGCAAATGGTTTTCACATAATGAGTCAACATACGGTTGAAGTATAAATCATCATCCAAAATCGCAATATTCATTTTATCTATCAGCATAACTATTTATTTTATGCCTACTCTAATATCCAAAGAAATGCCATCTGCGTTTGTAGTTTTAAAACACTCAAAAACAGGTTGTTAGAACTAAAATGACCGTCTTGCATATTTCATATTGAAATGAAATACTTCAAATTGAATGAATTATAAAAAGCAAAACAACAGGGTTTGAAAAAAGTAACTACAAGCTATGCCGACAAATAGAATTTGCCAATACGCAATTTACCCAAAAAGTTGGGCAGGGCCGTGGTTCAGCTATTGTTTTGAGTCTTCGTCTTCCTTCAGCATTCTATACACCGTCGTTTGCCCAATGCCTAATTTTTCGGCCACAAGCTTCATATTTTCATTGTACCTGTCCATAAAGAGCTTTACAATTCTAATGTTGTACTCGCGCAAGGTCATTTCTTCAACCATTACCGAGGTGAGTGCATCATCGGTGCTCACTATTATATCTGATGGTTGAATTTCGGTTGACTGCGACATGACTACAGAGAGGTCAACCACCGATTTGAGTTCGCGAATATTGCCTGGCCATCGGTAGCTCAATAGTTTCTTGCAGGCCGTTTCGCTGAGAATTTTTTCGGGGTATTCATTTTCGTCGCAAAATGCTTTGATGAAAAACCGGGCAAGCAGGAGTATGTCCTTTCCCCTTTCTCGCAATGGGGGCAATTCTATAGGAAGCCCAAAGAGCCTGTAGTACAGGTCTTCTCTAAAATTTCCGGCTTTCATTTCTTGCCTCAGGTCTTTGTTGGTAGCCACCACAATACGGCAATTGGTTTTAATGGCGGTGTTGCCACCAATGCGTGTTACTTCCTTTTCCTGCAAAGACCTCAGTAATTTTGCCTGAAATTCCAGCTTCATCTCACCAATTTCATCCAGAAACAAAGTGCCATTGCCGGCTTCTTCAAATTTTCCTTTTCTGCGGGCAATGGCTCCGGTAAAGGCCCCTTTTTCGTGCCCGAATAATTCACTTTCTATCAAGTCGGCGGGAATTGCCGCCATATTTACAGCTATAAAAGGTTCTTTGGCCCGGTTTGAATTATAATGAATGGCTTTGGCAACCACTTCTTTTCCCGTTCCGGTTTCGCCGCTCACCAACACGGTTATGTTGTTGTCAACGGCTTTTTGCATCAATTCAAATACCTTTTTTATACTGTCACTTTCGCCAATTATGGTCTTCTTGAATTCGTATTTGCGGCCAACCTCTTGTTGCAGCGATTTTACCTGTGCACGCAATTGTTGGCGCTCGGCAATTTTTTGTACAGAATACAGCAGTTGGTTTCTGATGTCTTTTGATTTTACAATGTAATCGTAGGCTCCTTTTTTTATCAGTTCAACCGCCGTTTCTATATCCTGCTGTTCCGAAATGGCAATAATATCGGTGTCGGGCGAAATTTCCTTCAGTTTTTCAATTACCTCAAGTCCATTCATATCAGGCAGGCGGTAGTCAAGGGTTACCACATTGGGTTTTTCATGCAGGGCACTCAGCAGTTCTTTTCCCGATTCAAACCCTTTTATCAAGTAGCTTGGGTTTAACGAAAGGGTGTATTGAAGCATTTTGTTGTACCACTCATTGTCTTCAACCACAAAAATGGTAAAGTGCGAATCGACCATATTCCTATACTTGACTTCTCACAAATCTAATGCCTGCCCATGCCTCATCAGGAAACAGCCTGTAGGTATTTTCTTAATTCGCCGCTTACAATTTCAAGTTGTTCAGCAAGTTGTTGCACTATTGTGGCTACCGCCTCTTTGCTTTGTCCGTTTTTACAATTTTCTTCCAGCTCCTCCAACAGTTGTATAAGCGACAGCATCTCAAGATGTCGGCAGGGCGAAATCATTCTATGTGCGGTGTTGGCTATGGCAGCGTAGTTTTTGTTTTCCAAGTGATGTCTCAGGTCTGTTAACCCCTTTTCCGAAGTTTCTATAAACAAATTGAGCATTTCGCTTACAATACCCGGATTGGTCTGCGACATGTGATTCAGGTCGTTCAGGTTGAACAATTCATGTGTTGATTTTCCATTTTTTGCGGCCTCATCAACAGGTGTTGGTGCTTTTTCCATTTCTATCGGATGGCTAAAAAGAGTAAGTATTTGCTCCAGCAATTGGCTCTCGTGGAAGGGTTTTTTGAGAAAACCATTGACGCCCGCTTCATACGATTTTTTTTCATCCTCTTCGCTCAGTGCCGCCGAAATAATAATAATGGGAACCTCCATTTTTTGCCGGTTTTTCAAGCTGCGTATTTCAGCTGTGGCTTCCATTCCGGTCATTACCGGCATGCGCAAATCCATGAGTATGAGATCATATTTTTCCTTTTTCACTTCGTCAAGCGCTTCCTTGCCATCATTGGCTGTGGTAAGGGCGGGTTTGTATTTTTCCAGAATGGAATAAATCAATTTTCTATTATACGATTCGTCATCTACAATTAAAATCTTTTTGTTGGTCAAGAGGCTTGGCAAGCCGGTCAGATCCTGCCGTGCCACCGATGGTTTTTCCAATGCTTCTTTCTCGTTTTCTATAGCATAGGGAAGCGCAATGGTCACTTTGGTCCCTTTGCCCGGCGCACTTTCAATTTCAATTTTTCCGCCGTGCAGGTCCACCAGGTGTTTTGAGATGGCAAGGCCAAGTCCGGTTCCTTGGTAGTGCGCTTGTGTATCGCTTTTTACCTGTTCAAACTCGTTGAATATGCGGCTGAGGTGGTCGCTCGAAATGCCCACGCCGGTATCAATTATCGAAAACTGCATGGTAACGCCATGTTCGTTGAGCAGTTTGGGTTTGGCATGCAATTCTATACGGCCTTGTGGTGTAAACTTTATTGAATTGCCCAACAAATTGATGAGTATCTGCTTAAGTCGGAATTTGTCGCCAAGCACCATTTCGGGTATTCCTTTTTCAACAAAAGGTATTATTTCCAGACCTTTTTCGCTTGCTTTTAGCCGCAGCATTGCCAGTACTTCGTCAATAGTATCGGCAATGGAAAAACCTGATTTAATGAGCCGCAGTTTATTAGCCTGCAATTTTGAATAATCCAAAACCTCATTTACAACATGCAAAAGGTGGGCACTCGACTTGTCTATCATATCCAATTGGTCGGCTTGCGCGGGTTTTAGGTTGGTTTTCTTCAACTGTTCTACAAAACCCACCACCGCATTTAGTGGTGTTCTTATTTCGTGGCTCATATTGGCCAGAAACCTTTCTTTTGCTGCAGCCAGTTCTTCTGCGTCTTCCTTGGCTTTTTTCATGGCCTTTTGGTAGGCGCGGTTTTTACCCAGGTATTGCTGTATCAGGTAAAAAGAAATAATAATAAGTATGCCGGTGAAAAAACAAAAGACAAGTACCACCGTTTTAGCCCGCTCAGCTTTGGTTTCACTGTGGGCAATTTCGCCTTTTATCTCTGCCATTTTCAGATGCTCCATTTGTGCAATAATGCTGCCCACCATTTCGTCAAGCGAATCGATTTGTTTGGTCAGTTGCAGTTCGGTGTTGTTTACCGCATATTCTTGCGCCACCTCTTGTTTTTTAATATCCTGCACCTCGTGTTTCACACGGTCCAGGTCAACCGATGCCTTATTTTCCTTGCGTTTAAAAATTCTTTTGAGTAACGATTCGCTATTGTCATTTGCTTCATTGTCAAGGTGTTCCTTGTTGAGTTCTTTTGAAATTTTGTCAAAAACCTTTTCAACTCCCTTGGCATTCTGCACTTCAAAGAGCGAAGTAATTAAACCGAATTTTTGATCCATCAAGCCTGAAATGCTGTCAATCAAGTGGGTCATGGCTGTTGATTGACTTTCGTTTCTCAAGCTGGAAAGCCTATGGTCAATTCGCTGAAAATTGTGGGTATATTTTGAAATAATGGACGTATCGTTTTTGAGGGTATAGGATTTAACCAAAAGTTCGCCGCTTGCTATTTCATTGGTAATGCTTTTTATTTCAAGGAGGGTGAGATCGGGTTTTGCCGCATTTGAAGCTTGGTTGACAAGGCCGGCAAGGTTTTGATAAGTGAGAATACCCAGTACCAAAACAAGGGCAAATGCAATACTTAGTATTACCTTAATTCTTACCTGCGACTTACGAAAATTCATTATAAGTTTCAAGATACGTATTTTTTGTAGAGAAACAGGGAATGTTTAGGGCAACACTCCCTGTTTTTGATGTAATTGGCTACCACGTAAGGGTGCCCATGTCTTTGATTTCGCCATCCACAAGCACCACATTTTCTATTTTATAGCTATCAGGCACACCGCCATAAGTATAGTGATTGCTTTTGGGTACCATCAAAAAATCGTAGGTGCCTTGCTCCATTCCGCGCAATAAAAAACTGCCTGAAGCATTGGTGTAGGTGCTGAAGGTGTCGGACCCGTTGGTTAAAAATACGGAGGCATATAGATCGTTATTGAGCTTGCCCTTTACACCGGTTTTTTCGTTTTTAAGGTATTGAATCATGGGCTTAATCATATATTTTCCGTTTTTCTGTTTTATTGATTGAGCCACATTAAAGTCAAGGAGCACACTCGCATCGGCATGTGCCATTAGTTCTTTGTTTATATCAATTTCCACTTCGTTATTGCCCATCCAATTCAACTCAACCCGGGCATTGCCCCGGCCCAACATTGAATCGGTTTTTATGGCGCCATAAAGGTCAAGAAACACGCCGCTTGAGTTGTCAAACGTTAGTTTAATTTTAGAATATGAACCCATTTTGGCATTATAATCAGTGGCAAGCGAAACCTCCTTGCCGTTGGTGAGTTTAAGTAAGTCAAAGGACTCTGTTTTGTTGCTCAGTTCAATCCAACCTTCTCCATCAAGGTAGGCTTCCACTTTTACTACCGACAGTTTGAGCGACTCAAAGTTGCCGGGGGCATCGGTCATTCGCACTTCAAACTTACTCCTATCCCAATTTGAATAGGCGTGTTTGTCGCTACAGGCGGTAAAAAAGAAGGAAGGAACAGTAAAGACCAAGCATAAGATTTGAATGATTTTCATGACAGTTTCTTTTTTGGTTTACCATTTCTTTTCTAATACCGAACCAATACCAATTTGGTTGTGATGGATGATGTAAAGCATTGAAAAACAGCATGTAAAATACGGGGAATTAAAGGTGCCATTTTTATAGTTCATTCAATTTGAAAGGTGGTTTTTCATTTTGAAATGCTTTTGAGCAGAAAATTACATTTCTACTATATCAAGCCACCAAACTTTTCCAAAGTTGCTCCCAGCCAAAAGACACCAACCTTTAGCTATTTATTACTCTTCATAGTTGTCAAACTTTGGAAAAGTTATGATTGAATAAAACCACCCTCTCTTACCTGACATCTACAAGATGCCTGATAAGTTTTTGAGCCAAGCCACCAATTCGCGCCATCTTTTAACTTGACTTGTCATTATGCCATAATTCCCTATTTTTACAAAAATTAGAAAGATGAAAAGAAAATACCACTTTTCAAAAGCAAATCTTAGTGGACTATTGATGGTTTTGCTCCTTGGTGGATTGGCCACTCAAAACCAAAGCTTATGAAGCGTATTAAAATTAACCGAAGCAATTGTGTTCGCCCAATAGTGCTACTAAGCATTTTATTTATTGCACTTTTCAGTGGGAGCAGTTGCCAACGCACCCCAGATGTTCAAGAATGTTGCTATGATTGTTCGTGCGAGGAATGGCCTTGTCCTGAAAGCAATGCCTTCACCTACCCCTACACCGATACCCTTTACCAAAGTGATTCATTTCTCCGGTATTGGTTTTTCCCTATAGGAAGTTGGTGGGTATATAAACGGGTTGACACTACTGCAGATGTGTATGATACGGCAGTAGTTACCCGGCAGGATCATGGAATTGCCTGTAATTGTAAAATACTGGGGGATGTTTGTAGAGAAAGATACTGGCTGGAGGTCATGCATTCTTATAATTTTCTGAAATTTAAAGGAGCTACAAATGTGGTTAGAATTGATACCGAATTTAAAACTAATTGGGCTTTTGCACATTCTGGAAGTTTATTGAATACATCAGGGGCGCCTTTGGTTACCCTGCCATATACTTCTGCTGAAGAAGCAGGGTATCCGATTTGGTATGAGAAAAAGGATGTTTTTAAAACATCTCGATACATTTTTCAAAACCCGGTAACATACAATTTCCAAAATCCCAATATCCCGGCTGATTCAACAATTAGGCAAACTTTTGTAATAGTGCAAGACATAGGTTTGGTCTATTTCTATGAAAGAGGCAACTCTGCCTGGGAACTCATCAACTACCACATTAATCAATAACATAAATATATAATATAAAAAAATCCCCGCCACTTTTCAGAGGCGGGGATTTTTTGTGGCTGCTGTCTTATTCCACTCCGCCGTAGCAGAGGTATTTCATTTCCAAAAAATCGTCCATACCGTATTTTGAACCTTCGCGGCCAAAACCACTTTCTTTTATGCCGCCAAATGGCGCTACAGCTGTGGAAATCATACCGGTATTGATGCCAACCATGCCGTATTCAAGCGCTTCGGCCACCCGCCAAATGCGGGCATAGTCTCTGCCATAGAAATACGATGCCAACCCAAATGGTGTGTTGTTGGCCATTTCTATCGCTTGCGCTTCGGTATCAAACTTAAACACAGGAGCCACCGGGCCAAAAATTTCTTCCATGCTTATATCCATGGTTGCGTCAACATGGGTAATTACCGTAGGTTCATAAAAATTGTTGAAGGTACCTGTGGTATGGCCTCCTGCAATCACCTGAGCACCTTTGGTTTTTGCGTCATTTACCAAGTGTGTTACTTTGTCAATTGCCGCCTGGTTTATGAGCGGACCTATCAGCACACCTTCTTCGGTTCCGTTGCCCATTTTTAGTTCTTTCACCTTTTCGGCTAGTTTTTGGGTAAATTCATCATAAATACCGGCCTGCGCAAACAAGCGGTTGGCACATACGCAGGTTTGTCCGGCGTTGCGGTATTTTGAGGCAATGGCTCCATCAACTGCCGCGTCAATATCGGCATCGTCAAAAACAATAAAAGGCGCGTTGCCACCCAGTTCAAGCGACAGTTTTTTTACCGTTTGTGCCGATTGCGCCATCAAGTGTTTGCCAACGGGTGTAGAACCGGTAAACGAAAGCTTGCGCACGAGGGGGCTTGAGGTTAGTTCATCGCCCACCAACTTGGGGTTTTTGGTGGTTATTACATTAAACACGCCCGCCGGAAAACCGGCCTCCTGTGCCAGTTGGGCCAAGGCAAGTGCCGAAAGCGGTGTGTCTTCGGCAGGTTTTATCACTACGGTGCAGCCTGCTGCAAGTGCGGGCGCCACCTTGCGGGTAATCATGGCATTGGGAAAGTTCCAAGGCGTAATGGCTGCCGCCACACCAATAGGTTGTTTCAATACCACTATGCGTTTATCAGCTCCGTGGCCGGGAATTACATCGCCGTACACGCGGCGGGCCTCTTCGCTAAACCATTCTACAAACGAGGCGCCGTACATGATTTCCCCCCGCGCTTCGGCCAAGGGTTTTCCTTGTTCCATGGTAAGTATCATGGCAAGATCATCGGCATGATCTATTTGCAAATCGTACCAGCGGCGCAACAAGCGAGCACGTTCTGCAGCAGGGGTGTTTTTCCAGCTTTTAAAGGCTTCGTGGGCATTTTCAATAGCGGTATGGGTTTCAGCTGCGCCCATATTGGGCACCGCGGCTATCACCTCGTTGTTGTAGGGGTTGCGCACATCAAAGGTGCTTCTGTCGTTGGCATGGGCCCATTGACCGTTTATAAAGGCCTGTTGCTTTAAAAGAGCCTCGTGTTTAAGTGAAATCATCTCAAGTCTATTTTCTGTTTGCGCTGCAAAGGTCTTATTAATTGTGTCATTTCCACAGGTTTTGCTGGTAAGAAAACTGTTCTTTGATTAAAAGCCATATTGGTGTGGGTCAACCTGAATTTTCTCCCCAAAAGCAGGGCGGCGCCTTACCGTTTTTTACATGGCAAATGGTCAAAAAAGTTGCCTTTACATGAACAAACATTAGCTTGCACTGTAAATGATATCATGAATTGGATTAGGTCATGGCTTCTCGGTTTTTTGTTATTTCCGTGTCCATTCGTATGCGCTGCATTTTCGTTTGATTTTGAACCTGAAAATTCCTGTATTGGCGATACGGTATTGATAAAGGTTGTGAGCGAAGGAGTAAACGATATGGTGTGGATGAGCAATGTGCAAGGCGGATTTATAAAGCATAGTGCTGATACTGTATTGTTTGTGCCTATGGTTTACGATGATTTCTTTGCACCGAAACGTGTGGTAGTAAAAATAACCGCCAATGCCTATAAAAAAGATACGGCGACTGTAATAACAAAAAAAGTTGTTTTGTCATCGAAGCCTGTCTTTAATTTTATTTATGATCTCAATGAATGTAGTAGCTGGTCGCTGCCTGATTCTATTGTGTTTCAGAGGTGTTATTTGCCCGGCTACATCGATCTTGATGTGCAGCCGATGCCTGGGATGCCCTTTTATTTAAAAGGTATTTGGTTGGATGACAAAAAATTGGCCAGGCCAAGCCGTATTGAAGTTGATTCAAACAAGAGTGGAGTTATCACCATTCTGGCCCAAAACAAGGAAGGTTGTAGCACCAAAAATCTTATTCATTATGAAGTAGTTGACAAGAGCTTCTGGTTTGACAACCGCGCCGCAACAGATGATGTAATAATAACAATTCCGGGGCCCATAGAATTGGTTTCGCGCGAGGGGTCACCTTTCATATTCAAAGTGTATAATGAGAGTGGTGTTTTTGTGTGCCAAAGGAAAAATTACCGCACGCACCACTGCGAATATTATAAATTGTCCTCAGGCATTTATTTAATAAGCGTAGTATTTGCCGACGGCAGCAGTATTGTGAAAAAAATATATGTGCCGTAGAGGTGGGTATCAGCGTAGCAGATGTTGTCTGTATCTAAAGTTTCGGGGTAAACTATTCTATAACTCTCCAGACTTTGATAAATGAAAAGTGAAACCATCTTCAAACTTTAGTAACCCTTCTCAATTTACGGTATTGATACCTTAAATGCACTTATGCTATGTATCAACTTTGCTCATATTACTGATTTACTGCCAACCGAAAACTGACCACTGACCACTGACCACTGCGAACTGATAACCGGAAACTACCTTTGCCGCATGAGTATTCCACAATTGCCAATAGAGCATTTTGACTATGATTTGCCGGCCGGGCGCATAGCAAAATATCCATTAGCCAATAGAAATGAATCGAAGTTGTTGGTTTATGAAAACGGACAAATAAGCCACCGCCATTTTGCCGAGTTGCAGGAAATATTGCCAAAACCGGCTGCATTGGTGCTCAACGATACCAAAGTGGTTGCCGCCCGCCTCAAGTTTAAAAAGGATACCGGCGCCGAGATTGAAATTTTCTGCCTTGAACCACACGAAACGGAAATTAACGAAGCCATGCAAGCCCGCGGTCAGGCCGTTTGGAAATGCATGGTGGGCAATTTAAAGCGCTTTAAGCCACATGATGTATTACAAAAAGCGCTTCCCGGCGGAGACCTGTACGCTCGTCAACTAAGCAAAGAGGGCAATGTGGCCATAGTGCATTTTGAGTGGAACACAAACCACGCTTTTTCTGAAATACTGGCACAGGCGGGGCAAATTCCGCTACCGCCATACCTGAGCCGCGAGACCGAAGAAAGCGACAAGGAGCGCTACCAAACTGTGTATGCACAAGACGAAGGGGCCGTAGCTGCGCCCACCGCTGGTTTGCACTTTACCAACCGGCAATTGCATGAATTGAAAAGTGCCGGGGTTGACCACCACTCGGTTACCCTCCACGTGGGAGCAGGCACTTTTAAGCCCGTAAAAGCAGCCACCCTCGACCAACACGACATGCACGCCGAACACATTGTGGTGAGCCGGCAATGTATAGAATGGCTGCTGAAGCAGCCCAAGGTGGTAGCAGTTGGTACCACTTCGCTGCGCAGTTTGGAAAGTTTGTATTGGCTGGCAATCAAGACGCATAAAACAGGTTCATTATCAACCATATTGCAGGCACATGAGCCATATGAATTAAACCCTGTTTTAGAAAGAAATGAAGCCTTGGAACTCTTGCTCAATTTTTTGAAGCAAACTGGCAAAAACGAGCTCAAAGCCCAGACGGCATTATTTACCATGCCGGGCTACCATTTCAAAATGGTGGATGCACTCATTACCAACTTCCACCAGCCGCGGAGCACTTTGCTGGCGCTTATTGCTGCATTTATTGGCCCCGGCTGGAAAAAAGTGTACGAGGAAGCACTGGCCCGCGACTACCGTTTTTTGAGCTACGGCGATAGCTCGCTTCTAATTCCGCAAAAATGGTAGATGCACATAAGGAGGCAGATTGGCAAGTATTAGGCGATTTGCTCAACGAAAAGTATTTGCAATTTCACACAAGCGCCTTTATTGATGATGACCCAATTTCAGTTCCCCACCGTTTTTCCAAGCTACAAGACATTGAAATAGCGGCGTTTTTTGCAGCAATTTTTGCATGGGGACAGCGCAAAACCATCATCAACAAAAGCATGGAGCTTATGCAGCGCATGGATATGTCACCTCACGATTTTGTACTGAACAGTACGGAGGCGGATTTGAAATCGCTGGATAGTTTCAAACACCGTACTTTTCAAAATACCGACCTGCGTTATTTTTTATTGCGTTTGCAAAAGCACTACCAACACCATGCAAGTCTGGAGCTTATGTTTTCACAAGGAAGCAGTTTCAGAGATCGACTGGTTAGGTTTGAGCAGCAGTTTACCAACTTACCACAATTTGAGTCGCGCACGGCAAAGCACTTGGCCACACCTGCTCGAAATTCAACTTGCAAACGACTTTGCATGTTTTTGCGATGGATGGTTCGCCGCGACCAATTGGGTGTGGATTTTGGTTTGTGGAACAGCATACAAACTGCCGAGTTGTGCATGCCGCTCGATGTGCATGTAGAAAAGGTGGGCAGGGCACTTGGACTCATCAACCGCAAGCAGCGCGACTGGCAAACGGTGGAAGAACTCACCAACAACCTACGCAAGTTCGATCCGCTCGATCCTGTAAAGTATGATTACGCACTTTTTGGAATGGGAGTTTTAGATTCGCCCTTATGACAAACGAACTGGTACAATATATCGCCGAGCTGGTGCAGAAAGATTTTTATTTTGATGAACTGACCAACCTCTTGCCACAACATGAGCAGGAAGCCATGCAGGCATTAAAAAACCAGCTCGCACAGCGAATAGCCTATATGATAGACCACGATTTTGAATTGCTGATGCAGGTTTTTTATCGCATCGATTTGAATGAACAGAAGGTAAAGGAAGCTTTGGCCTTGTCGCCCAATCCTTCAGAAAAGCTCGCCGATTTGGTCATTGAGCGCGAGATTCAAAAGGCCCAAACCCGCATGAAATACCGTTCGCGCTAGCAAAAAACACGAGTTGCTTATTTTTTTAGTCTTGAAATTTGGTGTGAATTAAGCGGGTGTTACTAGTTTTGCAAACCCAAAATCGGGATGTAGCTCAGCCCG
>WGNN01000137.1 GCA_016124515.1 bacterium
ATCCGGTTTTGAGCCAATACGATAAGGAAAAATCGCCGGCCACCGAACAGCAAAACCTTGAAAAGCACGTGAAATTTCTTTGCGAAATACAGCCGCCGCAAATGTTTGAAAACACCGCATCATTAAACGCCTGCGCTGATTATATAGCCGAAACACTTGATGGCTATGGTTATAAAACCGAACGACAACCCTATAGCGATGGAACGTATTCATTTCAAAATGTAATAGCCAAATACCAGCCCAACAAAAAAGAGCGCGTGGTATTGGGAGCGCATTATGATGTTTGCGGACCGTATGCCGGCGCCGATGACAATGCAAGTGGAGTGGCAGGCCTGCTTGAGTTGGCCCGTTTGCTGGCAATAAACCAACCAAAGCTTGACTATGGAATTGACATTGTGGCCTTTAGCACTGAAGAGCCGCCTTATTTCAGAGGGGATTTAATGGGAAGCGCGGTTCACGCACTATCAATGGTTGATTCTAATGTAACGGTAAAACTCATGGTGGTTTTGGAAATGATTGGTTATTATAGTGAAGAAAAAAAATCGCAGCGATACCCACTTGGCGTATTGAATGCCATATATCCTACAAAGGCCAATTTTATTGCCGTTGTGGGCCGTACCAAAGAGTTTTCGGAGGTTAGAAATTTCAAAGCGCACATGAGGGAAGCGGCGGACATACAAATAAAATCAATAAATACACCGGTCACTTTTGAAGGAATTGATTTTTCAGATCACCGAAATTACTGGAGCCGGGGTATGAAAGCATTGATGATAACCAATACTTCATTCTTTAGAAACGGACATTATCATTCGGCGGAAGATGTGCCCCAAACGCTGGATTTCAAGAAAATGAATGAGGTGGTGAAAGGAACATACCAGGCGCTCATCAACCTGAAATAAGTCATCTGAACTTACAGAACCCTCTCATTTTGAGCGTTTGGGCGTATGAAAATTAATTAGCCATTGACTAAAAGGTAAATAAAGCGGTATTTCTACCATCTTTGCATAGAATGAAAAGGAAATGGTCAGCCGCGCTCATCTACACAAGCGCCTTGCTTGGTGCAATAGCTGTATGGCTGTCGCTCAGCAAATTAGACCTTTCACTCGACCACCATTCCACTGTTCTGCCGGGTGAAGCTACTTTCGATGGAATTGATATCGGCAAACGAACTAGTGCCTATTTTACCCACCTTTTATTGCCATTTGCCTGCACCTTTTTGTTGGCAACTCTTTTGATTCCACAGCGCATTTTTAAAAATCGCTATTTCAAAAAAGCAATATCAGGTATTTTTATTATTTCCATTTTGGTCTATGCCATTTTGTTATTGTCCGAAACAAGCTTTGGCTACCCGGCTACTTCCCTGCTGTGGTTGGTCTTGTTGTTATGTTTTTTTCTGGTAAAGCCCAATCGTTGGCGAAAACCGGTGACAATAAAATGGAAATTGAGGGTAATCGTTTATGTGGGTGTCATTATTTTACCCATTCCATGGCTGCCAAAAATTCTTTTATTAGGTCTTTCGCATTGGTTTGTGCGCAGACTTATTGTGTCGGGTAGAGTAAATGCACACTTTCTCAGCAACAAAATTTATCCAGCTTTTATTCTAATTGGCGGATGCTTGATTTACCTCAGCCCGGCTTTTGTTGATACATTTGAACTGTTTGAAAACGCCAATCCCGCCAATGCGATGATGCGTGTTTTCAAATTTCACGAAATTCCGTTTGTCGATTTTTTCAGCTCCCATTTGCTCAGCGAACAAATTCCACTCTATTTATACAGCCTGATAAATGGCTACCAAGCTCAAACCGATGCCCTTGTCTGGCAACATTTGTTCTTCCCTTTTGCCTGGCTCACGTACTATTATTTTCTCAAAAAAGCAATCAACTCAGGCAGTTGGTCGTTCGGAATTTTATTGCTCTTTCCCTTTGTTCAATTTTTGTTGCCCGCCTCCTATTGGCTAGCCTTGGTTTCGGTTTTTATTATGTACCGGTATTTTAAAAACCCCGGATTCAAAACCATTCTTTTTAATATTCTTTGGACCGTTTTTCTTCTTTTCTGGCGAATTGACATAGCCGCAGCGCATATTCCGGCACTTGCCGGAGTAGCGATTATTCATCTGGTAATGAGCATATTAAACCAAATAAAACACAAAAACAACGCCGTATCAGCGCAAAGAATTGTATGGCAATGGCTACTGGTAGGCGGGGCTACTATTTTGTTTGTCGCATCAGTTTTTTACTCCTTAAATTATTATTACGAAGGCAAAATTGCCGGCAACGCCCTGCAGGCACTCGATTATTTATCAGCTTCGCAGGCCCATGCCTACAGCAAGATTGCACCAAATACCACCTCATGGGTTTTTATTGCCCATCACTATATATTTCCTTGTGTGGTTATGTTGTTGTTTATTCTCACCATCAAACAATGGAATATCCGTGGTAAAAATCAATCGAATCAATTCCTAAATGTTGCCATACTGTTTCTCTCCTTGTATTACTTTTTCAATGCATCAAGGGGCCTTGTGCGACATGGTTTTATAGAAGGCAGCGACCGCGCGCTTTCCTCCTTTTTCTACCTGATAGTCACTTTGTTCGTCGTAAAAAAAGCGGCCGCAAATCGCAGACCATGGGTTTTGGTGTTAACGGCCACTGGCTTGATAATTCTGGCAAAATATGGCGGTCATTCCACGGCTATCCCTTTTATTGACCAACTTGCAACGGCGGCTTCAGCGGACCTTACCTCTTCTCAGACACAAGCAATTGAGGCTGAGAAAATTCAAAAAAAGAAACAAGCAACATTGGAAATCAGCCAATATTTGAATGCCAATTTGACAAGTGCGCAAACATTTTTTGATTTTAGTAATACACCTATGCTTTACTTTTATGCGCAACGCAGGGTGCCAAGCTATTTCAATCAATCGCTGCAAAACGAAATGACCCATCGCATTCAACTCAGCAATATTGACGAAATGCGCGCAATGGACATTCCGTTAGTGGTTTTCAGCCATTTCCCTGACAATTGGTGGGACAATACCGATGGTGTACCAAACGCCATCAGATATGAGGTTTTGGCACATTGGATTTATAACAACTACCAACCCGACACCCTGGTAGCAGGCTATCAAATATGGAACAGAAATAACAACATTCCTAATATCAAGACAGGTAGTAAAGTATCTTATCCAAGAACCTGGAATTTAAAATGGTATCCATCTTATTATTTACTACCCAGAGATAGTAAAAAAAGGCAGACTGTAGCCGTAAATGAGCAAGTAGAAAAAATTTATTTTGAACCCGATACCTGCAAAATTGGCGATGTATTGCAAATAACAGGACAGGCCGACACCGAAGAAAAGGTAAATGCGCAATTGGTTTTCAGCAAAAATTCAGAAGTATTAGGCACGTTTCAGTTTTTTGTAGGCAAACACGATTTGTATCAAATCCCTATTTGGACGCAATACAACTGGCATTTGCAACAACCCGATTTGATTACCATTACCTTTGACCACCCCGTTTCAATAAGCTCCGCATCAATCATAGAAAATTGGTATGAATACTAAAACCCAAATTTGGATTGATAATAACCTGGTGAAACCATTTGTTTCGGCCACCAATATTTTGGTACGCTTTGTAGGTTTTCTGCTCAAGCTTAACCACAACCTCGACAAGGAATTCAAAACCATAGCGGTTTGCAAATACAAGGGTTTGGGCAGTATAGTACAAGCTTCTGCCCTGCTGCAAACGCTCAGAGCAAATTATCCCAAGGCTAAAATAATATTTATCAGCACCGCCGGAAACAAGGCTTTGCTCGAAAAAATGGATTGTATAGACCAAGTGGTTTTGCTCAACGACCGTTCGGCATTGCAATTAATGGCTGGCTATCCGGCTTTCATCTACAAGCTTATCAGTCTTAAAATTGGTGTTTTTATAGATTTAGAGATTTACTCAAATTTCAGCAGCCTTACCACAACCCTGAGTTTGGCACGCAACCGCCTGGGCTTTTACCTTCGCTCGAGCCACTACCGCATGGGTATCTATACCCACATGCTGTATTATAATACAAGAGTACCTATAATGCAAACCTATCTGCAAATGGCTCGTTTGCTGCAGGTTGAAAAAATCATTGACAGTTTATATCCGCTGCAAACCGGCTTTGAGCCTGTGGTTTCTGCACCCTATATTATAGTAAACCCTAATGCATCAGACCTTAGAATTGAGAGAAGGTGGCCAATAGAAAATTTCAGGCAATTAATTTCAGCCTTGCGAAAAGATTTTCCGCAAAAGAAACTTGTTGTAATAGGAGCCCCAACCGAAGCCCCATACGTGGCAGAATTGCTTCAAGGATTTACTGATGACCACATTATAAATACGGCAGGAAAAACGAGTTTTGAAGAATTGATATCGCTCATACAACAGGCCGATTTGGTGGTAACGAACGACACCGGCCCCATGCACCTTGCAGCAGCCTGTGGCACCAAAACCGTGGCCTTGTTTGGTCCCTGTTCGCCCGCCCAATACGGAGCGCTCAATAATGTGCTGGCCATTTACAAAAACCTGTATTGCAGCCCCTGTGTGCACGAATTTGACGTACCGCCTTGTGGTGGCAACAACCAATGTATGAAGCAAATCAGTGTAGAAACAGTGCTCGATGCCATACGAAATACCCATGTATCAAACCCGCAAAACCCCATCTACACCGTTGCCAATGAGGATGTATTGGGTTTTGTTTGGAGGTAGGGTTTGTGCTAAATTAGGCTAACTGAATAATTGTCAACAATATACACACATTTTTTCTTGAGTATGGATAAATTCAGCCCACAAACGCGACACGATTAGGCTCTAATTCGACACGAGTATCCTTATGCAACTGCTATCAAAAGCGCCCGGAGGAGAGTGTACATATCTTGCATACAAACAACATTTATGCAGAAAGTCATCTCCGCCATCGCGCTTTTTACGGCTATTATTACGCATACCGCGCTTGCACAGGATATACAGAAATTCAAGTATTTTTTGAAATTTCAAAACGAATTCAATGAGCTTGCCGGTGAGCCATCAACTGAAAATGAAAACTACACCACTACCATAAATGAAATATGTGCTGATTATAATATAATTGGCACCCGATTTCCTTTCGCACGCCTCAACACCGATGTAAAATTTGTGGTTGAATTAGAATTTTCAGAAGCACTTTCCGCAACAGATCTGGAAACCATAAATGCCTTGGATTTGGTAGATTATATGGAGGAAGTTCCACTTGATGAATTCTTTTTCACCCCTAATGATCTCAATTCAAAACAATGGTATTTAAAAAATATTGAAGCCGAAGATGCATGGGCAAAATCTCGTGGATCAAAGGATATTGTGATTGCAATTGTTGACAATGCCTTTTTACTGACTCATGAAGATTTGAAAGATGCCTATTGGCACAACAGCGGCGAAACCCCCGGCAATGGCAAAGATGATGATGGCAATGGCTATATTGACGATGTTGACGGCTGGGACGTGGCTGATGGAGACAATGACCCTTCGCCACCAAAGTCAAGTATATCGTCATTTGTGCATGGCACCCACGTGGCCGGCATTGCAGGAGCAAGTACCAACAATAATAAAGGAGTTGCTTCCGTGGCATTTAAAGTAAGCATAATGCCCATCAAAGCCAGCGCTTCATCAGGCGGTGGAGGCTATGTGCAAAATGGCTTCGATGGTGTTACGTACGCTATATTAAATGGCGCTAATGTTATAAATATGTCTTGGGGATCGCCAAAATATTCAAAAACATACGATGCCATTATACAAAATGCCCACAAAAACGGGGTTGTGTGTGTGGCTGCTGCCGGAAACAGCAGTACTGACGTTCCATTGTATCCTGCTGCTTATGACCACGTAATCTCCGTGGGTGCTACTACCAAACAAGATGAGATAACGAGCTTTAGCAATTATGGAAAAACGGTTACCGTTATGGCGCCTGGCGACGATATTTACAGTTGCGTGCCCAATAGCAACAGCAGCTATGATTACCTTAGCGGCACTTCAATGGCATCGCCCATGGTGGCAAGTTTGGTAGCGCTTATCATGTCTGAAGCTCCAGGTATTTCCGAAAGCGATCTACTTGATATCTTGCAGAAAACATGTAAACCTGTAAAGAACTTACCTTCAAAACTCAAAAACGGGGTTGGCTTTGGTATTATAAACGCCAAATCTGCCATCAATGAAGTCACCAAATTAACAGCTGTTTACTACGCCGATCACGAGCAAGTTTGTCCCGGCGATTATGTCACTTATTTCAACATTAGCCGCGGCAAAGTAAAAACGGCGAAGTGGCGGTTTCAGGGAGGAAACCCAAAGAGTGCTACCGGCAATTTTCCAAAAGTTTATTATGGAAGTGCCGGAAAATATAAAGTTACACTAATAGTAACAGATTCAACAGGAACTGACTCAACCTCAGGCTATGTAGTAGTAGCAAAACCCACTGCAAAATTGAGCGGTGGGGGTAATTTCTATGCCGGATCAACCGTATTGATGAAACTCGAATGCACAGGTGCAGGCCCCTGGGAGGTCACTTACTCTGATGGAACGAATACCAAAAAAATAAAGGTGCCTGAAAATATGAATACCTATTATTTTACCGAGCAACCCGGCGATACCATTACCTACACCATCACATCGGTAAAAGACGCAAATTGCTACGGTGATGTAACCGGAACAGCCACATTTTATAAAATATTGGCCAAAAAGGTATGTATAAGCATACAACCCGGACCGAACCAAGCCAAGGATGCCATGATAAATAGCAACCACCCAACTACCTCTCTTTACAAAATAAAAGATTATGCAGCGTGGGTTTACCTCATTCCAAAGGATGGGGCGTACTCTACAGGCAGAGGTTTTTTGGAATTTGATTTGTCAACAATTCCAAAAGATGCTGAAATAAAGTCAGCGAAGTTGTCCTTGTTCTATTCATCCACGAGTTCCAATGCAGGACAAACCGGAGAAAACGCTTCTGTGCTGAGAAGAATTACCCAAAGTTGGGCCGATACGACTATTAACTGGAACAATCAACCAAAGACAAGCAGATTAAACGAAGTTTATTTGGCTAAATCAACTAAATCCAATCAAGATTATCCGGACATTGATATCACCAAAATGATAAAAGATATGATTGCTTATCCTGACTCTAGTTTTGGTATTAGTATTAAAAACAGGGATGAAACTAAAAAGAACAGGAGCATGAAGTTTTTTTC
Organism: bacterium; assembly: GCA_016124515.1. GTDB lineage: Bacteria > Bacteroidota > Bacteroidia > CAILMK01 > JACPUW01 > JACPUW01. The sequence goes on from WGNN01000137.1 coordinate 7,241, forward strand.
AAGCAATGGTGAATATTCAACCAAATGGCCCAAACTTGATATTTGCTATACCCTAAAGATATCGTCTAGTGGCAAACCTGTTTGTTCTCCTCCGGTGGCCAATTTCACTTTCGACAACCAATGCAGCGCCGATTCAATCAAATTTACCAATGAATCAAAAGACACCTCGGGCAGCAATCTCGTGTACAGTTTATGGTCGTTTGGCGATGGAGAAACCACTCTGGGTGACGGCACAGTGAAACACCTTTACAAGAAAAAAGGAACTTATAATGTAAAACTTGTTGTGTTTAACGACAACGGCGCCGGATGTTCTGATACTATTATTAAAAGCATAAAAATTGACAACAAGCCATTCATTGGCGGTCCCGATTCCTTCAGCATTTGTAAATACGACAGTCTCAGCACCGATTTTCTCAGCATGTCATGTGTAGCAAAACCCTATACCATTTCATGGAACAATTCATCGTGGGTTGCCAATCCCTTGGCTTTTCACACCAAAATTTCGCCCCCCTATTCTACCAAAATGACTGTGACATTAAAGGACAATTTTGGCAATGTAGAAACCAAAAGTATTTACATAAAAGTTGACAACAATTGCTGCCAATCACATTCTCAATTTGATGTGAACGATGAGATTTTATGTATTAAAGACAAACTCAAAATCAGCAATAAATCTGTATCAAGCAAAGGCACAGCCACCTACCTGTGGTCGTTTGGCAAATATGCAAGCACCCAAAATTACTCCGGAACCAACCCACCCGATATCAGCTTTAAGCAGTCGGGAGTAATGCCTGTAAAATTGTTTTTGATTGACGATTGCGGGGTTGACTCCATTACCCAAAACATTGCCGTTTTCAACAACCCTGATTTTTATCTTCCCGCCGATACGGCATATTGCAGCGCTTATGACAGTGTAACGGTGAGTGTAAAAGCCATTGGCTCATACGAATATGCATGGAAACCTGCCACCCAATTCTCAAATCCGCGTTTGGCTTCGCCCAAAGTGTATTTAAAAGATACGAGCACCGTTGGTGTAACCGTAACTGACCATGCGATTGGCTGCAGCACAACCAAACACATTTTGCTCAAAAGAAATACTACTACCCTGTCGGTAAATCTTGGTACCGATACCATTATATGTATTGGCAAAAAGATGCAGCTTGGAGTAAACGAAAAAAATGCCCATTATGAGTGGAATACAGGCGATACCACACAGAACATTGACATTACAAAAGGTGGTGAATATTCAGTAAAAGTAATGAATCAGTGTGCGGTGGGAAGCGATACCATAAAAGTTTCGGAAAGCGATGTGCCCACGATTGAAATAACAGGGGACACCATTTTGTGCGACAGTAATTATATAGTATTGCATGCCAAAGGTTCTCACTTGGATTATGTTTCGTGGGACAATAAAATGCAAGGCAAGTACCATAAAGCCGATCATGCCGGCATTTACAAAGTTTACACGGTGAATATTTGCGGAACCGCCACAGCAGAACATAAAGTGGATACTTGCGACGGTGTGTTTATAAGTGAAGTGGTGGATGAAAATGATGTGTATGCCTACATTCCGAGTGCCTTTAGCCCAAATAATGATGGAATAAATGACATATTCAGGTTTTCAGTTAGTCAGCACGAAACATTCAGAATAGACATCTACAACTCACTTGGCGTTGCCGTTTATTCATCAACCAATCCAAATGAAGGATGGAACGGATACTTCAATGGAGACATTGTCTCTATGGGTAAGTACTTCTTCAAAATGACCATGCTTCCGAAATACGGCATGGAACCCGTTTCTTTAAATGGCACCCTCACGGTCATCAGATAATTCTCAGGTTCTTAGTCATTAGTATAATAATAAAGGTTGCCACTGTGGCAGCCTTTATTATTTAAAATCCCAGCTATCCAAATGCTTATGACCTAATAGTGTTTCAGAAAAATGCAAACAAATGCTGTCTTTTTTAAATCCGTTTTTGTTTGCAAATATCCGGATGCCCACCTCGTTCTCGTAGGCATTGTTTTGCAGGTATAATACGGCTCCCGGTTCCATATATGCCTCGGTGCCAAAGCGAGTATAAAAAGGTGTAAAAGAATAAGTTTCATCGGGAAGTGGGGTGGTTTTTACCAAGCCTAACAGAAAATACAGACTTAATACAGAAGGCACTATACCCATTGGAAGCAGGTAAGTGAAAAAACCTCCTTTTGCGCCGAATAGACCTACCAATGCGCGCGTGATGATTGCCAAGCCTATATAAACCACCAACAGTGGAACTGTAGGTACCACAAACCTGAACACTATAGACGGCAACAAAAGCACTTGAACAACCATGAGAAGGGTTGCCCAAAAAATGTAGGTCCGAAACATGACACCAAAATTCTGGCGCGCACGTCCCCATCTAAACCCTTTGATACCTGTAAAATATCGCGCGCAACTAAAGAAAACCACCATCCAGCCAATAATTCCGACAAAATAGCCAACTGTGCCCTTCCAAGTGCCAAACAACCAAGGCAGTGCGCATGAACCCAACAAGAGAATAAAAGCCAAACTATCAAAAAAATTGCCCAGCACATTCAGCCTTTTATAGTATTTGCTCCTTAAAAACTGCCGTTGGTCAAGTCTTAGAAAGGCATTTAAGGGTTTGGTTAAGTCCGCTTCTTTCAAATGCCAGCTTGCCATATCAAGTTCCACCTCGAGCCTGCTGTGGTTATGAAAAAAATGCAACATCTCGTAAGCCCAATAAACCTGCTCAATAGGCACTTGTACAAGACCTGCTTTCTCAAATGTTAGCTTGAATTTTTCACGGGCTGCGGCTTTCAATTCTATCAAGCCATAATTTTCATCGAGTCCAAATATTTTCAGGGCGTTTTCGTAGGTCATTGCATCACTTGCTGTGCCTACAAACATAGCCTTTTTTGATTGGAGGTTGCAGCACCGAATTTGTGTGTGGATGCTTCACAAAATCAATGAATTCAATCACAAAAGTCTTAGCCAAAAGCACCGCTTCATTTGTATTGAAAGCAACCAAATATTATTAGTACGCAGCGAGCTTTCCTACACAAAAGCATTTTCGCCGGTTACGTCCATTCCGGTAATTAGCAGGTGAATATCGTGCGTGCCTTCGTAGGTAACCACACTTTCAAGGTTCATCATGTGGCGCATTATGGGGTATTCCCCGGTTATGCCCATTCCGCCCAACATTTGTCGGGCATCATGCGCTATTTTTTGCGCCATTTCCACATTGTTGCGCTTGCACATTGAAATTTGAGCCGGAGTGGCTTTGCCTTCGTTTTGCAAAACGCCCAGGCGCCAGGTAAGCAACTGCGCTTTGGTAATTTCGGTAATCATTTCAGCCAATTTCTTTTGCTGCAACTGAAACGAGGCTATTGGTTTGCCAAATTGTTTTCTCTCCTTGGCATAGCGCAGGGCGGTATCGTAGCAATCGAGCGCCACGCCAATGGCTCCCCAAGCTATTCCATACCGCGCAGAGTTGAGGCAGGTCAAGGGGCCTTTGAGTCCTTTTACACCCGGAAGAATATTTTCCTTTGGCACTTTCACATTGTCAAAAACAAGTTCGCCTGTAATGCTGGCTCGCAGCGACCATTTATTGTGTATTTCGGGTGCGCTAAAGCCTTCCATGCCTTTTTCCAAAATAAGGCCATGCACCACACCTTCTTCGTTTTTTGCCCAAACCACTGCCACATCCGCCAATGGGGCGTTGCTGATCCACATTTTTGAACCATTCAATACCACGTGATCGCCTTTGTCCACATAATGACTTTTCATACCGGCGGGGTCGGAACCGTGGTCGGGTTCGGTAAGTCCAAAACAGCCCAACCAATCGCCTGAACCCAGTTTGGGAATGTATTTCTGTTTTTGTGCTTCGCTGCCAAAGCGGTAAATTGGGTACATAACCAGCGAACCCTGAACCGAAGCGGTGGAACGGATGCCTGAATCGCAGCGTTCAATTTCTTGCATGATGATGCCGTAAGAAATATGGTCAAGTCCGCCACCGCCATACTCGGCAGGAATGTGCGGACCAAAGGCGCCAATATTTCCCAGTTCTTTGACAATATGTGCCGGAAATTCGGCCTGCTGCGCACAATCTTCAATAATTGGCGACAACGATTGCTTAACCCACTTGCGCACCGAATCACGGATCAATTTGTGTTCATCGGTCAATAATTCATCTAATAAAAAATAATCGTGGTGTTCATAGCGATCAGTTGCCATATTCTTCAATTTATTTGCAGGCAAATGTAGAACTTATTAAATGTATAACCTATGTACCAAAATCCTTTTGACAGTAAAGTAATGGGCTCAATAGCCCTTGAAGGAATGGAGTTTTTTGCCTTTCATGGCGTGAGCGAAACCGAACAAAAGATAGGAAGGACTTTTGTGGTGGATGTGCATTTTGAAATGGATTTTGAAAAGGCCGCGATTGATGAAAACCTGGAAGAAACCGCCGACTACGCCCGTTTGTACCAAATTGTAAAATCTGAAATGAAAATTACCCAAAAGCTGCTGGAATCGGTGGCGCGAAGGATGGCTTGGCGCATTAAAAACGAGTTTCCCACTTGCCACAATCTTCAGGTGGCCATATCCAAAATGGCTCCCATAGTGGGCGGCAAATGCACACTAGCCAAAGTGAGCTACAAAATAATTTGAACTAATTAGCTGAAAATCAATTTTGTTCTAAGCAATTTTGAAAAAAAATTACCCATGAAGTCACCTTTTGTTCCTTTTCAACGTAAAGGCGGGCTGCAAACAATTTAATGAGAACACCAAATGAAACTGAGTACTATACTAACCTACCTGATGAGCCTCTTGTTTTTGAGCCTTATTCTGAATGCCTGTGTGCACGATCCGATTTTTATTGACGATCCGGTAAAAAAGGATACCACCAAGCAAGACACTACCAAACAAGACACCACGGTGAAACAACCGCGCAAATGCGATCCTGACACGGTTTATTTTGAGAGCGAAATTTTGCCATTGTTGCAAAGCGGTTGTGCCAAATCGGGTTGCCACGATGCAAGCTCGAGAAGAGAAGGTGTGGTAATGGACGGCTACAAAAACATTATCAATACCGGACGTGTATCGCCTGGCAACGCATCGAGAAGCAAACTTTACACGGTGCTTATTTCAAGCGGCGAACGCATGATGCCTCCCTACAGCGGTGGTGGCCCCTTTACCCAAGATCAAATAGATTTGGTAAAAAAATGGATAGATCAGGGCGCCAAAAACAACAAGTGCGTGCAAAGCTCTTGCGACACAGCGCAGGTAACATTTAGTGCCTCGGTGCAACCTATTTTGAAAACTTATTGTCAAGGTTGCCATAACAACAACTTACCCTCTGGCAACGTGAACCTGCAAGGATATACCAATGTGAAAACCGCCGTGGACCGCGGTAGGTTGATGGGTTCAATAAGACACAAAAACGGCTACTCGGCCATGCCACAAGGCGGTGCCAAGCTTGACGATTGTAGCCTAAGGAAAATAGCAATTTGGATTAAGGATGGAGCAAACAACAACTAAATACATGAAAACAAAAAACCTTGCATTGGCACTTCTTATAGCCTTTGCAACACAAGGCTGCTGGTACGACAACGAAGAAGACATGTACCCGAGCCAAAACAATAACAGTTGCGTAACAGACAACATGTCTTTTACCAGCGATATTGTTCCCATTTTAACGAGCAATAGCTGCATTAGCTGTCACAATGCCTCAATGTCATCAAGCGGGGTAAATCTTGATGGCTACGACAACGTGAAGCCCTGGGCCGACAATGGCCGGCTGTATGGCTCGGTAAACCACGACAACGGCTATTTTGCCATGCCCCAAGGGCTGCCCAAAATAGACCAATGCCAAATTGATAAACTTAAAGCCTGGATTGATCAAGGAACCACTAATAACTAATAAAATGAAAAGAATTGCCCTTTTTGCACTGGTACTCCCCATATTGGCCACCATTGCCTTCAAAGATGCCCCCAAAGTTTATTTTCAAAACCAAGCGGGCGAGATAACTTTCTTCTCAATTGCCCCGCTTGAAGACATTACCGCGGTAAACAAAAAAAGCTCTGCCTTAATAAAAACCGAAGACGGAAGCATACACGTAAAAGTGCCCATCAGAGCTTTTGAATTCAAAAAAGACCTCATGTACCAACACTTTCTCGAAGAAAAATACATGTGGGTAGAAAAGTACCCTGAAGCGGAGTTTGAAGGAAATATTACCAACCTGAAAGAAGTTGATTTTGACAAAAACGGAAGCTACAACGTGAATGTGAAAGGCGACCTGACTATTAGAGGCGTTACCAAACCTTATGAAGTGCCCGGCACCGTAGTGGTAAATGGCAAAAACCTGAAATGCGAAACCAAATTCAATGTGAAATTGGCCGACCACGAAGTACCTATTCCAAGCATGGTAGTTGACAATATAGCCGAAGTGGTGGAGCTTACCATAAAACTTGACTTGAACGAACTGGAGAAAAAAGGTTAACCTGAATGAGAATACTAATAATTGGACTGTTATTATTGCCGCTGAGCCTGTTGGCGCAAGACCTTGACGACCTTATGAACGAGGCCAATGAAGGTAAAGAAGAAGAAACCTACTACACCTTTGCCACTTTTAAAACCACGCGGTTGGTAAATGGCCATACCGTGGAGCAAGATGCCAAAGGGGTTCTCAACTTCAGGATTTCTCACCGATTTGGTCCGCCTACGCAGGGTCGCCCGTTTTACAACTTTCTTGGTCTCGATCAGGCCAACATCAGGTTGGGATTTGAATACGGAGTAACCAACCGCTTGATGATTGGCGTGGGTCGCACCAAAGATCCCGGAAAAACCTATGATGGATTTGCAAAATACCGACTGCTAAGGCAATCGACCGGTGGCAAGAAAATGCCTATTTCGGTTTCGTATTTTGTGAGTGCCGTGGTAAAAACCGCCGATCAACCTTTCGCACTGCTGCACCCGGGTGTTTTTTATCCATCAAGCGCGCGGTGGTACTACACCCACCAATTGCTTATAGCACGTAAGTTCAACGAAAAACTGAGCTTGCAAATAAGCCCCACCCTGGTACACCGCAACATGGTAAGCACACGTGCCGAAGCCAACGACGTTTTTTCGTGCGGTTTTGGTGGCCGGTACATGATTTCGGGTAGCACCTCTATCAATGTGGAATACTACTACGTTTTCCCCAAGCAATTGGCGGCAGGCTATTACAACTGTTTTTCTGTGGGTTTTGACATTGAAACCGGTGGACACGTTTTTCAGCTTCACCTGACCAACTCAATCGGCATGACCGAACCTGCATTTATTACAGAAACCAATACGCCTTTCAAAGGAACCGGCATCAGGTTTGGATTCAATTTGAGCAGGGTTTTCAATATAAATACCTAGCCATTGAATATTTGCTTGCAACCTAATGGTGCTGGCAACAGGTACCGAAACTTAAGATTACTTCATACATTTTTGTGAACAGAGGCCGGGAAATTTTCCGGCCTTTTTTATTTGCTCTGAAAAGCACAACCGGCTTGCTAATCTGCACTATTGAGCAAATCTTCTTTTGAAATATTCAAATCTTCGGGAATAAACACATTGCCAAAAATGCCAATTCCCACCACTTTTTTCTCGCTGTTTTTTTGAAGCTGTGTGAGCGAAAACAATACGTAGTTCGCGCGCGAAACCCTGCTGTCTATAATGCCGTCAATCACAAAACTGCCCAGCCCTTTTGATATGATTTTCAGGGCATCACCCAAATCGCCTTCGTCCATTTTATTGTCAATCATTTCAACATATTTGGCTTTTACAGCGGCCTTGTGGTCTTCGAGCGGCGGATTGGTAAACATCATCAATCCGGCTAAAATGGCTAATAAAATGAGGGTTTTCAATGTTCTGTGTTGTTGGTTCAGGCTTCAAAAATACCTTTTGCCAAGTTTTGCCAAAAGTGGTTTATCAACGCCATTACCCACCCGCCAAGCATAAGTATTGAATTTAAACTGAGTATCTCTGCGGTGTGCAACAAGAGCTTGACCTTATAAAAATTAATTTTGATGCCGATGCATTGCAAATGCTCAACCTGGCACTTGCGGTCATCATGTTTGGCATTGCCCTGTCGCTCAAGCGCAGCGATTTCAGGGCCGTGGTAAGCTATCCAAAAGCAGCCCTAGCCGGACTTTTTTCACAATACCTCTTGTTGCCTGCCATTACTGTTTTACTCATTATCTGGCTTCAACCCATACCCTCATTGGCTTTGGGCATGGTATTGATAGCCGCCTGTCCGGGTGGAAATGTTTCCAATTTCTTCACCTACCTGGCCAAAGGCAATGTGGCGCTTTCGGTGGGCTTGTCTATGGTTTCTACACTTGCGGCTTTTGTGGTTACGCCTTTGCAACTCAAACTTTGGTCATCGCTACTGCCGCAAACCCAAGCGCTCTACGCCTCGGTGCATATAGATTTTTGGCAATTGGTAAAAATTGTAATGACTATTATGGTATTGCCACTGATTGCGGGCATGTTTGTGAGCAAGCAATGGCCCGCTGTTGCCCAAAAAATAAAAAAGCCCATCAAGGTTGCGTCCTTCGTTTTGCTGCTCATTATTATTGCCGCCGGTTTGGCCGCCAATACCGATGTATTTTCAAAATACTACCAACATGTGGTTTATCTCGTTTTTTTACATAATGGATTGGCTCTGTTTCTGGGCTTTTTGCTTGGCTTGGCTACCGGCATTGGCAGGGCGGCCACCAAAACCATTAGTATTGAAACAGGAATTCAAAACACTGGTTTGGGTTTGGTCTTGGTATTCAATTTTTTCGACGGAAACGGCGCCATGGCCATTATAGCCGCATGGTACGGCATTTGGCATATTATTTCAGGATTTTTGGTTTCGCTATTATTTAAACAGTTTTATAAAAGTGAGTGACAGCCTTATATACCGCATATTAAAACGCTATGTAAAATTCTCAGCCCGGTTTTACTTCAGAAAAATTGAAGTACACGGCTTGGAAAACATTCCAGAAAAAGGGGCAGTAATATTTGCCGGAAACCACCAAAATGCATTCCTTGATGCCATATTGATACATATTGTGCAACCGCGCCCGCCACATTTTCTCACGCGTGGCGACGTATTTAATAACCCATGGGCCAATACATTTTTGCGTAGTTTAAAGATGCGGCCAATTTTCAGGTTTAGAGACGGTATGGCCAATATGAAAAAAAACAGGAGCACGTTTAGCGAATGCTACGACATATTGGAACAAGGCGAAGCACTTGGAATTTTTCCGGAAGGCAATCAGGATTTGCGCTTTTTCCTGCGCCCCTTGCAAAAAGGTTGTGCGCGCATTGTATTTGAAACCCTTGAGCGAAATGAGTTCAACCTTTCGGTAAAAGTGGTGCCGATGGGCATACAATATTATGGCAACCAAAACAGCCGCGCCGATGTGCTCATTCAATTTGGAAAGCCTATTGACAGCATGGATTTTACAGCGCTTTTTGCCGATGAAAAAGCCTTTCTCACACAGTTTACAAAGCAGATTGAAAGTGGACTAAAACCCCTTATTCTCAATATTCCCGAACCCGATTACCAAGCGCATTTCACGCACTGGAAACAAAAAAGAAGCCGCCACAAGTCATTGAAAAACACCTTTGAAAATGATGTGAAAATACTGAGCAACCAACCTTATGAAGATTGGAAACACAGTGGCGCTTTGATGAATGTTATAACCCTGCCCTTTGCGCTTTGCGGCGCGATAAATCATTTGGTTTCGTATCCGGTTTTTGTGCTGCTTGCCCACAACCTGGTCAAAGACCGCGACTTTAGGGGTTCTGTCAAATTTGTATTGGCCATTATTTATTTCCCCATTATTTACCTCATGCAAAGCCTCATGCTTGCGCCTTGGCTTGGCTACTACAGCATTTTGTATTTCATTAGTTTACCGCTCACCGGCATTGCCTTCCGCGATATGATAGCTGCCAAACGCCTGAAACTATAATTGACTTTCAGGGTTAAAATTTGGGGTGGTTTTATTTATATCCTTTTAGCAGTTGACTCACTTGATTTATGTTGTCTATCTGGACCTAGTTCATTCTTCATTGGAATCAGATTTTTCATTAGAAGTGAAAAAACTTAAAACTGTAATAAATATCGTCGATGGCCAAATAAGCATGAGTATAACTATCAAAACAAATATATCAGAAAGACTGAAGTCATAAAGTAAGTCATAAACTATTCTGATTGTAAAACCAACAAGCATTATCCAAATAAGAGGAAGTAAGAGTATTTTGAAGAAGGTGCTCTTTAATTGAACTTCAATTTCATCAATTATATTGATTTCGGGGTTTTCTCGAATAAGGTTCTGTATCAATCTTGGGCTATCATTTTTCAGTTTTAAAATTGGTATTTTGCACCTACCTAATCTAAACTTTTTATTTCTCGTTATTATTTCAATAAGACACTCATTGTCAACAACTAACGATTTGATGTCGCGGATAAATATTTTGTCAATTTCCTTTTGCTTAAAGATGAGTTTATCTGACCATATCAATATTAAAAAGTCATTTTCAACTTTATACTTTAATCTTCCGAATGAATAGTATAAAGTGACAACGAACAACCCAAAAAATGTCGATGAGCTTAAGATTATCGACTTATTAATTGACTCGAAGTCGATTAATATATTAAAAAAAATTGCAACTAAAAAAGCCAAAATGACTCCTCGTTGTAATCTTTCTATTTTGAATAGCTCAATCATTTAAAATTAGCGCAAACTTGCATATACTACTCACAAACATAGCACTATCCCCATGTATTTAGGTTAGATTATCGCGCTTAGACATAAATCAAGTCGCTTTTAATGAAATCAAAGTATCGGGGCTTTATCCCATTCTTTGAAACCAAATCAACTTTTTTACCAATGGCCTCTTCAAGGTCATACGCTAAATCAATAAACTTCGATCCAATTCTTCCATTAATCTCCACAAGAATATCAACATCACTTTCCTGAGTATAATCATCCCTTGAATAAGAACCGAAAAGTGCCATAGATGCAATAGGATACTTTTTCGAAAGGTCAAACTTTGCCTTCTTAAGTTTTAAAAGTATGTCGTCTTTGGCACTCATGTTTCAAAAATAGCATTTATGTTCAAGTGATTTTAACTGTTCACATATTTGCAAAGTTGTTTTTTCAACACAAAACTTCATTAAATGCTTAAATTTAGCACTTTACTTTCATAGAAGCCCCCCGCTTTTGCAAACATGATGTTTGCAGATGTTTTTATTTTTTCGGTATTAATATCAAATTGTTGCCAATGTCGTCAATTGTTACTTTCAAAACATCCCCAACTTTATAATTCAATTTGAAGGTATCCAATTAGAGCTTGGTCAAAGTCAATTTTGTTAACGTCTTTAACCTTAATGTTCTTGTGCTCAACTTTTGGGATTTCAGTGAGCCTAAGCGTTTCTTCATTTACAATTGCAGCCTTTGCCGGTGTCCAAATGTCAAAGCCATGACCTTGAAGCGGAAGGTACATATCAAAGTAGAAACCCTTGTCAGCATGGTTTGGAATTATTTCATCAAAAAAGATATCAAACACATCCTTTAAGTTTTCAGGCCCACAAGCAATTTCTAAAACTTGGTTGTTAGTTTTAATAATAAACCAATCGTGCCATATTCAAGGCTTTGAAAATCCTTTTTAAATTCAAGCTTATTAAGGCAAGTATCTGCTAAGTCAATTCGTATTGTCCAACCTGGATTGTCCAAAGTCGCAATTGAATATCCATAACTATGTTCCCAATAGCCATTGCAATTGAGTTTGTACCAATTTTGAATTCTGTCAATCGTATCCTTCACTCTTTTTAGATCTTGCAAGTTCGAAATTTAGGGCTTTTATTCGTTGATCTTTTTGTTTTCTCATTGGTACTCGTGAAAGTTTTGTATTTCCCTGCATTAGTTATTTTCTTTTAAGTTTAATAGTGTCTCCATTTCCAAATACATTTCACCAATTGATCCGTCAAGTTGATATTGGCTTTTATACGCAATAAATGACTCAAGGCAATGTATGTCGTCATTTAATGCACATTCAAACAACTTTCTTAAATACAATTCATCGCGGTTTGTCAAAATTGAAAGACTGTCATGGGTTAATGATGAATTATGAACAACTGAAACCTCCTTTTTGAAAGATGAGTCATTTTTTATAAATGTCAATTTATAAACAGGCTTTAACTCCCATTCATTTTTTTCATTCATCAAAGTCGTCAAAATTTCTATAACTAATGGGCTTGAATTCAACAGCTTATACTCCGAAGGTGGATTTCCTTTGAAAATAGTTTCATTCTTACAATCGCTTACTTCGAATTCATTGATTTTCTTTGTCTCTTCGTCAAAAAACCAAGAACATATTTTTAAAGTGTCGTCACCGTAAACGTAAACTTCATGGAATGTGCACTTTTCAAATTGTCCTTTACATTGACAATTGCCGTTATTGACAAATGGCGCTCGCTCATTTATTTCTTTAGATGTTTGAGCAAACTGTCCGTCATTGTCGATATCAATTACATCGTCGGTTGAATTTTCGTCATTGGTTGTGCCATCATTTTTGCAACTCGATAAAATTGAAAGAGATATTATCAGTCCGAAAAAAGTTTTCATTTTACAAAGTACAAATTCTTATATATACTACTCACAAACATAGCAATACCCTCTTAAATCTGCGCTCTTACGTAGGTTTCAATGTTGCATTTACCATTTATCCAAGCGACTTCTTATCAGCTGCGGTTTGGTTCGTAAATCTGTAGGTATTCCTTTATTCCAAACCTGTTGTGTTGCCAATTGCACTTTTTTCCGTGTACTCACCGCAATGGCATCCTTTCAAAAACCTACGAAATAAACTCCAATGAATGGCGCAGCGAACTGAGAAATAACAGTAGCTCAAGCGTTACAAAAAGCTGTGTCAAAAAAGACATTTACGAAGTAAGGAAACGTTGAAATCTCATTTACATCGCCGTAGCTAATAAAAGCAAATCTGATGGAAGGCAGGCTTTAACTCGCTGAATGAGAGCTGAATTGCCACAAAACTCTATTGTTCTTTAAATAATTCAATTGTAAAGTCTAAAAGTTCAATTCCACCATGGTTGCCGTGTCCGGGTATAACTGTTTCAATTCCGGTTATCTCCTTTTTTATCTTCTCAACAGTCCTCGACCACTTATTTGTATTTGCATCTGCTAGATTCCCTTTTCCTGAATTTAGTGCTTTAATTAGGCATCCTCCGAACATCGTTTGTTCACTTGGCACATAGCCTATTATATTGTCATTGGTATGTCCTGGACCAAAAAATTGAGCGTAGGCAATATTTTCACCAATTTCAAATTCAATTTTGTCATCAAATCCTTGTTTTGGCAATTCAGAATTATCTTTTTTCGCAAGTTCAATCGTGAGATTTGATGCGTATGACGCTATCCCATTCAAGTGAAATTCTTTAAGTCCACCGAGACAATCGATATGAAAATGTGTAACTACTACGCCTTTTATGTTCCTATCTCCGATCCAATCAATCAATTCTGCTGATGCTTTATCATTCGTGGGTGTATCAAAAACCAGCGCATCATTTCCATTAAAATAAACCATTCCATTACAAGGAACTTTTCCATAATCATCGGTTTCCAGATATGAAATATGTCTATAAATATTTTCAGAAATTTCCTCAACTTTCAAAGTTTCGGATTCATAATTTTTATGTGGCTGTACATTAGACTTACATTCACATAAAATAAAAACCAATGATATGAAGGTGATGTGTTTAATAATTGCATTCATAGACAAATTGCATAAGTAGTGGCTGATTGCGGGCTTCTTTCATGTCAAAAGGCTATTCGGTTTAAGTTGGTTACAAACCTCGATATGAAACTTTTTCCCTGACATTAATTCAATAAAGTTTTGATGACTGCGATTTTATTCTTCTTTGTTTTGATTGCTCAAATTTATCATATACTGATTAAACACTTTCAGGTCATTTCCTAAAACAGAAAAGAAATCAATATCTGCATTTTCTACGGCTGTCAATGCTTTTTGCAGAACTTTTGCGCCTTCATCCGTCAACTTAATTACTTTGGCCCTAGTGTCGGTTGGGTGTTCTTGCCGGCTGATAAATTTCTTTTCTTCCAATGTTCTAAGCACTTTAGAAACCATCATTCTATCTGCATTTCCTTGATTAGCTATGTCAACCTGAGTAACACTTTCTTTTTCTCTGGAAAGCCAACCTAATGCCGCTAATAGGACAAATTGTGTCTGTGTCAAGTTTAAAGGGTCTAATACCTTTTTTTGTTTTCGCTGCCACAAGGTAGTCAATTGGCCCAACAGGTAGCCGGGGCTTTCTTCAGGCGATTTAAACTTAAACTCAATTTTTTTAGCCATATTATTTTGTTTCCAGAAATGTAAGTTTATAACCATCAAGGTCCTTTACGTGAAATGCCCTGCCAAAAGGTGTCGGCATAATTTCTCCAACGGTAGTGATTCCGTTAGCAATGAATTTCTCTTTCAAATCATCTGCATTTTCGTTGGCTGCAAACCATAAAGATATGCCAATTCCCAATTCCTTTCCTTCAATGGGTTCAAGTGGTGTACGTATAGCAAAACTTGCTTGTCCTTGATTGTACTTGAAAACACAAGCTTGTGGATTCGTGTCGCCAATTTCAAAGCCTAACTTTTTTTCATAGAAGTCTTTCGAAGCTTCCAGGTTTTTTACTTGCAGCGATGCGAATGTTAACTGTCTCATTTTATAACAATTTATTTTGTTGTCGCAAATATAGTATTCGCGACAACAATAACCGACCGAATTTGAAAAATACTTTTTATTGGATTTAAAATTCAATGATTCAAAATGTAGGTAGCAAGAAGTTACTCAATGCCTTGCGGCTAACTTGTCTAGAAGCCTCCAGACCCCTAAACCTACAACTTGCCTTTCAGGTCGAAAAGATTGTCAACCGCCGGTTTCAATTGACTGATAAACCCTTCGCCTTCAAAAATGGCCGACATGCCGCCAAAAACCGCATTTCGTGATTGTATCATTTCAAAAAATCCCTTTGACGAAATGAGGGTTTCGGGTTCTTTTGAGTTGGGGTCGTAAAACTGCGATTTATAAGCAAGCAAAGACGCCAGTTTTTGCTCCTTGTAGCCACGTATATCTACAATTACGTCAGGCTCCAAATGCTTAAATTGTATGTAGTGGAAGAAGGTTTTGCTGCGCCAGGCGCTTTGTTTAGCGCCATCGAGCTCCGACTCAATTTTAACCAAACCCGACAAAAAATTGGCTTCCTTAACCAATTTCGCCGCTTTTCCGTGGTCCGGGTGGCGGTCGTCGGGTGCGTTGGCAATAATTATTTCGGGTTGGTATTTTCTTATTACCTGCACCACTTGCATCAGGTGCGGCCTGTCCACCTCAAAAAAACCATCGTGCATCATCAGGTTTTCGCGCACATGCACACCAAGTGCTTTTCTCGCTTCTTCGGCTTCCAAAGCTCGGTTTTCAATGGTGCCACGCGTGCTGAGTTGCGAAGGTGTCAAGTCTATTATTCCCACTTTGTAGCCCAAATCAACGTGCTTGGCCAAGGTGCCACCCGCACTCAATTCCACATCGTCGGGGTGGGCGCCAAAAGCAAGTATATCTAATTTCATGTGCTTACTTTGTAATGTCAATTGCAAAAATATAAGTAGTATCCGCAAGAAAAGACCCATAATTTCCAATAGCATAATTTCCACTTGGTCGTAAAGCGAATTGCCTTCAATTTTGGCGCAAGCTGTATGATTGACTTTTTCTTTTAGGATACCCGATTTTCTTGCAAACAACAAGTAGCAGCATGCAGCAAATCATCAAATTTCTTGGCGTAGGTGGCGTTTTCAACCCCGAGTGGGGCAATGCCTCTGCACTATTAAATATCAGGCACCAAACCATCATGCTCGATTGTGGCTTCACCGTGTATCCCACACTTTGCCGCTATAATTTAACGCATAGCATTGATTATGTGCTAATTAGCCATTTACACAACGACCATGTGGGCAGTTTGTCAAATTTGATTTACCACCAGGCATTGGTTGACAAAAAGAAAACCAAGTTGCTGACAGCGAGTCGTGAATTTGAGAAAACCCTCGCGGCCTATCTTTCCTTTTCCATTCCGCAGCTACACACTTTCGTTGATTTTGTTCCTCTGAGCGAGTTTCCTGAAATTACCGCTTTCAACACTTTTGGCCTTCACGTACCTGATTTGCAGACTTTTGCATTTCAAATAAAAACAGATCAGAATAGCCTTATCTATTCCGGCGATTTAGCAGATGTGCATTTTGTGTTGCGCGAAATAAATCCATCAAAAGATGACCTGATTTTTCATGAGGCGGAATATTTTGCCCATGCCAAAGCACACAGCTTTTACCGCCATTTGCAAGAAGTGATGGAAGGAAGAAAGGTGTTTATTTACCACAACAACCCACTACAAAAACCCGCAGATTGCACCTTGCCCTTGGTTGCCGAAACCAATGAGTTTTTGCTGCGGCCTGCCAACGAACTCTTTAACAAATACTAGCCCAGGTACTTCTGCGCCAGCTCTTGGTACCGGAGTGCATTGTCGGTAATCCGCTCAATTTCAATTTTGGTGAGTTCGCGCACCACTTGTCCGGGCATGCCCATTACCAGGCTGTTGTCAGGTATTTCCTTGCCTTCGGTAATAAGTGCGTGCGACCCAATAATGCAGTTTTTGCCGATAATGGCATTGTTCATAATTGTGGCGCGCATGCCAATAAGTGTATTGTCGCCAATGGCGCAACCGTGTGCAATGGCAGCATGTCCTAGCACACAATTTTTGCCAATGCGGCAAGGTTTTCCCGGATCTACGTGAATGATACATCCATCTTGTATGTTGCTGCCTTCGCCAATTTCTATGCTTGAATAATCGGCGCGGAGCACGGCATTGAACCACACCGAAACCCCGCTGTGCAGCATGATATCGCCAACCAATTGGGCGCCAGGAGCTACAAATACATTGGGTGCCTTTTGCACTTTATCTACTAGTGAATTGAAAAAACTTGAACTCATTTTTGGCTAATATTCTTCAAATATGGCGTTTATTTGCGCAAAACGCCCAAGATGACTTCAATACTTCTCACCCATATAAAACAATTGCTTCAGGTACGTAAAAACAGCCCCGCCAACATTCCGGGAACCGCCATGGACGATTTGCCGCTGCTTGAAGATGCCTGGCTATGGATAGAAAATGGTGTGATAAAAGACTATGGCCATATGGATGAATTGCCGCAAGTAAATGTGCCACACAAAGATTGCAGCAGTTCGTTGGTGCTTCCCACCTTTGTTGACCCGCACACGCATTTGGTGTTTGCCAACTGGCGCGAAGAAGAATTTGAAATGCGTATAAAAGGCTATAGTTATGAAGAAATAGCCGCAGCCGGTGGTGGCATTTTAAACAGCGCCAAAAAACTGCAATACATGGACGAAGCCCAATTGTATGAAAGAGCCATGGAGCGGGTACATGAAATAATACAAACCGGAACCGGTGCCGTGGAAATAAAAAGTGGCTACGGGCTGAGTGTTGAAGCCGAGTTGAAAATGCTGCGTGTGATCAAAAAAATCAAGGAAAATGCGCCAATTCCTGTAAAAGCCACTTTTTTGGGGGCGCACGCTTTTCCGGTGGCATACAAACTAAACCATGCCGGCTACATTGATTTGTTGGTAAACGAAATGCTGCCACAAATAGCAGACGAAGGCCTGGCTGACTACATTGATGTATTTTGCGAGCGTGGCTATTACAGCGTAGCCGAAACGGAGAAAATTCTGGAAGCGGGTGCCAAATATGGTTTGAAACCAAAAATTCACGTCAACCAATTTTCCAGCTCAGGTGGTGTGCAAGTGGGGGTTAAAATGAATGCCCTTAGCGTGGACCATTTGGAAGTGATGGGCGATGATGAGATAAACAGCCTCAAAAACAGCCATACCATTCCCACGCTTTTACCCTCATGCAGCTTCTTTTTGGGAATTCCATACGGCCCTGCACGAAAACTGATGGAAGCCAACCTGCCGGTGGCGCTCGGCACCGACTACAACCCCGGTTCTACCCCATCGGGCAACGTAGCTTTTCTGCTCTCCCTGGCCTGTATCAAACTGAAAATGACACCTTTTGAAGCCATAAACGCAAGCACCATAAATGCGGCTGCCGCCATAGAATTGCAACATCAATTGGGCAGTATAACAAGGGGCAAAAAAGCGAACCTGATAATAACCCAACCCATACCTTCGCTTGCCTATTGGATGTATGCTTTTGGCAAGGGAAACCAACTCATAAAAGAAGTGATTATCAATTAAATTGAAACTTCATTCACTACAAAGCCATGTGGGTGTTTTGCCGTTTTGCGGGCTAAACCATTTTATCAATTCTACGTTTTAACCGCCCATGCTGCAAATTGCCTACTCTGAATACTACCACCATGTGTTGCCCTTGGGTCACCGTTTTCCCATGAGCAAATACCCTTTGATTGTGCAGCAGCTTTTGCGCGAAGGCACCATTACCGAGCACGGTCTCTTTGAACCGGAAAAAGATAACCTGGAACATATAAAGCGCACACATACAGCCGATTATATAACCAAACTGCAATCGGGAAAACTGGAACGATTGGAAGAGCGAAAAATCGGTTTCCCCTATTCTGTAAGGCTGCTTGAGCGCGAAATAAACATCATGAACGGCACGGTGGCAGCGGCTGAAAAAGCACTCACCAATGGAGTGAGTTTCAATATAGCAGGCGGTACGCACCACGCCTACCACAACCGCGGCGAAGGTTTTTGCATTTTCAACGACATAGCGGTGGCGAGCCACTACCTGCTTGAAAAGAATGAAGTAAACAAGATTTTGGTGATTGATTTGGATGTGCATCAGGGAAATGGCACCGCCAAAATATTTGAAAACGACCCGCGCGTTTTTACTTTTTCCATGCATGGCGCACACAATTATCCATTCAAAAAAGAATGTAGCGACTTGGATATTGGCCTGGCCAACTACACCCGCGACCATGAATACCTCGATTTGCTGGAGCAGGCCCTTGATAGAATAATCCCCATTTTCAGACCCGATTTCATTTTTTACCAAAGTGGCGTTGATGTACTGGAAACTGACAAATTGGGTAAAATGAGCCTAACGATGGCGGGTTGCAAAAAACGCGATGAATTGGTATTGCAAACCGCTTTTGACAACGACATTCCACTAACGGCGGTGATGGGTGGCGGCTACTCACCCGACATTAAAATAATAGTTGAAGCGCATTGCAACACCTACCGACTTGCCAAAGAAATTTGGTTCTCATAAATCAGCATTTGTAGCCACACCCTTAGCTTCGCCGGCGTGAACCACATTCCCTTTCATAAACTCTATAAAACCACCGAGTGCTATTCCGCAATAGACCCGGAAAAGCTGGCATCAAATGATTATCATAATGAACTGAATCACAGCTTCAGCGAAATGGGCTTTAAAAACCACTTTTTGGTAGATTCATGCACAAGGGCACTTGAAATAGCCGCTCACTGCCTTGGCTTGCAAAAAGACGATGAAGTAATAGTGCCGGCCTACAGCTACGTAAGCACAGCCAATGTGTTTGCCAAATATACTTGCCAACTGAAGTTTGCCGATTCGCAAGAAAGCCATCCGAATATATCGGCAAGCACGGTAGAGCCGCTCATTACCCAAAAAACGAAAGCCGTGGTGGCCATTCACTACGGCGGTTATTCTAATGAAATTGCCGAACTAAGACTTTTATGCGACAAGCACGGCATTATATTAATTGAAGACAACGCCCACGGAATTGGCGCTAAAAGTGGTGCGGATTATCTGGGAACTTTCGGACATTTTGCAGCCATTAGTTTTCACCAAAGCAAAAACATCCACTCGTTTACGGGCGGACTATTGGCGGTAAATGATATGCGTTTTTTGCCTGCGGCTACAGAATATTTTTATAAAGGAACCAACAGGGCGGCTTTTCAACGCGGCGATCTTCCTTTTTATGAATGGACAAGTTTGGGTAATTCATGCGAAATGAACCCGATGGCAGTGGCTTTTTTGGCACAGCAAATTGGCTTGTTGCAGCAAATAAACGAACAAAGATTGAAGATTTGGAACAGCTACCAACAGGCTTTTGAAGGTTGCGTATGGAATTTTGTTGCCGATGGAATTGCGCAGAAACACACGCAAAGCAGTTTGCTAAATGATAGCAGTATAACAGTGAAAGAAAGTGGGAAAATGCAACACAACGCCCACATTTATCCGCTTTGTTTTCCTGATGAAAATGCAAGATTGCAAATTGAAAAAACATTGAAGGAACAGCAAATTGCCGGCTACACGCATTACCATTCAATGCATAAAACCCGGTTTGGCAAGCAGTTTGGGGATTTCCAAACCCCTAATGCCGATAAATTCACCCGTGGACTTTTGCGCTTACCCATTTATCCCGGGCTAGCTTATGACAGGGTGATTGAAGCCGTGTTCGATGTTTATAATAACTTGTAGAAGAATAAAGGTGGAATTCCTGACATCCTATTATTTTCAACTTGGCAAAAACAGTGGTTAGGAATAAACAAACTCTCCATAAGGTGAAGCCACAACCACTTGCTTCTTGCCTTTTTTGCAAACACCAATCAACTGCGCATCAATATGGAAGCTTTTACTAATATCAATTACCTGCTGAGCGAACTCTTTAGGTAGATAGATTTCAAGTCGCTGCCCCATGTTGAATACCTGATACATTTCTTTCCAAGGGGTATTGGTTTGTTGTTGTATCATTCTGAACACATAAGGTATTGGCAATGGATTTCCTTTATAAATGGTCATCCCTTCGCTAAAATGCAACACTTTGGTGAGTCCGCCGCCAGTGCAATGTATAATGCCATGTATATGTTCGCGAAGTTTTTCGAGCAACACTTTTATCACCGGCACATAGGTTCGGGTGGGCGAAAGCAGGAGTTTGCCCACATTGAGTGGCGCATCCTCAAAAGTGTCGGTCAGAAACGACTTGCCCGAATACACCACCTCATCGTTTAGCGAGGGATCATACGTTTCAGGATATTTATCAGCGTAGGCTTTTATTAGTGTTTCGTGCCGGGCAAAAGTGAGTCCGTTGCTGCCAATTCCACTGTTGTATTCGTCTTCGTAAGTGGCCTTTCCGTAGCTCGCAAGGCCAATTACCACATCGTCGTCTTGTATATTTATGTCAATAACCTCATCTTTCGGAAAACGACCAAACGCCGTAAAGCCAACATCGGCAGTTCGCACAATATCGCCTACATCAGCCGTTTCGCCTCCGGCCAAATGCAGGTTCACGCCGAAAGAAGCCATTTTATCAGCCATTTTTTTCTGAGCGCCAATGAGGGCTGCCACTACCGAACCATCCACCAGATTTTTGTTTCGCCCAATGGTTGATGACAAAATAAAATTGTTGGTCATGCCGGCAGCCGCCATATCGTCAAGGTTCATTACCATGCTGTCTTGCACAATGCCTTCCCACACGCTCACATCGCCGGTTTCTTTCCAATACAAATAGGCCAACGATGTTTTGGTACCCGCTGTATCGGCGTGCATGATGTTTACAAAATCGGGGTTTCCGGCTGCCAAATCGGGCAAAATTTTGCAAAAAGCATTGGGAAAAAGCCCTTTGTCAAGGTTTTTTATGGCAGCGTGTACATCTTCTTTTCCTGCGCTTACACCGCGCTGAGCGTATTTCGATTGGGTCATGCGTTCAATTGAAACGGCAAAGATGGGTATTTGCTTTTTGAGAAACGAAAAATTGCCTGTGCACAATGAAGGATTTTGCGCCGAAAGCAAATGCCCTTGATGTCAACGAGCATTGCAGCTGATGATTACTTCAGGTATTCATATATCACCGAATTATTGGTAGTGGTGCTTCCTGATGTAACTTCCTTGTCAACCCGCTCAACAACTGCCTTGTTTTTAAAAGTAAAATCGGCGGTAGTAACCATACTGTTTCTTGTAGCCTCCAAATGGCTGTAATAATTTGGACTGAAGACCGCAGGATCAAACTCAATTGAAATAAACAGGCCGTAGAATGGATTTTTTGCCCTTTTGTTGCTGTAAGTAAAATCAAGCTTTTCAAAATTCAACTTTCCGCCATTCACCTCCAAGTTCAGCTCTGAATGAATTACATTTCCTTTTTTATCAAAATTTGCGGTGTAAAACACGTCACCTTGATCGCCATTGAGGGTATATTGGGTTAGTGTGTAGCTTTCTATTAGTCCGTTTTTATACACAAAATCGTGCATCTCGCTAATAAGAAAACTGCCTTTGTCATATCTTTTTACCGACGATAAATTGCCGCCATCGTAATAATATTCGGTAAAATAAATAATAGTTGCGCTGTTAGATTCCTTCATTACACGTTTTGTCACTCTGTTTTCGGTATCATAGTAAAACCTATACACAGTTCCAAAACCGCCATTAAACACCACAGAATCAAGGAGTCCTTTGCTATTATAGCTATAGGATTGCAGCTCTTTTTTGCTATCGGCGTCAAGCACACGGGCAATTTTCTTGTTATTGTTTTGGTCGTAGAGATTGTCGTCAATCTTGCTACAAGAACCCAAAAGTAAAAACAACAAGAGAATAGCAGGGTAATACTTTGTCATAGGTTAGTCGTTTCGGTAAATTTAGAATTACCTGCCGTAACCGAGTAGCACATTTTATATGTGACGTGATTTACAAAATAAATGGCCTAATAATCAATTCTTTACGTAAGAAAAACAGAAGATACACAAAGGTGGTTAGGCTATACCTATTTTAGTTTTTCATTATTTTTGTGTCTTTCAGCATCCCTTATGTTCTTTTTTTCAAAGTTCTTTTCAAGTGCTTCGGTAAGGTTAACCCCAGTTTGGTTGGCCAGGCAAATCAATACCCACAGTACATCGGCCATTTCGTCTGCCAGGTTTTTGTCCAAATCCGATTTTTTAAATGATTGGTCGCCATAAGTTCTTGCCATTATTCGCGCCAATTCGCCCACTTCTTCGGTGAGAATGGCCATATTGGTGAGCTCGCTAAAATAACGTACACCCACCGTTTTTATCCATTCATCTACTTTTTGCTGCGCTTCTTCAATTGTCATTTTCATTATATTTCTATTCAATTTTTTTGAGAAGATGCAATTAACCCTTATAGCCAAAGCGGCTCAGGTCGCGGTCGCTTTCGCGCCAGCCTTCTTTCACTTTTACATAAAGGTCAAGATGCACTTTTTTGCCGTAGTGGTTCATGAGGTCGCGGCGGGCTTCTGTACCAATTCTTGTAAGTGCGCGGCCTTCCTTTCCGATTAAAATACCCTTCTGCGACTTTCGGTTCACATAAATTTCGGCACCTATTCTCAACATCAAGTCGGCATCTTTAAAGGTGGTAACCACCACCTCTACACTGTAGGGAATTTCTTGTTTGAAATTTTCAAAAATTTTCTCCCTTATTATTTCGGCCACTAAAAAGCGTTCCGTTTTGTCGGTGTAGTTTTCTTTGTCGTAATAGGCGGGATGTTCAGGCAGCAACTCAATTATTTTCTCGAGCAAATACTTGGTATTGAACTTATTGAGCGCCGAAATTGGGAAAATATTTTCTTGCGGAATGTGGTTTGAAATTTCCTGCATATAGGCCAACAGCTTTTCCTGTTCAGCCTTGTCAATTTTATTTACCACCAAAAAATAAGGAATACTGAGCTCCTTTAACCGAGTGAGGTAAGGCGTGATGCTTTCCATTTTTTGCCCAAACTCCACCAAATAAAGCAACACATCAGCGTCTTCCCAGGCTTCTTTCACAAAATCCATCATGGCATTTTGCATGGGATATTTTGGATCGTCAATAATTCCGGGCGTGTCTGAGAGTACAATTTGGTAATCGTCATGGTTTACCAAACCCAAAATTCGGTGCCGTGTGGTCTGTGCTTTGGGAGTAGTTATGGCCACCTTCTCTCCTACTAACTCGTTGATTAGTGTACTTTTACCCACATTTGGTTTACCAACAATATTTACAAAACCAGCTTTATGTGCCATAGGACAATATTTTTCTTCAGTTTTATTTGGTTTTGCAAAGAACGTGAATTTATATTTGCACCCGCTTTAGAAGAAAGCGAAACATTAAAAAAGCAAATAATAATTACGACATATTGCGGGATAGAGCAGTAGGTAGCTCGTCGGGCTCATAACCCGAAGGTCACTGGTTCGAGTCCAGTTCCCGCTACCATGATAATCAGGCAGTTACAGTTATGTGACTGCCTGATTTGTTTTAGGGGGTTAAACATTCAGATGCTTTGTGCAATTTTGGATATACTTTTCTTTTCCCGTACTAATCATTCAAGTCCCAGAACACAGCAAAAATTTCAGTCAACGGATCAGCAGGCCTTAAAGTCATAGTACCTACATGATTTGCCATTTCACCATGTTCTAAAAACAGCAGAAGTCCATTAAATTTTTTACTGCTGCGCAGCATAATTGCGCTCATATTTACCTACTTTACCGCAGCAATTGAATATCTGCATGAGACACATCGCACATTTAGATTTGGATACGTTTTTTGTATCGGTAGAACGTCTGATTGACCCTAAGCTTATAGGTAAGCCCGTCCTTATAGGCAGCGCAAGCGACCGTGGGGTTGTGGCTGCATGCAGCTATGAAGCACGTGCCTTCTCTATACATTCGGCCATGCCTATGAAAATGGCAAAACAGCTTTGCCCCGAAGCCATTATTGTCCGTGGCAATTCGGGGGATTACATGAAGTATTCCGACATGGTTACTGAGATTATCAGGGAAACCGTCCCTCTTTTTGAAAAAACATCGGTTGATGAATTTTATTTGGATTTAACCGGGCTAGACAGGTTTTTTGGATGTTATAGGCTGACATCTGAATTACGCCAACGAATTATCAAGGAGACGGGTTTGCCTATTTCCTTTGGTCTATCAGTCAATAAAACAGTCTCAAAAGTGGCAACGGGCGAAGCCAAACCCAACAACCAAATGGAAATTGGCTTGGGGCTTGAAAAAGCTTTTTTGGCACCATTATCCATTAAAAAAATACCCATGGTAGGTACAAAAACCTATCAGACCTTACGCAACCTGGGTGTAAAGCGCATTGAAACCCTTCAGGAAATGCCCTTGGAGTTGTTGGAAAATGTCTTTGGCAAGAATGGCCGCACCTTATGGGAAAAAGCAAACGGTATCGACCTTTCGCCCGTTGTTGCCTATAGTGAACGTAAATCCATTTCAACAGAGCGCACATTTGAGCGCGATACGATAGATATCGTAAAACTAAAAGGCATTTTAACGGCGATGGCAGAAAGTTTGGCCTTTCAGCTACGCTCCGGCCAAAAGCTTACATCATGTGTCATGGTCAAGATTCGTTATTCCGATTTTGAAACCAAGACGTTACAACAACGGATTCCTTACACTTCGGGCGACCATATTTTGTTGCCTGTTGTGCAAGAGCTTTTTGATAAACTGTTCAACCGTCGCGTTTTGGTCAGGCTTATTGGTGTTCAATTCAGCCATTTGGTAAGCGGGAGTTATCAGGTTGACCTTTTTGAAAACGTAAACCGAACCATTAAGCTTTATCAAGCAATGGACTCGATACGTAACCGCTTTGGCGGTCGGTCGGTTGTCAGGGCATCGGGTATGGATGCAACGAGTATCGGGCGAAGCAACCCATTTACGGGAAATCCTCCATTACTTCTGGCAAACAGGCGGCAATAACGTTAAGGTATGTCATTGTTTAAAGATTTACGGCTAAAGTTCATACGACTTGCGTCGGGAACTTTTTGTTCGCTGTCTGAATAGCGCGGATCAGATATCATAGGAATTTTACGAATAACCTGAGCATCAATACTGTAAAAACCAAAATCATCAGCTACCATACCAATAATCTCGTAAACCCCACGCCCACGGAAAGGGAATTGCGCCGCGACAGCTGGAAAACTTGTTGTATCAAAAAATGCACCTTCGTGGTCTGTGAAGCAACCAAAATTCATGTGATCCCCCTTGGATGTTCTTGTATTTTTGGTATTTATTAGATACCCCCATATTTTGACCACTTTGCCATTGAGCTTTGGCAAATCACGGGCTAAAAGATGTTGCTCCCTTTTTTCTGCCAAAAGAGCGAATGGATGACACAAGGCAAACCCAAGAAGCTCTATTTGGTCAAAAGCATCTTCAAGCGGCGAGTTCTCAAGTTGGGGGATACTGAATTGTTTATGCTGGGTTTTAAACAACGATGATTGTTTGAATTTCTTTTTTTCCTTATTGAGCTTAAAATGAGCTTCCCAAAGTAATTCCCTCTTGTTTTTACCTGTAAAGCGAAACGCATCAGCGCGTATGAGGACAGAGACTTGTTCAACAGAAACCGTTACCCTGTCGATAAAATCGTCAAAACTGAGATATGCGCCGTTTTGATACCTGTTTTCAATAATGCCAATAGCAGCTTTGTTTTCAAGCTCATTCAAAAAGCCAAGCCCCAAATAAATATCACTGCCATAAATGGTACATAATGCTTCGCTACGGTTTACACAGGGCGCATGGATTATTCCGCCGTTCATCCGTGCTTCGTGGATATAATCCTCCGTCCGGTAAAATCCGCCACCATTGTTAAGGGTGGCTACCAGATATTCAAGCGGGTAATATGTCTTTAAAAAAAGGCTTTGATAACTCTCGACTGCGTAAGATGCCGAATGCCCCTTGGCAAAAGCGAAGCCCCCGAAACTTTCAATTTGCCGCCAGACTTCTGTGGCCAACTCATCGCTATGGCCTTTTTCTCTACAATTTGAAAAATACTTTTCCTTTACCTCTTCAAATTCCGTCCTGCCCTTGAATTTGCCCGACATGCCACGCCGTAAGACATCCGATTCCGCCAAGCTTAAACCCGCAAAATAGTGTGCCACCTTAATCACATCCTCTTGGTACACCATCACACCAAAAGTCTCTGGCATAATGTCCAACAAAATCGGGTGGGCTTTTTTGCGTTCCTCAGGGTCACGGAAACGCTTTATGTATTCACGCATCATACCGCTTTGTGCCACACCCGGTCTGATGATAGAGCTTGCGGCAACAAGCCCTAAATATGTTTTGACCTTGAGCTTTACCAAAAGCCCCCGCATAGCTGGACTTTCTACATAAAAACAGCCAATAGCCTTTGCGTTTTTCAAGTTGTCATTAACTTTCGGATCTTCTTTAAAGCTCTTGATATCATGAACATCAACAATAACTTGCTGATTGTTGAGAATAATATCAATGGAACTTTTGATTTTTCCCAGCCCCCTTTGCCCTAGGATATCAAATTTATATAGTCCTGCATCTTCTGCAATGACCATATCAAAATCACTTGTCGCAAAGCCTTTTGGCGGTAAAAAAGTTGTCCCATAATTATGCAAATCATGCTCCGCGATTAAGATACCACTGGAATGGATACTGCAATGGCTTGGAAAGTCATCAATCAATTGGCCATACTGCAAAACGCTAAGACTTGTTTTGTCCAGCCTTTGCCCATCAATCTGACCATTGGAAAGTTTATCGATTTCGTATTTTGGCAAGCCGAAAACCTTGCCGATTTCGCGAATAACTGCTTTCTGTTGAAAGGTGACATAAGCCCCAACCAAAGACGTATTCTTAAATCTATTGAAAATATATTGTGTAACATCTTCCCTATCGGTCCACGAAAAATCAATGTCAAAATCGGGCGGATTGCGCCTGAAAAGGTTGATAAACCGCTCAAAATACAGATCAAGCTCTATCGGGTCAACATCGGTAATACGAAGAAGGTAGGCCAATAAACTATTTGCGCCACTACCACGCCCCACATAAAAATAACCTTTGCTTCGCGCATAATTGGTAATGTCCCAACTTATCAGGAAATAGCTCAAAAAACCTTTTTGCTGAATCAGAGTCATTTCCTTTTCAATCCGTTCTTTGGTGTTGGGTGTTTCCTTACCACGGTAACGATAATCCAACCCATCATTGACAAGCTTTCTCATCAAATCAATATCACTGTGCACCGATCCTGAATAAGTGCTTTGATTGTTGTTCGTCATCGTACCCAGCCCAAAATCAAGGGTGTTGCATGAATTTAGAAGCCGCTGCGTATTTTGGATAATGATGGGAAAATCGGCAAACGCTGCTTTCAGACGGTCAGGTGTGGTCATACGATGATAGGCTTGCCCCAAATCGGTTGGAGCAAGCTTGGTTATTAAGGTGTTTTTATCAATCGCCCTCAACAATTTATGTGTATTAAACTCAGCTTGACTTTTAAATGATACTGATTGAAGAACCACACATTTATCTACTTGTAATGTACCTTTATGAAACCTGAACTTTCTGAGTTGTTCTGGCCGTACCCCCACAAATTCATATTCCTTTAGTTTATGACCTTGATAACCCTCATACGGATAGACAACAAAGACATTCTCAAAATCGGGGGCAATAGCAGGGATTTTAGCTTGTTCCATCGTCAGGAATTTTGACAGATAAGCATTGATTTCCCTAAACCCTTCTTTGTTTTGAGCCAAGGCTACAAATAATTGTATCGCTCCATTCCGAAAGTCCACGCCATTGACCACTTTTATACCAAACTTGTGTGAAAGGCGGTTCATTTCCATGCTCGCTGATGTAGAGTTGATATCTGTATGAGCAAAGCAATCCACGCCATTTTTTACTGCTATTCCACACAGATCGAGCGGTTTGACCGTGCCGAATTTGTAGCTGTAATAGGTATGGCAATTTAAATACATTGGTAGTTGAACGTCAAAGTTAATTGCTGCTATTTAGTGCCCGCAAGAAAAACCTTCAATGAAAAAAAAATAGCTCATGATTTTCGCAGTTTGCCAACCAAGACTTCTGATTTGTCTTGCAATTGCAGTATATAACTAAAGTTTCGGGGCAAAAGATAATACCTTTTAGTTTACTAGCCTTGGCTTGAACACCTTAGGTAGTTCAGCTAGTATCTGTACTATTTCTGAATGATTAACGATACATTTTCCATAAACACATCCCAATCTCCCATTATTTCAATGAATAATGAGTTCAGTATCCTGCTAAATGTCCACCAAATACGGTCTACGAGGTTTGTTTCAAAAACCTGATTCTGTAAATACCTGAAAACCCCACCAATTGTTTCGTATTCATTGACCCGCTTTTTTACGGCTAACAGGCCATAGAATGAAATAGTGATGGATGCTAATTGCGCGTTAAAGTCAACCGACTGGCATTTACCAAGGTCAAGGTTTTGCTTGCAGTCTTTAAAAAATACTTCAATACTCCACCTTATTGCGTAAATCTCCATGACCTTTACGAAACTTAAACTGCGATCTGTTGATACAAGCAACTTCCACTCGCCTTGTCCCTTTGGTCTTACCATATAGGCCAAGAGCTCAATGCTCTTATAATTTACTCTTTTCCTGACATAGTGGCGTTTCAATGCCTTGTAATACCTGATTTGACTTTGATAAATATCCGGCAGTTTACTGATAATGAGATGTTTACCTTGAGATGACACTTTTCGGGTGGTCTTCATCATTCCAATAACGTCTAGTGTGTGCTTTCGCCCGCTTAACTGCTTGATACCAGTTATAAATACCGAACACATAAACCATGAGTCTGCTAATATGTACCTTGGATTTATTGGTAATTTGAGCGCACGTTTTATCATACCGATGGCAACCTCAATTTTGTTTTCTGACAATTCGCGCACCCGTTTTATTATGTCCCTTTGCTTTGAATATTGTTTCCTTAGTTCTTTGGCAGACATGCCACGCATATTGTTTTTGCCGGGTTCGATGTGAAGTGAAAAATCAATAGGGAGTGTGCTTTTTCCATCCCAAAAGCATAAAGTCAAAAGCTTAAAACCAAGATTATAAACATGGGCAGTATGGTCAAAAACCTTGCCGATAAACTCCATCCGCTTTCCCGTCTTTTCCAATACAGTATCATCAACCACCAAACATGCCGGTTTACCATCATTTTGTGTACCTGCACTGTTCAGTTCGATTGCTTTTAAAAACTGTACCGTAAAGCTTTTGATTACATTCCACCAGTCTATACTGTCGTTGCGCATCAATTCATAAAAAGCATCTTTCTTTGAGTCAAAATACTTTTTAAGTTCAACACCAAAAAGTTGTATTATGTTTTTCACACCCCGATAGGGCATTATTAAAAGAATCATAAAAAGGCTAGCGGCATCATATCCTTTCGATTTGACGTTTTTAAAGTTATCTTTTACACCCTGTAGATTAATGCCCGATAAAACCTGGCGGTAAGTAGCCTGAATTTATGAGTAATCTTCATTGGCCATATCCAACTCCGAAAATAAATTGTTATTTTTATCCCGCCGCATGAGTGCTTGGTTGTCCTTTTGTTTGTAACTAATTCAAAATAAACAACTTAAACACACTTGTGCAGCATCTTTTATCTACATAATACACTGATTATCAACAATCAAATCATCCCCGAAACTATAATATGCATCTCTAAACTATGATGAACAAAAAGCCAAATTCGATAGCTCGTGTATTGAGAGATGCTCAAGATTCCCCTGATTTCGTCAATAAGGGGCCTCTTTTTTATGCAATGAGGACGGCTCTTTTTCTTTTTAGTGGAGAAGCAATCGAAATCCCGCCTGGAACAAAAAGCTGTATGAGCCTTTACGCAGACAAAGGAATAAGCTTTGGATAAGCCAAATATTTTATTTGCAATACTTCACATGATGGCGAGTTTTTTTATTCAGGAATTTCGGTTGTTTCGGAGCGTTAAGAAAAAAAAAAACAAGCCTTGACTTTTTGGTACTTTTTGGCCAAGCAAATGCTTAAGCATTCATAAGCGCCTTTAAAAAACAAACAGACTACCGCGCATAAAAATTACAAGAAAGGAGCAACAAGCACAACTTTCAGAAGGTAAGCTTCAAATTTGATTTAGGAAAATAACGATTCAAGTCAAAATCCTATCCAGTCTTATATCATGTTGTAACTGAAGCTGATAGGTGGTGTTTTAAGTGCTAATAAATTACGTAAAAGCCTGAATATCAGACGCGTTCAGAACCCCGAAACTTTAGTTAATTTAATTAACGTGGTTTCAAAAGTAAGCGGTTTAACATTAATACCTTCAATAACAAATTCGGCTTGGCCGTGAATGTAGTGTCTCCTGGAAAAAAGACCTTTAATTTCGCTGTGGCGATATGGATTTGGTTTCCCACATGCTTTACATAATCCCGGCATGCAAAAATTTCGCAAGCTTCATGGTTCAACATTTCTTATCAGACGTTGGGCTTTTTTGCAGGCACCAAACAGGCAAGTTTCTACTATGGCATGCCCCTGTGAAGCTTTCATCTTAAAAGCACAGACTATTTTTAATCTTTTTTTTTGACAACACAGGTTTGAATAACTGCAAAAAGTTATACCTTGTCAAAAATTTAGCCCAAATGAAAAGAATGTGCGCCATCCTGCTCTTGTCTCTTTACCATATTTCACTTAATGCCTTGGCTCCCAATGCCACTTCACAAGCATATTGGCATTTGGTTGATATTAACAACGAATGGAAAAATCATGTTCAATATGCTCCAAAAAAGTATGTGAACTTTAACAATGACCTTGAAAGAATAAAATATCATTTGGAGCTTGTGGTGGAGTTTTTACGGCAAAACCCGCCTGAAAATATTTCGGATGACCAACTGCTGAAAAGAACTGAATTAATAGGCCAACTCTCTGTATATGCGGAAGAAATGGTCTTTCCCACCAACCTTTATCACGCAGTAAGAACGCCCTATTTTATTGATGATTACGGTGTTTTTTGCGCGGTAGGACATCTTATAAAAATGTCGGGGCACGAAAACCTGGCCCGGCGCATAAGCAAAGAACACAACTATGACTATGTGAAAGATATAAAGACAGAAGGCTTGGTAGCATGGGCGAATGAATTTGGGTTCACGGTAGATGAACTAGCCTGGATACAACCGGGCTATGCAGCCAATGAGATCTCCTACAAACCATTTGGGCAAGGTACAAACGGCGAAATAACTTATCTTGGAAGCATTTATTCGTATAATCATGAAAAACTTGTTATCGCCGGCGAGTTTACCCAATTAGGCGATCAAGCGTGCTCGGGAATCGGATATTACGACAGCACCGGTTTTCATTGTATTTCAGGCGGTATTACAGGAAGAGTAAATGATGTTTCAAGTGGCCCTGACATTAGCGAGATCACCGTTGTTGGCAGGTTTCAAAATGCGGCCTCGGCCTATCAACTAAAAAACAACATTTGGAATGAAATAAAGCTACCGGATACCGAACATACCATAGGCAACTCCCTTACCAATTATTATAAAAGCACTTTCATTGCCCTTAGCAGGCCTGATTCTTCATCGAGTCAAGTTTGGCAAATTGAGCAGAATTCCATACCAAAACTCAAATACACCGCCAACGGATTCATTGCCGATATTTCATATACCCAATACGGTTTTGCTATTGCCGGTCAATTTAGCGAAGTCACCATTATAGATTCCAATACAACATACAATACCCGAAACTTGTTAATCCACCATTTCGATGATGACAATGACTATATGCCTGATACTGTTTTAACTTTTAATCTCAAGTGCCATCGGTTAAACAGGATTAAGAGGTATGAGAATCTCGTTTATTTTCTGGGAACAAATCGTTATAGATACAATAATTATTCCTGTGTTTATAAATTCAGGGAAACGAGCATTTTACCCATTAATTATGGATATCTAAAAGGCTCTGTGATGGACATGTTGCTTACAACTGAAGAATCATATTTGGTTGGTGATTTTGAGTTTAATACCGGCATGTTTTCTTCAAAAGGTGTTTGCACCTACAACCCCATGTCAGAAATATTTGGAGATGGTGGGCAAATTGATGGCAAGGTAAATTCCATTGCCCTTGAGCCTATTGACAACCAAATAATCATCGGTGGATCGTTTGCTTATGATGGGCATATTAAAGACCCGATACATTTAGTAGCCATTGAAAAAAATCATTCTGCTACAGAAGATATATCTAATGATGTCAAAATATACCCCAACCCGGTAACGAATGGAAAACTCACCCTGAAATTTGGGAGCAACACTTCTGTCCACGACTACCAAATATTCGATTTAAGCGGTAAAATGCTCATAAACCAACATATTGAGACTTCGGCTGAAAGCTTGGTTATTGATGTCAGTAAGTTGGAGAAAGGAGTTTACCTTTTGTCTGTAAATAGCCAAAGCGGGGCAATATTGCGTCAGCAGGTGGTTATTGAATAATAATGGTTAATTCACTACAAATGTGCTTTAGCACCCGATGCACTTTTAAACCTACATAAATTAAATGATGGTTTTTCAGGAATTTAATGTACATATTATTATAAAGACCTGACAGGTTTTTGAAACCTGTCAGGTCTGTAGGTGGCCCATAGAGCGTAAATAATAACAAATTTGGTTTAACATTAGGCATTTCATCTCAACAGATTCCGCATCAAGTGCGGAATGACGGCTTGGATAATTCGGTATTGAATGGGAATGTTATATTGGCTTTATGTGATGCCCTTTTGGGGTTTGAGTGGCGGTAATATTTTGTTTATTCATAGGGCCTTGCCCTATGCTTGGTTGCATCGCCCCTTTGGGGCTTTTAAGTTTTTGCAAGCTCGTCGGGAGAGCAAGGTAATCTCATTGATTTTCAATTTATTACAGGAAGACCTGACAGGTTTTTGAAACCTGTCAGGTCTGCTGCAATCGCAATAATTGGACATGAGTAATAAGCCCTCACCCACTCACATCAAAAGAAAATATCGAAATCGCGAAGCGGTTAAAAAATCCCTTCCATTTTCAAATCATCAAATTTTCAAATTCTCATTCATTAGCAAATCAGCGCATTAGCAAATCATCACATCAGAAAGTCAATCTCGAACTCGCGAAGCGGGCAAAGAGATCCCATCCATTTTCAAATTTTCAAATCTTCAAATTCCCCCATCAGCAAATCAGCACATCACCGAATCAGCACATTAACACATTAACCCTACTTTTGATTTTATGAAAACACCTGTCCTGCTTTTGGCAATATTCACCCAACTCACCGCTTGGGCCATTCATCAGGAAATAAACTACAGCGGCCTAAGCAGCGATAGTGCTACTACCCTATCTACCTGCATCAGCAAAGGAAGGGTTTTTGGTGCTATCAATTTCAATTACTCTTATTCCACCAACTGCGATACATTTTATTATGAATCATTTGGAAACCTTGCACTCTGCAAATACAACAAAGCCATGCTCATAGAAAAGGTGCAGGTTATCCAAAATTTCTTTGTCAACCGCCGCATATTTAATGTAGATATGGTGGCTACCGACCAACACATCTACCTTTTGGGTAGTGCACATGGCCCTATTATAGCAGCCAACGATACATTTACGGTAACTAACTCTGCACCCATTGTATTAAAAATTAATGCAAATAGCATGAAAGTGGAGGCTGTAAGCGAATTGAAAAACGACTTTGGCAATTGCCAACTCAAACTGCTTGAAAATAATAATAACCTGTATGTGGTGGCCATGAGCCCGCAGCCTTTCAATTGTGCGCCTTATTTCAACCAAAAAAAGCAATTGATTTTGCTAAAAGCCAATACAAGCTTCGTTTTTGTTCCCGCCTTTGCCAAGGAATTCAAGAGAAACCCAAATTTCCTTGATGAAATGACCTTTAAAAAGAAT
>WGNN01000145.1 GCA_016124515.1 bacterium
AGGTTTTCTTCATAAATGCGGTGCTTGTTGGGCGCAACAAAAATGATGTAGGGTACGCCTTGCTTTTGTGCAAAGTCGGCGCGGTATTGCAGTTGCACCCGGCCTTCCTTCAGTTCGGCATGCGTAAATTTATTTAAGCCCGAGTAGCATTTGTAGGGTTTGCCTTTCATAAAATACCAACCTTCGGTACCAAATATTACCTGATCGGGAAGTGGAGAAACCCGCAGAAGATCCATTTTTATCTTGTGGTTTTGGCTAATAAACCACTCGCGAAAGCCAAAATGATCCGCCCAATACTCATTAAACTGTGGCGGAAATTTATCAAGCAACTTCAGGTTTACTTCAGGAAAAGGTTTCAGTTGCCGGTTTTCATCAGCCGAGGTTTCTTCGTTTTTGCTCAGCAGTGTTTTTACCAGGGGCATACTTATGGCCAGTACAAAGACGAGCGAAAAAGCTATTTGTAACAATCTTTTCATGGCGCTTAAAATCTGAAGTAAATAAAAGGATTGTAGGTATTGGCCGACAGGAAGCTCATACTAAGGAAAAGCACCACCAGAAGAAATGCGTATTTGGCGCTCACAAATCCCAGCATGGCCCGGCTTTCATTTTTATTGGCAGCAAGGTAGTCGTGCAGCTTTTGAAACCAGCCCAGCGATGCCAAAAGTGAGGCAATAAAAGCCAGTAGCACATCGGTTTGCAGGTACGAGGCAGCTTCCAGCCAGTTGAAATGCGTAAAAACATTTCCCAATTTGCCTATTATAGCCAAGGCGGCGGGCAAGGTTTCGGCTCTGAAAAACACCCAGCCAACCACTACTATAATAAAGGTATAAAGTTGTGGAATGGGCAGCCATACTTTTTTAAGCACGCGGGCAAGGCCAATGCGCTCTGCAACGAGAAAAAAACCATGAAACAAACCCCAGATCACAAAATTCCAGCTTGGACCGTGCCAAAAACCGGTGCATAAAAACACGATGAGCAAATTGATGTAAAGCCTGCTGTTGCCCACACGGTTGCCGCCCAGGGGAATATATAAGTAGTCTCTGAACCAAGTGGAGAGCGATATGTGCCACCTTCTCCAAAACTCCTGTATGCTTTTGGATATGTAGGGAAAGTTGAAGTTTTCGAGAAACTCAAAACCAAACATTCGGCCAAGGCCAATGGCCATATCGGAGTAGCCGGCAAAGTCAAAATAAATTTGAAAAGTGTAGGCCAGGGTGCCCACCAATGCCATGGTTGGGGTCATAATGTCGGGGTTGGTTTCAAAAATGTCGTCGGCAACAACCGCCAGCGTGTTGGCTATCAATACCTTTTTGCCCAAGCCAATGACAAAGCGCTCCACTCCCGATGCAAAATGTTGCCAGTTGCGCACCCGGTTTTTCAGTTGTTGGGCAATATCGTGGTAGCGCACAATGGGGCCCGCTATTAGCTGCGGAAACAAGGAAATGTACAGTGATAAGTCAATAAGGCTTTTTTGTACCTTGGTTTCTTTCCTATACACATCTACCAAATAGGAAATGGCCTGAAAGGTGAAAAATGAAATACCAATAGGCAATTTGATATGCGGAAGGGGGAGCTGTGTACCGGCAAGTGTATTGATGTTCTCAGCAAAAAAATCGGCGTATTTGAAAATGACCAGTACGAGCAGGTTGATGCCCACGCCCAAGGCCAGTACTTTCTTTTGAGAATGAGGGAACTTGTTGAGCAACAGACCAAAGCCATAGTTGAGCAACAGCGAACCTATTAAGATGAGTGAATAGCTGACGCCGCCCCAGGCGTAGAAGGTAAGCGATGCCAGCAGCAGCCAAATGTTTTGTCCTTTGCGGGGCAACAAAAGACTTACCAACAGCGTGAGCGGCAAAAAGCAAAATATAAATACGGTAGAACTAAAAACCATGTGTAAAAACAGCGGGCAAAAGTAACTTAAAATCAGGACTGATTAGCGGGCGCTGTTAACCGCCCATTGCTGCCAATTGTTTTGCGCTTCTGCGGCATCTTCAAGCGCATCGGGCAATTGGTAGAAAAAATCGAGACCGGTAAGTTGCTCCACACTGTCTATGCTCACCACATAGTTGTAGATGCTTTCCTTACTTCCTTCATTTGGCATTACAAAGGCAATGGTTTTGATTTCGGGCCATGAAAAATCGGCTACAATCTTATAGTAATAGTTGGGCACAGCTACTTCGTTGCCGCCTATATGTTTCATGTTTTCAGTAAAAACAGGGCCTGTTACCACAAAAAGCAAGGTATCGGTATATACCCAAGTGCGTACTTGCTCTTCCAGTTTTTTCCAAATTCCACGGTTAAAAGAGGGTTCCTGTGGACTCATGTTGCTCATATAAAATGACTCGTCCATAGCGGTTTTGCTCCAGGCCATGTCGGCGGCGGGTGCCAAATGGCCCCTGTCGTAGCCGCTTCTCTTGTAGTCATCAAGCGTGGCACTTCCGGTGCTTACGCTTGGGTCGGCCATAAAATGGTCTTTGCGTTTTACCGGGTTTTGAAGTTCGCTCAGGCAAATGCTGTAGGCCACCCACGCTGCCTGCTCATACAATTCGTTGTATCCCAGCGAGTAGTACTTATGGTTTATGATAGCCAGACTTGGGTCGGTGGCCGGCAGCTCAAGATTTGAAGGCAAGGTATAGCTGCTCCAGATTTCGTTTGTCTCAGTGCTGGGTTGGCTGTCAGGTGTTGTGGCAATTTTGCCCTGTTGCAGGTAGAAGTAGAGGGCCACCAGAACCAGCACGCAGAGCAAAATCAAAAAAATCTGATTTTTTTTCATTTCACAAATATGTAAAAACAGCCCTGATATGGTTTAAAATGGACATTGGAAAAATATAGCTGTGTACTTTATACACTTTGTGTTTTTCAATTTAAAAAAAATATTACCTTAGCCAAGTCTTTAAGAGAAAGACACAATTTCAAAATTTTACTAACTCAAGATATAGGTCAACGCAGTTAGTCCCCTTGCGGTCAGGTTTGGGAGGTCCTGGCCGCTTTTTTTTGCCCATTACCCAACACTTTTATTTGTTTTTGAGCTCCTGCTGCAGGAAACGTGCAGTATGGCTTGTTTTGTTTTTGGCTACTTGTTCGGGGGTTCCTTTGCAAACTATTGTTCCGCCATTGTTGCCCCCTTCGGGCCCCAGATCTATCACATGGTCGGCCAGTTTTATCACATCAAGGTTGTGTTCTATTATGAGAACCGTATTTCCGCGGTCCACCAGTTCGCCTATCACATCCATCAATATTCTTATGTCTTCAAAATGCAAACCCGTGGTGGGTTCGTCAAAAATGTAGAAGGTATTTCCGGTATCGCGTTTCGATAGTTCGGTAGCCAGTTTTATGCGTTGCGCTTCGCCGCCGCTCAGTGTGGTAGAGCTTTGACCCAATTTTATATACCCCAGCCCCACGCTGTTGAGTGCTTCTAGCTTGCGTTTTATTTTGGGTACCGCCTCAAAAAAATCTACCGCCAATTCAATAGGCATTTCAAGCACATCGCTTATGGAGTGGCCTTTGTAGCGCACTTCAAGGGTTTGGCGGTTGTACCTTTTGCCCATGCATGAGGGGCAGTTTACATACACATCGGGCAGAAAATTCATTTCTATGAGTTTCATACCGCCGCCACCACATTCTTCGCATCGTCCACCTTTCACATTAAAAGAAAAGCGTCCGGGTGCATAGGCCCGTATTTTAGATTCGGGCAATTGGGCAAACAGGTTGCGTATTTCGGTAAAGACGCCGGTATAGGTGGCCGGATTTGAGCGCGGGGTTCTGCCTATGGGCGATTGGTCAATCTCTATTACTTTGTCAATAAGTTGCAGTCCATCAATGCTTTTGTAGGGCAAAACAGGTGCGTTGGATCGGTAAAAATGCCGCTTGAGTATGGGGTACAAGGTGCCATTGATAAGGCTTGATTTGCCACTGCCCGAAACCCCGCTCACACAAATAAGGCAGCCCAGGGGAAAACTCACATGTACATTTTTGAGGTTGTGGCCCGTAGCGCCTTTCAGCTCCAGTTTGTGGCCATTTCCTTTGCGTCGTTTGCTTGGTACTTCAATATTTTTTGCTCCCGACAAATAGGCTGCCGTGAGTGAACCTTGTTTCATAAATGCCTTTGGAGCGCCTTCTGCTACCACTTTTCCGCCATTTACACCGGCACCGGGACCCAAATCCACAATGTAGTCGGCGGCCAACATCATGTCTTTGTCGTGCTCTACCACCAGCACGGTGTTTCCTACATCGCGCAGTTCTACAAGCGAGTTAATCAAACGCTCGTTGTCGCGCTGGTGCAGGCCAATACTGGGTTCGTCGAGTATATAGAGCACATTGGTGAGTTGCGAACCTATTTGCGTAGCCAGCCTTATACGCTGTGCCTCGCCACCCGAAAGGGTATAAGAGGGCCTGAACAACGACAGGTAGTTGAGCCCTACGTTGAGCAGAAATCCGGTGCGGGCCTTTATTTCCTTTATTATTTCATGCGCCACAATACGCATATTGGGCGACACGGTTTCTTCTATTTGCGAGGCCCATTTGCCAAACTCATCAATTTGCATATTGCCCACTTCGCCTATGTGCTTGTCAAGAATTTTGAAATGCAGCGACTCTTTTTTCAAGCGGTTGCCTTCGCACTCGGGGCATGGACCGTAGGTAGAAATGCCTTGCAAAATTTCTACAAACTCTTTGTACCAGCCGTTGGTAAGGCATTGCTCAAAAT
The DNA here is from genome assembly GCA_016124515.1 of bacterium. GTDB lineage: Bacteria > Bacteroidota > Bacteroidia > CAILMK01 > JACPUW01 > JACPUW01. Next base: position 4,709 of record WGNN01000145.1, read on the forward strand.
AGCCCAACAAGCCTTGAAAATCAGTGCGTTCTGAAACCATGCCGTAGTCAATTTTGAGGTTGTCTATGCCGTGCAAAATCTCGTGCAGCACCGCCTCGGGGATGTCGCTTATTTTAGATTCGGGTTTTAGTTTATGGTTTTTGAGGATGGTTTTTATGCCATTTACAGTAGTAGAGTCAAGGTACTCGCGGTAGGGAAGCAGCAGGGCTTTGTTTACTGTTGCATTGCCGTTGCCCAAAAGGGCATCTATATCAAATTGGTATGAACTACCCACGCCACGGCATTTTGGGCAATAGCCGTATGGCGAGTTGAACGAAAAAGTATTGGGTTGTGGTTCGTCGTAGGCAATTCCACTGTCAATGCACATCAGGTTTTTGCTGTAGGCAAGGGTTTCGTTGGTTTCGGGCAGGTGCACCATTATAAGTCCATTGCCTTCTTTCAGTGCCAGTTTCAATGAATCATTCAATCGCTCGGCTGCTTTTTCGCCCACTTTTATGCGGTCAACTACCAATTCTATGTCGTGCACTTGGTAGCGGCTCAGTTGCATTTTCGGCACCAAATCGGTCACTTCGCCATCAATGCGCATACGGGTAAAACCGTTTTTGCGGTAGCGCTCAAACAGCTCTCGGTAATGTCCTTTGCGACCCCTTACCAGCGGAGCAAGCAGCAAAATGCCCTGTCCGTTGAATTTTTCGGTAATCAGACTTTTTATTTCCTCCTCGCTAAAGCGCACCATTTTTTTGCCGGTCACGTAAGAGTATGGCTCGCCAATGCGTGCGTAGAGCAAGCGCAAAAAGTCATAAATCTCGGTAATGGTGCCTACGGTAGAGCGGGGGTTTTTGCTCACCGTTTTTTGCTCAATGGAAATTACCGGACTCAAACCGTTGATTTTTTCTACATCGGGCCGTTGCATATTGCCCATGAACTGCCTGGCATAGGCACTGAAACTTTCCATGTAACGCCTTTGACCTTCGGCATAAATGGTATCGAAAGCCAGTGAAGATTTGCCCGAACCACTAAGGCCGGTAAAAACCAGCAAGGCATTGCGCGGCAAGGTGAGCGATACATTTTTGAGGTTGTGCTCATTGGCACCATATATTTCAATGAGGCCATCTTCTATCAAATGGGCGTTGTCGGCGGCTTTTTTCGGTGGTTTGCTTTTGGCTGTAGTTGTGGGCATGAGCTATAAAAATGGCGGCAAATTTCTATAGATAATGCTTAATACCAATGAGTTGTTTAGGATATGCGTAAGGTTCTGTGCCTTAGTTTTTTAAGAAAAGCTGAATAGGTTTATAAAAAAGTCGAGGTCTATTTTGTTGGCGGTAAAAACGGCATAGCCATAAAGGGTGTAGCGCAAAAGCCTGAAAGTGGTGTAGAGCAAGAATTTTTTCATGGGATAATTGGTGGCGCCGCTCAGCAAACAAATAGCGGCATAGGGCAGGGGAGTTACTGCGGCTACTACCAACAAAAAACCGCCGTATTGTTTCAAATACACCACATATTTTTTCATTCGCTTAACCAAAAACCAACGCACTATAGGCAGTTTTCTAAATCGCAGACCCACCAAATAATTGAGCCAGCCGGCGCCATAAGAAATGAGCATGAGTGCCAGGAGTATGAGAATGTAATGGGTGGTGCCGCCCTGATTGAGTCCCCAGGCCATAAAAATTTCGGGCGTAATGAGCCCAAAGAACACCTCTGAAAAAGTGTAGATGGCAAATACCAGCGCGGGTTTGCTGTAAACGGGCTCTAGCCAGGTTAAATAATTGATGCCATTGAACTGTTTGAAAGCCAAAAAAGCGAGGATAAACAGCGATAAAATGAGCAGACCGCGTGTGAGGTACTTCAGCAGAAAGCTCAGTTTGTTTTCCTCTTGCTCAGTTGCTTGCATCAGCAGATTTTGATGGAATACCTAGCCAAAGGTTACCAATACCATATTTTTTTCAACGGCTTGTTTGGGGCTTACCTTTATTTCTTTTATCACCGCATCGCCGGGGGCTTTTATCACGTTTTCCATTTTCATGGCTTCAAGTACCAAAATGGGTTCGCCTTTTTTCACTTCATCCCCGGGTTTGGCTATTACCTCCAGCACCAAGCCGGGCATGGGAGCTTTCAGATCGCTTTGCACGGCGCCCAGCATTTTGTCCATACCCAGTTTTTCAAGCAGCAAATCGTAGTGGTCTTTCAACTCAGTCTCGGCTTTGTTGTTGCCTATTTTTATGCTCAGTTGCTTTGCCGAACCATTGTTGGTAATCTGTGGATGCAGTATGCGGTCGGGCAATACGAGTTGCCACTGCCCCTGACTGTTTTTCTCCAGATTCATTTCAAATTCCTTGTCATTTACCCTAACCTTGTTTCCGTCTATATCAACGGTGTATATATTTTCGTTTACTTTTACCTGATACATAGTCATGAATTTGAAGGCAAAATTACATGCTTCGATTGCTCCAAACCTATTTAATTCAATTGAAAACAAAAAGCGCCATTCTTAGCAAACCCAAGCTGCTGCGCATAAAACCTTTGCACAAGGGGCGCAGCCAAAAGCTCGTTTCAAAGTTTTCCTTAGTACTCGGCCTGCTTTTTTTGGCTCAGGTTGCGGCTGCTTCGCATATAATGGGGGGTAATATTGTGTTTAAAAACCTTGATAAAAACCGCTATTTGGTGGGGGTAAAAGTGTTTGTTGATTGCTACCGCGGCAACCAATCAGCCTTGTATGAAGATGAACTGCACATGGGGATGTATTCCAAAAGCACCAACAGCCTGGTGCGCGATATTCCGCTTACCCTAAAGGAAGGCAAAGGCGATACACTGAAAATAACCAAAAAGTCCTGCGCCAAAAAGGTCAATTTCTGCATGTTTATAGCCTATTACTACGATGAGCTGGAGTTTGATCCGGCCATTTACAACGACCCCAAAGGATACTACCTCAGTTGGGAGCGCTGTTGCAGGAACCAGGTTATCATCAATATCCAAGACCCGCAGGAAACCGGCATTGTTTACTACGCCGAAATTCCGCCATTTACCATAAAAAATTCTCTGCCCGAGTTTACCAAAATTCCGCTCAACCTGCTGTGCATCAATTCTTACTTTAAATACAATTTCAAAGTAGTTGATGCCGACGGCGACTCCTTGGTTTCGAGCCTTGTATCGCCGCTCAAAGGCCATACGTCCTTTTCTGACGACAACTCAAAAACATCGGCTTCCTATCCCATGTTGAAACCCGCGCCATATAGCGAGGTGCTTTGGACCGGCGGTTATGGCCCCGGGCGCATAATGGATGGCAAGCCCGGCTTGTCGCTCGATTCGGCTGGAACCATAGCCACCGTAAGGCCCACAAGACAAGGCGATTTTGTATTTGCCGTAAAAATTGAAGAATACAGAAATGGCCAAAAAATAGGAGAGGTGGTGCGCGAACTGCAATACAAAGTGGGTGTGTGCGCCGCCAACCACAGCCCGAATGACACCACACTCAATACCGCCGATACCATAAAGATTTTTCCGGGAACGAAATATAACCTCAGGCTCAATTTTAAAGACCACGAAGGCGATTCAGTTTTTGTGAAAGCCGAGGGCAGTATTTTCAACCGCGATTTGGTGGGAGCGCCCATAGCACAGTTTCAAGCCATGAGCGACAAAGGCAAGGCAAGCGCCACACTTTCGTGGAGCCCACAGTGTCACCAAATTAATGAAGAACCCTATGTGGTAACACTGGAAGCCAGCGACAACGGTTGTCCTTTTCCGGCCACCAACCTTATCAAACTCAAGATTAAGGTGCTGGATCCGCCGGTTTTTGACAAACCCAACGATTTTTGCGTGAGCAGGATAGACAACGACAAACTGCTGCTGAGCTGGAACAATTCAAGTTTTGGCAGCAATTACGGTGGTTTGGTAATAGAAGAAAAAACAGAAGGTGGCGACTGGCAGGTGTTGGATACCGTGGTGCAAAAGCAAAAAAACAGCTATGAGTTGGCATCGCCACAAAACAATACACAGAATATATGCTACCGTATCAAGATTGTAAACTACTGCGGAATAGCCAGCGAAGTGAGTCATGAATATTGCTCGGTAGCCGATGTGGGTAAACCACCATTGGCGTCAAAACTTTTGAATGTAAGTGTGAACGACAAAGAGCAAGCGGAGCTGATATGGACCCAAAACCATGATTTTGACTTTAATGCCTACCATATTTACCGCGCCGTAAACGAGGGCTTATTTGACTACTATGCCAAAGCAAAAACCGTGAGCGATACCACTTTTACCGATAGCTTAATAAAAGCCGACTCGAATGTATATGCCTATTATATTCAAACAATTGATGATTGCACAGAACTGAGCGAGGCCAGCACAACCGGCGCTAGCATTTTGCTGAGCGGTTCGGTAACAGCCTACATCAACCAACTTCACTGGACGCCCGTAACCGTTTATGATCCGGCGGGATATGAGCTTATCGGTAGCAATTTGTCGGAAAGTTTGTTGCTCAATGCCTTGTTTAGCCACACCGAATTTGACTATCCGCACGAACTAGCCATTGGCGATGAAGGTCAGTGGAAGTACAGGATAAAGGCCTACAACAGCGATTCAACGGTATTGTCCTGGTCCAACTCCATTGAGATGACCCAAAAACCTGTGGTTTACATACCAAATGCCTTTAGCCCAAACCGTGATGCGATTAACAAAACCTGGGACATAAATGCCGATTTTGTGAAGGAATATTGGCTGCAGGTTTTCAACCGATGGGGCGAATTGGTATTTGAAAGCCACGATGCCACCGAAAACTGGGATGCTGAAAAAGCCCTTGACGGAACCTACTTGTACAAGTTGAGTTTCAGAAGCCTTACCGGGAAAATTTTCTTCAAAACCGGCTCATTGGTCATACTGCGCTAAGCAGGCAGGTAGAGCATACAAGCCAAAGTGACCGCAAAACCCGAAACATAGCCTGAATAGAGCTCTTTGTTGGTATGCGCGTCAAGATAAAGCCGCGAAAAACCTACCAAGCCCGCTGCCAGCGTTGCAAGCATAAAGGGGTAAAAAAACATTGCACCAAACTGAAACATCTGGTAGAGCATAACCGCCACAAAACCACCCCAACTACTGGCATGCAGCGATATTTTAAAAAATCCGGTAACGACATACAGTACCAAAAGCCCCGCTACAATAGCCAACAACAACATGCGCAGGTAGTGCGGCAAGTATTTTTCGGGAAAACTGAAATAGGTAACCGTGTAAATGACCGCCACCACTATGATGGTTTTTTTGCGCTCACGTTGGTTTTGGGTTATCAGGTTGCGCTTGCCCAATAATAAGAACACAACGGGCAGCACGGCGGTATTTATAAAAATGATGAGGGTAATGAGGGCAATTCCCTCGGTTGGCAAACTGTGAATGGGGTAAGGATACAAAACCCAATACAGTATATATAAATAGGTATAGAGAAAAATGGGATGACCCAAATAAGAAATCAGTTTGGCTGTAAACTTCATAGACTTGCTATAGTTCCTTTCTCAGGCGGGCTACAGGTATGTTCAGTTGTTCGCGGTATTTCGCAATGGTGCGGCGGGCTATGTTGTAGCCTTCTTCTTTCAGCAAATCGGTGAGTTCATCGTCGGTCAGTGGCTTCGATTTGTCTTCGGTGTTTACTATCGATTTCAGTTTTTCCTTCACCTCAATGTTTGACACCTCCGTTCCGTCTTCGGTCACTATTCCTTCTGAGAAAAACTCTTTGAGGCTGTAAATACCGTGGTCGGTTTGTACGTATTTGCTACTTACCACCCGCGAAATGGTTGAAATGTCCATATTTATTCTGTCGGCCACATCCTTCAAAATCATGGGATGCAGTTTGCTCATATCGCCAGTATGGAAAAACTCAGGTTGCAGTTTCACAATGGTTTGCATGGTTTGCATCAGGGTGTTTTGCCGCTGCTTAATGGCATCAATAAACCACTTGGCGCTGTCGAGTTTTTGTTTGATAAACTGTACTTGCGCCTTTTGCTCGTTGCTCACTTTTTTGGCAGCTTGAAAACCGGCCAGTGTTTCGCGGTACGAGCGGCTTATTTTCAACTCAGGGGCATTTCTTGCATTCAGCGAAACCACCAAATCTTCGCCGCGCTCGGTAACCATAAAGTCGGGTATCACGTACTGTGTTTTGGCTTCCGACTGCGATTCACCCGGCTTGGGATTCAGTCTTGTGATAAGTTCAATGGCACTTTTTAGCTCCTCGGTTTCTATTTTCAAAGATTTCAAAAGCTTGTCGTAGTGCTTGTTGCCAAGCTCCTTCAGGTGGTGCTTCACTATTTTGGTGGCCAGCTCCTTATAAGGGTGGGCAGGCATGCGACGCAATTGAATTTCAAGACATTCTTCAAGGCTTCGCGAGGCAATACCGGGCGGATCAAATTGTTGGATGACCTTTAAAATACGCTCCAGCTCATCTTCGCTTGTTTCAATATTGCTCAAAAACATCAGGTCGTAAGCAATGTTTTTGAGCGGACGCCGTATGTAGCCATCGTCTTCTATCATACCAATCAAGTGGCGGGCAATGGTACTTTCGCGGTCGTTAAATTGGCTCGAGGTATTCAGTTGCGCTTCGAGCAGGCTAAACAAGGTTTGCGCCCCTGCGTAGGGAATTTCTTCTTTTTCATTGTCGGGGTCGTAAGAGTAGTAGTAGTTGTCGTTGCCGTCATCGTCGCTCATGTACTCGGCAATATCTACATTATCGTCCCACTCTTTTTCCGTTTCGGTTTTACCGTAGTCTTCATCGGTATCGTCGCTGTTGTTGTCGTATTCCTCGTTGTCTTTCTCATCATCAGTTTCAAGGGCAGGGTTTTCCGCCAGCTCTTCGTCAAGCCGGTCTTGCAGCTCAGTAAGGCTCAGCTGCAACAGTTGAATGAACTGTATTTGTTGCGGCGATAATTTTTGCAGCAACTTCTGATTCAGTCCTTGTTTTAGCATATTTGCATCCGCTTTACGAGTTCAAATATTATTACGAATTCCAACATTAGAAACCTTTTTATCAAAACTTAAATTTATGGACAGCACGTCAATTCCCGCGGTCACAATTTCAGCAATTGGTCAACACAATGATAGTGAAATCCAACTAAATGGTTGGGTACAAAATAAGCGCGAAAACAAAGGATTGGCCTTTATTATTCTACGCGATGGCACCGGATTTTGCCAGTGTGTGGCCTCTGAGCAGGAGCTTGGCGAAGATGAATTTAAGAAAACCAAAGACTTAACCCTTGAGTCTTCGGTGCGCATTAGCGGCAAGGTAAAAAAAGACGAACGCCAGATTGGCGGCTATGAACTTCAGGTTACAGGCATTGAAGTTATTCAAATAGCGCAAGATTATCCTATTTCAAAAAAGGCACACGGCGTAGATTTCTTGCTCGATAAAAGGCATCTTTGGCTCCGCAGCAAAAGGCAGTGGGCCATTATGCGCGTCAGAAACCAGGTCATTTATTCTATTCACAATTTTTTCCAGAGCCGTGGATATGTGCAAATGGATGCACCCATTTTTACAGGAAATGCCTGCGAAGGAACAACCAACTTGTTTGAAACCGACTTTTTTGACCAACCTGCCTACCTGAGCCAAAGTGGGCAGCTATACGGCGAAGCGATGGCTATGGCCATGGGCAAGATATACACCTTTGGTCCTACGTTCAGAGCCGAAAAATCAAAAACCCGCCGCCACCTGAGCGAGTTTTGGATGATTGAACCTGAAATGGCTTTCTACAACCTGGAAATGACCATGGATGTGATTGAAGATTTTCTGCAATCAGTAATAGGCGATGTGCTCCAAAACTGCAGCTTTGAGCTCGAAGTACTTGAGCGCGATGTAACCAAACTGAAGGCAGCCCTGAACCCTTTTGTGCGACTCACTTACAAAGACGCGGTGGCCATACTAAAAGGAGAGAAGGAGGTGAACGGCAAAAGGTCCATTGACTTGCTTACTGAGGATTTGAACAAGGCAAAGGATCGATTGAGTGAACTGAACAACGAAATTGAAGAAACAGAAGCAGCCCTTAAAAAAGGCGGAATAAAAAAAGGAAAAGTGGTGCGCATGGAGCAGTCGTTGCAAAACTGGCGCGCCGAAAAAGCCGAACTTGAAGAAGCCATTAGAAACATTCCTGTATGGATTCAATCGGCGGAGAACTTTGTAGATGGCAATGACTTTGGCGGTTCTGATGAAACCGTAATTACCCGCATGTTCGATACGCCGGTAATGGTTTTCAACTGGCCAAAAATTATCAAGGCATTCTATATGAAAGAGGTGGACGAAGACCCAACCTTGGTAAAAGGAGTGGATGTGCTTGCCCCCGAAGGCTACGGCGAAATAGTGGGTGGCGGCGAACGTGAAACCGATATCGACGTGCTTATTGACAGCATAAAAAAACACGACCTGCCTATGTCAGAGTTTGAGTGGTATCTTGACCTCCGTCGCTATGGCAGTGTACCACACGCGGGTTTTGGCCTTGGCCTTGAGCGTCTTATCACTTGGATTTGTAAAATTCACCACCTGCGCGAGGCCATTCCGTTCCCTCGCTTGATGGGTAGGTTGTTGCCATAAAATAAACCAACATGCCGGTTACCCTCACCTTTGTAGTGCAGGGAGAGGGGCGCGGGCATCTCTCTCAGGCCATAGCCATGGCCGAAATATGTGAGCAACTCAACTTTGTAATTGACAAGGTTTACGTGGGGCGCAGTGGCGAGCGCAGTTTGCCCGACTATTTTACTCGCCGCTTTGGCGAAGCCATCGTTGAGTTTAAAAGCCCCAATTTTGCCCACGACAGCAACAACAAAGGCATACGCGTGGGTTGGTCGCTTTTTATGGGGGCGGTGTTATTACCCAAGTATATTGCCATTTCCATTAAGCTAGCCCGCCGCATAAAGAAGCAAAAGCCACATGGTGTAATCAATTTCTACGAACCGCTTATTGGCCTGTCGCAATTGTTTGTACGGCTGCGCTTGCCTATAGTATGTGTGGCGCACCAGTATTTTGCGTTGCATCCTAAGTTTAAGCTACCTGCAAAACCGCTCTTCGATAAAATAGGGCTTATTACCCTCACTTATATCACGCAGATTGGTTCGCATAGCAAGATGGCACTTTCGTTTTACCCCTTTGAAAACGACCAAAAGCGCCACATAATTGCCATGCCGCCCTTGCTTAGAAACAAGGTGTATGCTTTGCAAACGAGCCAACAATCGTTTTACCTCATTTACATTCTCAATAGTGGCTATGCCGAAAACGTGCTTAGTTGGCACGCCGAAAACGCTGAGGTAGAAGTGCATTGTTTTTGGGATCGCTTTGATTTGCCCGAGGTATATAACCCACAGCCCAACCTCTATTTTCACCACCTGAGCGAAGAACATTTCTTACAACGGATGTCGGCCTGCAAAGCCTTGCTTACCACGGCGGGTTTTGAGTCGGTGAGTGAGGCAATCTATTTGCAAAAGCCCGTGGCAATGGTGCCTGTTAAAGGCCATTATGAGCAAAAGGTAAATTCATTTGATGCCCTTGAAGCCGGTGCCGGCGTGCGTAACGACGACTTTGATGTGGCTACTCTTATAGAAAAACTCAATAGTTTTTCGCATAAAAAACCCAATCGCTCTCACGATTGGGTTAAGCTTTCAAGAAACCACTGGGAAACGTATTTGGGCGGTTTGTTTAATAAATAACCTGCACTGTTCCGCTCAGGTTACGCGATTCTTCGTCTTTTCCAAAGGCTTCAATTACATAATAGTAAGCGCCTTCCATTACCAATTTGCCGTTAAATGTACCGTCCCACCAATCATAAGGGTCGTCGGTGTAAAACAACAACTCGCCCCATCGGTTGTAGATCGACATTTTAAAATCTCTTATCAAAACGGGGTGTATTTCAAATACATCGTTGCGCAAATCGTCGTTGGGCGTAAAGGCATTCGGTACCCAAAGTTTTGAGTAGCAGGTGTCGGTTGGATCTATCTTCAGCAAAATAGTATCCATTGGGCCTTTGCATCCTTTTGATTGGCCATATACGGTAAGTCTTATATCGTCGGCCACCACGCGGTAGTCTATGGCGTTGGTTGAGTCTTCCGTACTCCAAACGTATGATTCTGCACCATCGGCTTCAAGGTTTACGTAGCGTCCTTTACAAACCCACACGGTATCGTTTTCAACTTGCGAACTTGCCAAGTGGGCATAAACCTGTGGAAGTTGTACCACATTTACATTCACAAATCCAACGGCATCGCCGCATTGCTCACCGTTTGAAATTTCTACACGGTAGGCCGTGGGCTTGTCGGGCTTTACCAGAGCGGTTCGTTTCAGGTCGCTGCCCAATATGTCTTCGCCATACCATTTATAAAAGCGTCCGCCTTTGGCCCCAATTTCCACCGCCGATCCATTGCATATCGTGGTATCGCCATAGGTGGTTATTTCAATTCCCGCAAGGGTGGTTACCAAAATATCGTCTTGGATTTTGCAGCCATTTGCATCTTCAACGGTAAGGGTATAGAGCACAAGCGTATCTTTTATACCTTCTATAGTTATGTCGCGTGCACTTGGATCGGTGGTAATGGCATAGGTGGGGTCCCAACTGTATTTATAAGGGCTTTTGCCACTTAGCGAGTCTATTACCACATCAAGCGTTTCGGTAACACACAAAAAGGTATCAGAGCCTATGTACAAATACGGCGGCTTATTCACCGTTACTTTCACCTGATCGGTAGCGCTGCATTTATTTTCATCTTCTACCCTTAGGGTAAAAGTGGTGGTTTGGTTCAGGTCAAGTATCATGGGGCTGGCGCTGTTGGGTTTGTTAAACAGTCCTGCGGGTTTCCAGCTGTAGTAAAAAAATCCTTGCTCGGCGTTGAAAAATGCCGTATCGCCAAGGCAAATTTCCATATCACTCCCTGCATCAACTGTAAATGCGGGTATTACCGATACTTTAACAGAATCTTCTATTGGGCAATAACCATTTGATGCAATGACATGATAAGTGGTGGTTTTTTTAGGAAAAGCCATTGGGTTGGCTATGGTAGTGGAAGAGAGTCCGGTGGTGGTGCCTACCCATTTGTAGGTTTTACCTCCGGTTACCAGCAATTTTGCAGTATCACCTTCACAAATATTTACGTCAGAACCAGCATCGGTTTTGGTAAGTGGCCTCACAATTACTTTTACTGAGTCAACAGTTTTGCATTGGTTCCCATCGTCGGCATACACATCGTAGCGGGTGGTTGTTTTAGGAAAAACCTGCGGGGCTGCACTGCGGTAGTCGTCAATATATGCTTTCGGTGTCCACGCGTAATTGGTAGCACCTGTAACGGTTATTTGCACGGTGTCGCCATAGCAGATATCCTTATCGGCACTTACTGTTATTTTGGGGTACGGGTGCACGGTTATTTGCATTTCGTCGGTTGATGAGCAAGTGCCCAAAACCGCTTTGAGCGTGTAGGTGTAAGTACCGGGTGAAGTTGGTTTGGTTATGGGGTTTGCAATGTATTTATCGTCAATAGGGGCGGTGCTGCTCCACTCAAAAAACTCCAGGTACTGGGCATTCAATTGGTATTCATCTCCTATACATATTTCAACATCTTTGCCTGCGTAGGCTTTGTTTTTGCCGCACGAGCTTATTTTAGCATCAATAGATGGACGTGCCAGCGGGCTGGTAAATTCTGAACTGGCAAAATTTACACTTCGCGTTCCAGTCTCATTGGCCAACCTTATTTCTATCCCGAAATTACTGTCGGGATATTGTCGCCAAAAGTTGATAAATGAAACTATGTTGATTTTGTAATCTTCGTCGCCAATGCTGGTTCCGCTTACTTTTATTTCATCTCTTTTGGAAGTAATGGGCATGCGGTAGGGGGCAATCAAAGGTGGGGTTTTCCAGCGCAGGGTGTCGTCGCCCCAGTCTTCGGTTATTCTTGCTATGATAAAATCATTCGCACCCGAGGTGGTTTTGTGCGAATCGAGCGCATTGCCGGTAAATTTCAGGTTGAGGTAGGCGTTGCTCCAACTGCATGAGTTGTTGGCATCAAAAGCCAAGTCAAACTTAATGAAAGACCGGGTTACCAAATATTGCTTGCTATTGTAGGGAGCAGACGATGCGGTAATTTTTTTCGATGTCCTCAAAATCATTGAGTCGGCACCCAGCCCAATGCTATCGGTTATACGCTGGGCTGTTACGTCAATCCAGTTGTGGTGGGTCGATGGGGAAATTGTATAGTCGCATGTCTGTGCGAAAACGCTTGTTGTAGCGAATAGTAAAATAAGATAGACAAGCGGAGTTTTTGGTGTTTTAAACATAATTGCGCTACTTATGCAATGGCCAAAAATACATTTTTGCAATATTAGCGAAAACTTAATGTGAAGAATACCTGAAAACATTGATATGAAAACAAAGGGGAAATTTATACAACTGTCAAGAAATGAGCAGATTGGCTTTATGGTTATCGCTGTTTTAATTTTACTCACATTGGCCGCAAAGGCAGTGATAAAGCAGATAAACATGAATTCTGAGCCCGTAGATACCGCCCTTGTAGCCACATTGGAGCGTGCGTTGGCACAAAACGCAGCAAGGGAAAAACAGGTGGAAGATATGGCCGAAATGTCGTTTTCGTTCAATCCGAACCGCATTAGCTACGACAGTTTGTTGCTCTTGGGTTTCTCAGAAAACCTGGCAAAGCGATTTATCAATTACCGCTCTGCCGGCAATGGATTTTACAATGCCGAGGCAGTATTTAAATTGTATGGCCTGGACAGTAGTTTGAAGAAACGTATTGATACGCTCATGTTTTTCAGCAAATCGGCTGCTCAAGAAAATGATGATACAAAGCCGGCAAGTAACGAATTGGCCACTGAGCGTGCATCAACATTTCACAATACAAAAAAGCCCGATTATAAAAACGAGAGAAAGCCCTTTCGCAAGAAGGAGCACTTGACCATCCATCTCAACAGAACAGATACAAGTGAACTTCAAAAAATTTATGGGATAGGTTCCGCACTTTCTGAACGCATCATTAACTACCGCAATATGTTGGGAGGCTTTGTGCGTCCCACCCAGTTTTTTGAAGTGTATGGGGTAGATTCTCAAAAAATTGACCTGAAGAATGTCACCCTGCTAGCCGACTCGCAAAATGTGAAAAAAGTGGCCATAAACGAGTTGGATGCCGATGCTTTGGCGCAATTGCCCTATTTCAACAACAAGCAAAGCAGGGTTATAGTCAACTACCGAAACGAGCATGGCGACTACCAATCTTACGGCGATTTGTTGCGCACTAAAGTGGTATCTAAAGAGCAACTTCAGCAACTAATTGGATATCTTCAATTTGAATAAGCTATTCTTTTAGAATAAATGTTTGCGCTATCAGAAAAGCACTTTATTTTTGCGCTCCCAAATTTTAATGTAGATGATTAGAGTTGTCGTAAAAGAAAGTGAATCAATTGATAAAGCCCTCAAAAGGTTTAAGAAGAAATTGGAGAAAACCCGCGTATTGAAGGATTTTCGTAACCGCCAGTTTTTCACCAAACCATCGGTAGAGCGTCGCGCTGAAATTATCAAGGCTAAATACAAGCAGTCTAAGTCCAATTAATTTAATGTGTCCCACGATTGGACGATAGCATTCTTCAACTGGCTCGAGAAAGAGAAAAAATACAGTCCGAATACCGTCAAATCGTACAGAACTGACATAATGATGTTTCAAAATTTCATTTTGGATCAGTTTGAAAGTGCAGATATGTTGCAAGCAGGCAAAGCAGAAATAAGAACATGGGTAATGCACATGCTCGATGCAGGGCAGTCATATACCACTGTCAACCGCAAGCTTGTGTCGCTAAGCACCTTCTACAATTATGCAGTTCGTCAGGAAGCATTGGAAGCCAACCCCGTAGAAACCATCATACGACCCAAAAAACCTAAACGGTTGGCTGGTTTTATAGATGAATCTACCACACAAAATATTTTCAGCAACACTGTATTCAACAATGAATTTAGTGGCTATCGCGACCGACTCATGTTGGAATTGTTGTACAATACCGGTGTAAGGGTGGCTGAGTTGATAGGAATAACCCACGGAAGTTTTGATGCCAACCGCAGCGAACTCAAAGTACTTGGAAAAGGAAACAAAGAGCGGTTTATTCCTGTGGGTACCTATATTATAGAGTTGGTTGAAACCTACAGCAGCTTGAAAAAAGCAGAAGGATATACTTGCGAGGCAGCTGCCCCCTTATTGGTAACCGACAAAGGCAAAAAACTGTATCCCGTGTTTGTTTCGCGCAAGGTAAAGGAAGTACTGACCGGATATGCCAATATTTCCAAAACCAACCCGCATTTGTTCAGACACACATTTGCCACACATTTGCTAAACAATGGCGGCGATATCAATGCCATTAAAGAACTGTTGGGTCATGCATCCCTGGCTTCCACCTCGGTTTACACCCACAATTCCATTGAAAGATTAAAAGACGTTTATAAGAAATCACATCCACGTAAATAGCTAAGCGATGAGAACAGAAATTAATGCAGCCCATTTTGAAGTTGATGACAACTTAAAAGAATTGATAAATAAAAAGGTAGCCAAGTTTGAGCGCTTTTTTGACCATATAATTGACTGCATGGTTTTTCTAAACGAAGAAGGCCATTCAGAGCACAACAAAGTGCAAATTGTAGAGATTAAGCTCAATGTAAAAGAGGCCACTTTGTTTTGCAAAGAGTCGGCGCCACAGCACGAGGCAGCCATCGATTTGGCTGTTGAGAACATGAAAAGGCAGCTTAAGAAATACAAACAGAAACACAGTTAAAAAAATATCAAATCATCTGGCCGTTATATTAAAGGTTTATATATCTTTGCAGACCTTTTTTGAACAGTAGATCTTTTTTATAGTAGAATATACCCGGGGAGATTCCAGAGTGGCCAAATGGGCCGGACTGTAAATCCGTTGGCGTAAGCCTTCGCAGGTTCGAATCCTGCTCTCCCCACACAGCCCGCCTTGTGTTTTTCAAGGTGGGCTTTTAAGCGGATGTAGCTCAATTGGTAGAGCATCAGCCTTCCAAGCTGAATGTTGCGGGTTCGAGTCTCGTCATCCGCTCTGTAGTGCCGATGTAGCTCAGGGGTAGAGCGCGTCCTTGGTAAGGACGAGGTCATGGGTTCAATTCCCATCATTGGCTCTAAGTTAACTTTTTTAAGTACAGTCAACTAATTACATGAAGTCATGGCAAAAGAAAAATTTGAAAGATCCAAGCCTCACTTAAATATTGGTACCTTGGGGCACGTGGATCATGGTAAAACCACATTAACCGCAGCAATCACCAAGGTATTAGCCGATGCAGGTTTGTCACAAGCGAGAAGCTTTGATTCAATTGATAATGCTCCCGAAGAAAAGGAAAGGGGTATTACAATCAACACAGCTCACGTTGAGTACGAAACCCAAAATCGTCACTACGCCCACGTTGACTGTCCGGGTCACGCCGACTATGTGAAAAACATGGTTACTGGTGCTGCCCAAATGGACGGTGCTATTTTGGTTGTTGCATCAACTGATGGTCCTATGCCTCAAACCAGAGAGCACATCCTTTTGGCTCGTCAGGTAGGTGTACCCAGAATTGTTGTATTTATGAACAAAGTGGACGCCGTAGATGATGAAGAATTGCTCGAACTCGTTGAAATGGAAATCAGAGACCTGCTTTCTTTCTACGAATTTGACGGCGACAACGTACCTGTTATCCAAGGTTCTGCTCTTGGTGCACTCAACGGTGAGCCTAAATGGGTAGAAAAAGTAATGGAATTGATGGCTGCCGTAGATGAGTACATCGAAGAACCACCACGTGCAACCGACCTTCCATTCGCAATGCCTATTGAAGACGTATTCTCAATTACAGGTCGTGGAACCGTAGCAACCGGTAGAATTGAAAGAGGTATCATCAACGTTGGTGACCCTGTTCAAATCCTAGGTTTTGTAGCTCAACCACTTACCTCTACTTGTACTGGTATTGAAATGTTCAAAAAACTTCTCGATCGCGGTGAAGCCGGTGACAACGCTGGTATCCTTTTGAGAGGTATCGACAAAAACGATATCAGAAGAGGTATGGTAATTGCCAAACCAGGTTCAATAACTCCACACACCAAATTCAAAGGCGAGATTTACGTATTGAAAAAAGAAGAAGGTGGTCGTCACACCCCATTCTTCAACAAATACCGTCCGCAATTCTACTTCCGTACTACCGACGTAACAGGAGAAATCATGCTTCCTGAAGGTGTAGAAATGTGTATGCCCGGCGATAACTTAACCATTAACGTAGAGCTTATTGCTCCTATCGCAATGGAAAAAGGTCTGCGTTTCGCTATCCGTGAAGGTGGTAGAACCGTAGGTGCTGGTCAAGTAACCGAAATAATCGCATAAGATTATAAAGGCAAACGGGTGTAGCTCAGCTGGTAGAGCAGTGGTCTCCAAAACCGAAGGTCGTGAGTTCGAATCTTACCACCCGTGCAACATGAGTCAAAAATGAATAAGTTAATTGGCAACATAAAATTATCGTTTGATGAGTTGCGACACAAAGTAACCTGGCCTACTTGGGACGAGTTGCAGGAGTCGGCAATCATCACTCTGGTAGCATCACTCATCATAGCACTTTTCGTTTTTGCCATGGATTATGTCTTTGAGCTGGTAATGAAAGTGATTTACGAATTATTCTAGAAGACAAAATTCAGAATGGCAGAAGATAACAAGTTCAAGTGGTATAGCTTAAAAACCGTATCAGGACAGGAAAAGAAGCTCAAAAACTACATCGAAAGTGAATTGTTGAGAGAAAACCTGGACCAATATGTGAAGCAAATTCTCATACCACTGGAAAAGGTAGTTCAACTGCGACGTGGCAAAAAGGTAACCGTAGAACGCAACTTCTTTCCGGGTTACATATTTGTAGAAGCCTATATCCAAGACGAAAAGGAAGGCAGGTATTTTATCAACGCCTACGGCAAAGAAGTAGTTACCACTATAGTTGCTATAACCGGTGTTGCCAAATTTTTGCCCAACAACGACAACCCCGAACCACTCAGAAACTCAGAAGTAAATCGCTTCCTGGGTAAGGTGGACGAGTTGAACGAAGCCCCCGAAAGTGTAGAAGTACCATTCCTTGTAGGGGAAGCCGTAAAAGTAATTGACGGTCCATTCAATGGCTTTACAGGCACTATTGAAGGTATCAATGAAGAAAAGAAAAAGCTCAAGGTAATTGTAAAAATCTTCGGACGAAGAACCCCTCTTGAGCTTAATTACATACAAGTAGAGAAAGAATAATCATGGCCAAGGAAGTAACCGGATTCATCAAGCTCCAGATCAAAGGCGGAGCTGCCAACCCATCGCCACCCGTAGGTCCGGCATTGGGTTCAAAAGGTGTTAACATCATGGAGTTCTGCAAGCAATTCAATGCCAGAACACAGGATAAAGCAGGAAAGGTATTACCCGTGGTAATTACCGTATTCAGCGACAAGTCATTCGACTTTGTGGTAAAAACCCCACCCGTTGCTGTACAATTGATGGAAGTATCTAAAGCAAAAAAAGGATCTCCACAACCCAACCGTCAAAAAATTGCTTCAGTTTCATGGAGTCAGGTTGAAGAAATTGCGAAAGACAAACTTCCCGACCTGAATACAATCAATGTAGAAAGCGCCATGAGAATGGTAGCCGGTACCGCACGCAGTATGGGTATCACCGTAAGCGGCGATGCTCCTTGGGAAACAAGCGAAAACTAATACAGAAATGGCAATTTCAAAGAAAAGAAAAGAAGTGTTGGCCAAATTGGAGGCCGACAAAGCATACTCGCTGGAGGAAAGTGCCAAATTGGTGAAGGAAGTAACCTTTACCAAATTTGATTCATCGGTTGACTTAAGCGTGCGCTTGGGTGTTGACCCCAAAAAAGCCAACCAAATGGTTAGGGGCACTGTGTCGCTACCACATGGTATCGGCAAAACCGTACGCGTATTGGCTTTGGTTACTCCCGACAAAGAAGATGATGCCCGCGAAGCCGGTGCCGACTTTGTTGGTCTCGATGAGTTTATCACCAAAATTCAAGGCGGCTGGACCGATATTGATGTAATCATCACCATGCCTGCAGTGATGCCAAAAATTGGTAGATTGGGTAGAATACTCGGACCAAGAGGCCTCATGCCAAACCCCAAATCTGGTACCGTTACTGACGATATCAAAGATGCAGTAGCTTCGGTAAAAGCCGGTAAAATCGACTTCAAAGTTGATAAATATGGTATCATCAATACCACTATTGGCCGGGCTTCATTTAGCGAAGACAAGCTGTACGAAAACGCAATTGAGCTGTTACATACCATAAATCGATTGAAACCATCGGCTGCAAAAGGCACTTATTTCAAGAGCCTGCACATTTCTTCCACAATGAGTCCTGGAATTAAAATTGACTCAAAAACAGTTCCCGGTTTATAGGGAACATAAAAAGCAATTCTGAATGAACAGAGACGACAAACACAGAATTGTTCAAGAACTTGCCCAGCGCATCGCTGAAGGTGACCGCACGTTCTATCTTGCCGATATAGGCGGAATGACCGTGAAGGACACTACCGAGTTGCGCAAGCTTTGTCACGAAATGGATATTCACTTGCAAGTGGTAAAAAACAAATTAGTTGTTAAAGCCCTTGAAAGTCTGGAAATCACTGACGCGGCCCTAATTGGTTCACTTAAAGGTGATACGAGCATCATGATAGCTTCCAACATGAAAGCTCCCGCCGAACTGATTAAGAAATTCCGCAAGTCATACAAAAAGCCCCTGCTAAAAGCTGCCTATATCCAAGAGGCCGTATTTGTAGGAGACGACAAGCTGCAACAAGTTCTGGAACTAAAATCCAAAGAAGAAATTCTTGGAGAAATTATCGGAATACTACAATCTCCTGCACAACGAATTGTTAGCGCAATTCAAGCCCCAGCTGGAAAGTTAGCCGGCATTCTAAGCCTGGAAGGAGAAGGTAAATTGGCGGATTTAGGAAAAAAAGACGACAAACAAGCTGCATAACTTAAATAATTAAAAAGCAAGAAAATGGCTGAATTAAAAGAATTAGCTGAAAGCCTGGTAAACCTTACCGTAAAAGAAGCCAACGAGTTGGCTCAAATTTTAAAAGAAGAGTACGGCATTGAACCTGCTGCCGCTGCTCCGGTTGCTGTAATGGCTGGCCCTGGCGCTGGCGACGATGCTCCCGCTGCTGCAGAACAAACCGAGTTCGATGTTATCTTGAAGGCTGCCGGTGGTTCTAAACTCAACGTTGTAAAAGTTGTGAAAAATATTACCGGTCTTGGTTTGAAAGAAGCCAAGGAAATTGTTGACGGTGCTCCAAAAGCTGTAAAAGAAGGCGCTTCTAAAGAAGAAGCTGAGAGCATTAAACAACAATTAGAAGAAGCCGGTGCTGAGGTGGAACTTAAGTAACATCCGTAACTTAATTCCCTTTACTTCGGGAAAACTAAATTTAAACAGCCCCAAAATGGGGCTGTTTTTGGCGTTTATTTATATAATTTAAAATTCAGAACCTTGGCTAGAGGAAATCAAAACAGAATCAGCTTCGCATCGCTCAAGTCTCCTATAGAATATCCCGATTTTCTTGATGTACAAATCAAGTCTTTTCAGGATTTCCTCCAATTGGAAACTTCTGCCGAAGAAAGAATTAACGAAGGGCTTTACAATGTGTTCGCTGAGAACTTTCCAATAACCGATGCACGAAACCTTTTCGTGCTTGAGTTTATTGACTATTACATAGATCCGCCAAAATACGACGTGGAAGAATGTATAGACCGCGGACTTACCTACAGCGTGGCTCTCAAGGCCAGGCTCAAATTATATTGTACCGACCCTGAACACGAAGACTTCGAAACCATCGTGCAGGATGTTTACCTCGGTACCATACCATACATGACCGAACGGGGTTCCTTCATCATAAATGGCTCTGAGCGTGTCATCGTTTCGCAACTGCACCGCTCACCCGGTGTGTTCTTCAGTCAAAGTTTCCACACCAACGGAACCAGACTTTACAGCGCCAGAATTATCCCTTTCAAAGGTTCGTGGATTGAATTTGCTACCGATGTAAACAACGTAATGTTTGCCTACATCGACCGTAGAAAAAAATTCCCTGTTACCACTTTGTTCCGCGCCATTGGGTTTGAATCTGATAAGGAAATCCTTGAAATATTCAACCTTGCTGAAGAAGTAACGGTAACTAAAGCCAAGCTAAAAGCCATATTGGGTAGAAAACTTGCGGCAAGGGTGCTCCGCAAATGGATAGAAGACTTTGTGGATGAAGATACCGGAGAGGTGGTTTCAATTGAACGTAACGAAATCATACTCGAACGCGATACCATACTTGAAGAAGACCACGTAGATCTGATTCTTGATGCCAACGTAAAATCGGTAATTCTGCATAAAGATGATTCTAACTCAAACGAGTTTGCCATCATCTACAACACCTTGCAGAAAGACCCGTCAAACTCAGGAAAGGAAGCCTTGGAGCACATCTACCGACAGTTGAGGAACGCAGATCCACCCGACGAAGAAACCGCGCGTGGTATCATAGATCGCTTGTTCTTTTCTGACAAAAGATACGACCTTGGCGAGGTGGGCCGCTACCGACTCAACAAAAAGCTCAACCTGAGCATTGATAGCGAACACCGCACACTAACCAATGAAGATATTATCAGCATTATCAAGTACTTAATTCAATTGAGTAATGCAAAAGCTGATATTGACGATATAGACCACCTTTCTAACAGAAGGGTAAGAACCGTGGGCGAGCAGCTCTACAACCAATTTGGTGTGGGCTTGGCTCGTATGGCACGTACCATTCGCGAGCGGAAGAACGTACGCGACAACGAGGCGTCTACACCTACCGATTTGATCAACTCAAGAACGCTTTCTTCAGTTATCAATTCGTTCTTTGGTACCAACCAGTTGTCGCAGTTTATGGATCGTATGAATCCATTGGCCGAAACCACGCACAAACGAAGAATGTCAGCACTTGGACCTGGTGGTCTTTCGCGCGAAAGAGCGGGATTTGAGGTGCGCGACGTTCACTACACCCACTACGGTCGATTGTGTACCATTGAAACGCCTGAAGGTCCAAACATTGGTTTGATATCTTCACTCTCCGTATATGCCAAGATAAATGATATGGGTTTCATTGAAACCCCGTATCGCCGCGTGGAAAACGGAAGGGTTTTGATGGATGCCCCGGTTGATTACCTCAGTGCCGAGGAAGAAGACGAACACATCATTGCCCAGGCAAACGCGCTCGTAAATGAAGACGGCACTTTTGTTAACGACAAGGTAAAAGCACGACAAGGTGGTGAATTCATTGTGGTCGACATAGCAGAAGTTGACTACATGGACGTATCGCCAAACCAAATTGTGTCAATAGCCGCATCGCTTATTCCATTCCTTGAGCACGATGATGCCAACCGTGCCTTGATGGGATCAAACATGCAACGTCAGGCAGTTCCACTCCTTCGCGCCGAAGCTCCAATTGTGGGTACAGGTATAGAAGGCCGCGTAGCCAAAGACTCTCGTGTGATGATTGTTGCCGAGGGAACAGGTTATGTAGAGTATGTAGATGCCTCCAAAATAATAGTTTGCTACGACCGTACCGACAACGAAAGATTGGTTGACTTTGACGGCGACAGCAAAGTATATAAGATATCGAAATTCAGAAGAACCAACCAAAACTCTTGTATCAACCTGAAACCCATTGTGCGCAAAGGCGAGCGAGTGGAAAAAGGACAGATATTGTGTGATGGTTTTGCTACCGACAATGGAGAGTTGGCCCTTGGCAAAAACCTGCTCGTGGCTTTCATGCCTTGGCAGGGATACAACTTTGAGGACGGTATCGTGGTGTCTGAGCGCATTGTGAAAGAAGATGTTTTCACTTCAATCTACATCAACGAGTTTGAGCAAGATGTGCGCGATACCAAACGTGGGGTAGAAGAGTTTACCAACGACATACCCAACGTAAGCGAAGAAGCAACCAAAGACCTCGATGAAAATGGTTTGATTCGCGTAGGTGCCGAAGTTGAAGAAGGCGACATACTTATTGGTAAGATCACGCCAAAAGGTGAAAGCGAACCAACGCCTGAAGAAAAACTCCTTCGTGCCATATTCGGCGAAAAAGCCGGCGACGTGAAGGATGTTTCACTTCGTATGCCACCTTCGGGCAAGGGAACAGTAATCGACAAAAAACTCTTTACCCGCGCCAAGAAAGACAAGTCGAGCAAAGACAAAGACAAAGCACTTCTTCAAAAACTTGAATCATCTCACGAGAGCAACTTACTTTCTCTTAAGGAAAAGCTCGTTGACAAATTGCTTATCATAATCGAAGGCAAGGTGTCGCAAGGTGTATTCAATGTTTATAATGAGGAAATCATTTCAAAAGGCTCTAAGTTCAGTGTCAAGTCGCTCATGGAGATTGATTACAACCTCATCAACCCAACCAACTGGACTACCGACGACGACAAAAACGAGCTGATAAGAAAAGTAATAGCCAACTACAAAGGCAAGGTTCACGAAGAGCTTGGTCGATACAAACGCGAGCACTTTAGCATAACCATTGGCGACGATTTGCCAACAGGTGTTTTGAAACTTGCAAAAGTTTATGTAGCCACTAAACGTAAGCTTAAAGTAGGTGATAAAATGGCAGGTCGCCACGGTAACAAAGGTATTGTTGCCAAATTGGTACCTATCGAAGACATGCCGTTTTTGGAAGACGGAACCCCGGTTGACATTTGTTTGAACCCCTTGGGTGTACCTTCTCGTATGAACCTTGGTCAGTTGTACGAAACCATTTTGGGTTGGGCCGGAAAAAGGCTTGGTGTCACCTTCGCCACACCGATTTTTGATGGCGCCTCGTACGACGAGATTGAAGAATACATACAAAAAGCGCAGTTGCCTTCACATGGCAGCACCTACCTCTACAATGGTTTAACGGGTGAGCGTTTTGACCAAAAAACCACCGTGGGTTACATCTATATGATCAAGCTCTCGCACATGGTTGATGACAAAATGCACGCACGTTCCATTGGTCCATACTCACTCATTACGCAACAACCTCTTGGTGGTAAATCACAATTTGGTGGTCAGCGATTTGGTGAGATGGAGGTTTGGGCACTCGAAGCATTCGGTGCATCGCACATACTTCAGGAAGTACTTACCGTAAAATCTGATGATATTGTGGGAAGAGCCAAAACGTATGAATCAATCGTAAAAGGCGATAACCTGCCTAAACCGGGAATTCCAGAATCATTTAACGTATTGCTGAACGAACTTAAAGGTTTGGCATTGAGTATCAGACTTGAATAATAAGATAAGATTATGTCTTTCAAAAAAGAACGAGTAACACTAAATAGCGATTTCGAAACCGTATCAATTGGTTTGGCATCTCCCGAAGAGGTGTTGGATTGGTCGTACGGCGAGGTTACAAAACCTGAAACTATTAACTACCGAACATTCAAGCCTGAAATGGGTGGTCTGTTTTGCGAACGCATTTTTGGCCCCGTTAAAGACTACGAATGCCACTGCGGTAAGTACAAAAGAATCAGATATAAGGGTATTGTTTGCGACCGATGTGGCGTAGAAGTTACCGAAAAAAGAGTGCGTCGCGAGCGTTTAGGACACGTAAACCTCGTAGTGCCGGTAGCCCACATTTGGTATTTCAAATCATTGCCAAACAAAATAGGCTACTTGCTGGGCTTACCCACCAAAAAGCTTGAGCTCATCATCTATTATGAGCGTTATGTGGTTATTCAAGCCGGTATTAAAGAAGAAGATGGTATCAGCTACCTCGACTTCCTTACCGAAGAAGAATACCTCGATATTATGGATTCGCTGCCACGCGAAAACCAAATGCTCGACGAAAGCGACCCCAATAAATTTATTGCCAAAATGGGTGGCGAGGCCTTGTATGCCTTGTTGCAACGTCTCAACCTCGATGAGCTTTCTTACTCATTGCGCAACAAAGCATTCAACGAAACTTCGCAGCAGCGTAAAAACGAAGCACTTAAGCGACTCAAGGTTATTGAATCGTTCCGCGAAGCCAATGCCAAGTTTGAGAACCGACCTGAGTGGATGATTATGAAGGTATTGCCGGTTATTCCACCGGAGCTTCGTCCACTTGTGCCACTAGATGGTGGCCGTTTTGCATCATCTGACTTGAACGATCTTTACCGCAGGGTAATTATCAGAAACAACCGTTTGAAGAGACTTATGGAGATCAAAGCTCCTGAGGTAATTCTGAGAAACGAAAAAAGGATGTTGCAAGAGTCGGTTGACTCATTGTTTGACAACACAAGACGTGTAAGTGCCGTAAAAACTGAAAACAACCGTCCACTTAAATCTTTGAGCGACATGCTTAAAGGTAAGCAAGGCCGTTTCCGTCAAAACCTTTTGGGTAAAAGGGTTGACTACTCAGGCCGTTCGGTAATTGTGGGTGGTCCGCAGCTTAAACTCAACGAATGTGGTGTGCCTAAAAACATGGCTGCCGAGTTGTTTAAGCCATTTATCATAAGAAAATTAATAGAGCGGGGCATAGTAAAAACCGTGAAGTCAGCGCGAAAAATCGTTGATAGAAAAGATCCGGTTATCTGGGAAATTCTCGAAAATGTAATCAAAGGGCATCCGGTTATGCTCAACCGTGCACCAACACTGCACCGCTTGGGTATCCAATCTTTCCAGCCAAAATTGGTTGAAGGTAAGGCCATTCAGCTGCACCCATTGGTATGTACCGGATTCAACGCCGACTTTGACGGTGACCAAATGGCGATACACGTGCCAATTGGACACGGTGCCATTCTCGAAGCACAATTACTTATGCTTTCGTCGCACAACATTTTGAGTCCTGCCAACGGTTCTCCAATTGTGGTGCCTTCACAAGATATGGTACTTGGTCTTTACTACATTACCAAAGGCCGTAGAAGCATTCCTGAAAACCCTGTAAAAGGCGAAGGAATGACCTTCTACTCTGCTGAAGAGGTAATGATGGCTTATGACCACAAAGTAGTTGATTTGCATGCCTACATCAATGTAAAGGTTACCGTAATCAACGAAAAAGGAGAGTACGAAGACAAAATCATTGAAACCACAGTAGGTAGAATATTGCTCAACCAATTCGTGCCCGTGGAAATGGGTTACATCAACGAGTTGCTGACCAAGAAAACCAACCGAAAAATAATTGGTGACATATTCAAGAAAGCCGGCCTTGCCAAAACGGCCAAGTTCCTTGACGATATCAAAGAACTTGGTTTCCACTACGCATTCAAAGGTGGCTTGTCGTTCTCACTTGCCGATGTTGAAATACCTGCCGAAAAGTTCATCCTAATTGACGAAGCTCAAAAAGAAGTGGATGAAATTTGGGAGAACTACAACATGGGTTTCATCACCAACAACGAACGATACAATCAGGTAATTGATATTTGGACACGGATAACCAACCGTGTTACCGACCACCTTATGAAACAACTGGCGCTTGACAAACAGGGTTTCAACTCTGTTTACATGATGCTCGACTCCGGTGCAAGGGGTTCAAAAGAGCAAATTCGTCAGCTGGGCGGTATGAGGGGTCTTATGGCCAAACCGCGTAAGAATGTTGGCGGTGGCGGTGGTGGAATTATCGAAAACCCCATCTTGGCCAACTTTAAAGAAGGCCTTTCGGTACTTGAGTACTTTATATCAACCCACGGTGCACGTAAAGGTTTGGCCGATACGGCTTTGAAAACTGCCGACGCCGGTTACCTCACACGTCGTTTGCACGATGTGGCACAGGATGTTGTGGTATCAGAAGTTGATTGCGGAACCCTAAGAGGTATTGCTACCGAGGCGCTCAAAGACAGCGAAGAAGTGGTTGAGTCGCTCTACGATAGAATATTGGGCCGAACTTCACTTCACGATGTTTACCATCCGGTTACCGAAGAGTTGATTGTAGAAGCGGGTGGCGAAATCACAGAAGAAATTGCGCAAACAATTGAAGATTCACCAATAGAATCTGTTGAAATCAGATCGGTACTTACTTGCGAAACGCGCAGAGGTGTTTGCGAAAAATGCTACGGACGCAACCTTTCTACAGGCCGTATGGTCACAGCCGGTGAAGCCGTTGGTGTTATCGCAGCACAGTCAATTGGTGAGCCCGGTACACAGCTAACACTTCGTACCTTCCACGTGGGTGGTGTGGCTTCGCAAATTGCATCTGAATCGCAAATCGTAGCCAAATTCGATGGTCGTTTGGAAATAGACAACGTTGAAACCGTAGAACGAATGGTGGATGACGAAGCCAAACACATTGTAATAGCAAGAGCGGGCGAAGTAAGAATTGTAGATCCTGAGAAGAAAGTGGTTTTGGCCACACACAACATACCTTACGGTTCCATACTTGACGTAAAAGGAAAACGAAGCATTAAGAAAGGCCAGATGATTGCCAGCTGGGACCCTTACAATGCCGTTATTCTTGCCAATGGTGGCGGTAAGGTTGAATACGAACACATCATTGAAAACGTAACCTTCCGCGAGGAAAGCGACGAACAAACCGGCCACAAGGAAAAAGTAATTTCTGAGTCAAGAGACAAAAAGAAAATACCAACCCTGCGATTGTTAGGACCTGGTGGCGATTTGATAAAAGACTACAACTTGCCGGTAGGCGCACACATTGTAGTTGAAAACGGACAAAAAGTGGAAATAGGCCAAACACTTGCCAAAATTCCACGTATGATGTCCAAAACAAAGGATATTACCGGTGGTCTGCCACGTGTTACCGAGCTCTTCGAAGCACGTAACCCATCAAACCCAGCCGTAATTACCGAAATTGATGGTATCATTTCATTTGGTGGTATCAAGAGAGGTAACCGCGAGATCATTGTTGAATCAAAAGAAGGTGAAAAGAAAAAGTACCTGGTACCACTTTCAAAACACATTTTGGTTCAGGAAAACGATTTTGTAAAAGCGGGCGATCAATTGTCAGATGGTGCCATATCACCAATAGATATCCTCCAAATCAAAGGACCTTACGCCGTGCAGCAGTATATCATTGACGGAATTCAGGAAGTGTACCGACTGCAAGGGGTAAAAATCAACGACAAGCACATTGAAACAATTGTGAGTCAAATGATGCAGAAAGTTGAGATTGTGAACCCCGGCGATACCCGATTCCTTGAAGGAACACCGGTTGACAAATTTGATGTGATAGAAGAGAACAACTGGATTTTTGACAAAATGGTGGTAGTAGATGCCGGCGACTCAAACGAGATAAAACCCGGTATGATCATCAGTTCCAGAAAACTCAGAGAGGTAAACTCGCAACTGAAGCGACGCGACCTTGCCCTGGTACAAGCCCGCGAGGCCGTGCCGGCAACCGTGCGCCCTATGTTGCAAGGTATTACCCGCGCATCACTCGGAACCAAAAGCTTCCTTTCTGCGGCCTCATTCCAGGAAACCACCAAGGTACTCAACGAAGCAGCCATTTCAGGTAAAACCGACTACTTGCTTGGTTTGAAAGAAAACGTAATCGTTGGCCACCGCATACCTGCGGGTACCGGTATCAGAAGGTTCGAGAAAAACATCGTAGGCTCAAAAGAAGAATACGAAGAACTGCTTGAAGCTACCAAGTAAACATAAAATGGAAGAACAAAAAAAGGATGGTCAGATTAACATAGAACTCAGCGAGGAAATCGCCGAGGGTATATATTCTAATCTGGCCATCATTACCCACTCAAATTCAGAGTTCATTGTTGATTTTGTAAGACTCATGCCCGGCATACCACAAGCCAAGGTCAAGTCCAGAATCATCCTTACCCCACAACATGCCAAGCGATTGCTCAAAGCCTTGAAAGACAACGTAGCAAGGTATGAGATGCAACACGGAGAGATAGAAGATGTATCGGCTCCATTTGATGGCTTTCCCATGAATTTTGGAGGCCCTACACCCGAAGCTTAATAACAATAAAAAATATTTTTCTTAATCTTTTGGTAGTAAGGGGATAACTCCTACTTTTGCAAACCCAATTTTCAAGAAGGATAGATAACGTATGCCTACTATACAGCAACTAATACGAAAAGGAAGACGGCAGATTACCAAAAAGAGTAAATCGCCGGCTTTGGATGCATGTCCGCAACGTCGCGGTGTGTGTACAAGGGTTTATACCACAACCCCCAAGAAACCTAACTCAGCTATGAGAAAAGTAGCAAGGGTAAGGTTAACCAATCAAAAGGAAGTAAACGTTTATATACCTGGCGAAGGACACAACCTGCAGGAACACTCAATAGTATTGGTTCGTGGGGGCAGGGTAAAAGACCTTCCCGGTGTGCGTTACCACATAGTTCGTGGCGCCCTCGATACCGCTGGTGTAGAAGGCAGAAAGCAACGAAGAAGTAAGTACGGAACAAAACGACCAAAAAAATAATCTTATAAAAGATGCGTAAATCAGTAGCCAAAAAACATAAGCTCCTGCCAGACCCCAAGTATGGCGATGACATGCTTATGAAATTCGTAAACAATATTATGGTGCAAGGCAAGAAAAGCACAGCATTTCACATTGTTTACAACGCATTGGGTATAGTAGAAGAAAAAACCGGCGAAAGCGGTCTTGAAGTTTGGAGAAAAGCCCTGGCAAACGTTACACCGGCTGTAGAAGTAAAAAGTAGAAGAGTGGGAGGTGCTACTTTCCA
Source organism: bacterium (assembly GCA_016124515.1). Classification (GTDB taxonomy): domain Bacteria; phylum Bacteroidota; class Bacteroidia; order CAILMK01; family JACPUW01; genus JACPUW01. The sequence goes on from WGNN01000145.1 coordinate 33,382, forward strand.
AATTCCTACCGAAATACTTCCAAGCAGAAGAACATCCCTTGGAATGAAATGGCTTATCAGCTATTCAAGAAAACGCTCCGGTAAATCAATGGCCGAAAAATTGGCTGCTGAAATTATGGCTGCCGCCAACAACGAAGGCTCGGCATACAAAAAGAAAGAAGATACTCACAAAATGGCGGAAGCCAACAAAGCATTCTCTCACTTCAGAGCATAATACAATGGGAAAAGACCTCAGCTATACAAGAAATATTGGTATCGCCGCCCACATTGACGCCGGTAAAACCACCACTACTGAGCGTGTTTTATATTACACTGGTATCAACTACAAAATTGGTGAAGTACACGATGGAGGTGCTACCATGGACTGGATGGAGCAGGAGCAAGAAAGGGGTATCACCATTACCTCTGCCGCTACCCGTTGCTCTTGGACTTGGAAAGACCACCCTTATGTAATCAACATTATAGACACCCCGGGTCACGTTGACTTTACCGTTGAGGTAAACCGTTCGTTGCGTGTACTCGATGGCTTGGTTTTCCTTTTCAGCGCTGTTGATGGCGTGGAGCCACAGTCTGAAACCAACTGGCGTCTGGCCGACAACTACAATGTTGCCCGTTTGGGTTTTGTAAATAAAATGGACCGTCAAGGTGCCGATTTCTTCAATGTGGTAAACCAAGTGCAAACCATGTTGGGTTCCACTCCTATGGTTATGCAAATTCCCATCGGCAACGAAGACGAGTTCAAAGGTGTGGTGGACCTTATCACCAACAAAGCCATCATCTGGAACACAGAAGATATGGGAATGACCTACGACGAAATTCCCATTCCTGCTGAACTTCAGGACGACGTTGATAAATACCGCGAGCAAATGCTTGAGCAAGTAGCCGAATTTGACGATTCATTGCTCGAGAAATTCTTTGAAGATCCAACATCAATCTCTGAAGAAGAAATCATTGCCGCTGTTCGTCAGGCTGTTATTTCAATGAAAGTAGTTCCAATGTTCTGCGGTTCTGCCTTCAAAAACAAAGGTGTACAGGCTGTTTTGGATGCCGTTTGTTCATTCTTGCCTTCGCCACAAGACAAAGACAATATTGTAGGTACCGATCCGCGTACCGAAGAAAAAATATCAAGAAAGCCTGATACTGATGCTCCATTTGCAGCATTGGCTTTCAAAATTGCTACCGACCCGTTTGTAGGTCGCTTGTGCTTCTTCCGTACCTATTCAGGTTCGCTTGATGCAGGTTCTTATGTACTCAATACCCGTACCGGCAAAAAAGAGCGTATTTCACGTATCTTCCAAATGCACTCAAACAAGCAAAACCCAATTGAAAGGGTAGAAGCGGGTGACATTGCCGCAGGTGTGGGCTTTAAAGACATCAAAACCGGCGATACCCTTTGCGATGAGAAACATCCTATCGTTCTCGAAAGCATGGTATTCCCCGAGCCTGTAATTGCCATAGCTATTGAGCCAAAAACTCAAAAAGACCTTGACAAATTGGGTATGGCACTTGCCAAATTGGCCGAAGAAGATCCAACCTTCAGGGTACAAACCGATGAAGATTCAGGCCAAACCATTATCCAGGGTATGGGCGAGCTTCACTTGGACATTATCGTTGACCGTCTCAGAAGAGAGTTCAAGGTAGAGTGTAACCAAGGCGAGCCACAAGTGTCTTACAAAGAAGCACTTACAACAAGTACTTCGCACCGCGAAAGATTGAAAAAGCAAACCGGTGGTTCTGGTTTGTTTGCCGATATGGAATTTGAACTTGGTCCTGTAGATCAGGAGTTCCTTGAGTCAGAAGACTACAAAAGCGGAAAAGAGAAAATACAGTTCAAGTGGGATGTAGTTGGTGGAGCAATTGACAAAAACTACATCAAACCAATTAAGGATGGTTTCAAAGCCATGATGGACAACGGTATTTTGGCAAACTACGCAATTGACAACATGAAAGTGAGAGTATATGACGGGTCTATGCACTCTGTTGACTCTAAACCCATTGCTTTTGAATTGTGTGCCAAAGAAGGATTTAAAGTGGCTGCCAAAAGCTGTAATCCTAAAATTATGGAGCCCATTATGAAACTTGAGGTAATTACACCTGAAGAGTATATGGGTGATGTAATGGGCGACCTGAACCGACGTCGCGGACACTTGCAAGGTGTTGACTCGAAAGGCGAAGCCCAGGTAATCAAAGCCAAAGTTCCATTGGCCGAGATGTTTGGCTATGTAACCCAGTTGCGTACCATTACCTCAGGTAGAGCTACTTCAACCATGGAATTCCTGGAGTACGACTTCGTACCTCAAACTATCGAAACCGAGATTATTAATAAAGTAAAAGGTGTTAAAGCTTAAATAAGATGGCGCAAAAGATTAGAATAAAATTAAAATCTTACGATCATCATTTGGTTGACAAATCAGCCGAGAAGATTGTAAAAACCGTAAAATCTACGGGTGCTGTGGTAAGTGGTCCAATTCCACTCCCAACCCGCAAGAAAATCTTTACCGTTTTGCGCTCGCCTCACGTAAACAAAGAAGCGCGTGAGCAATTTCAATTGTGTGCATACAAACGCTTGATCGATATATACAGCAGCAGTTCAAAAACTGTCGATGCTCTTATGAAATTAGAACTTCCAAGCGGAGTTGACGTAGAAATTAAAGTATAATCAAACACAACGATGGCTGGCCTATTAGGAAAAAAAATCGGAATGACTAGCATCTTTGATGATGCCGGTAAAAACGTAGCCTGCACAGTTGTAGAAGTTGGACCTTGTTACGTTACCCAAGTGAAAACAAAAGCTACCGACGGATACGAAGCGGTACAGATTGGGTACGAGGAGGCAAAGGAGAAAAACACTACCAAGCCTCTCAAAGGACACTTTTCAAAAGCTGGCGTAAAGCCTCTACGATTCTTGAAGGAATTCAAAGATTTTGAGGAAAACTACAATGTTGGAGACACCCTTGATGTCACCTATTTCAAAGAAGGCGAACTGGTAGAAGTATCAGGACGTACCAAAGGAAAAGGTTTTCAAGGTGTTGTAAAACGACACGGATTTGGTGGAGTGGGTCAAAGCACTCACGGCCAACACAACCGACTGAGAGCACCCGGATCAATTGGTGCTTGTGCAACCCCTTCAAGAGTATTCAAAGGAATGCGCATGGCGGGTAGAACAGGTAATGACAAGAAAATGGTCTTCAACCTGAAAATAGTAAAAATTTACCCTGATAAAAATATCATGTTGGTAAAAGGATCAGTTCCCGGACACAATGGCGCAAACCTAATTATTGAAAAGTAATGGAATTAGACGTTTTAAATATACAAGGTCAGCCTACAGGTCGCAAAGTGGAATTGGCAGCTGACGTATTCGGAATTGAACCCAACGACCACGCTATTTATCTTGACGTAAAAAGATACCAGGCGGCGCTGCGTCAAGGTACCCACAAGGCCAAAGAACGCAACGAAGTATCAGGTTCAACACGAAAACTGAAAAGACAAAAAGGTACAGGTACTGCACGTGCCGGTAGCATCAAGAGTCCGGTTTTCAGAGGCGGTGGTAGAGTTTTCGGTCCACGCCCAAGAAACTACGATATCAAAGTAAACAAGAAGGTAAGAAGCCTTGCCCGTAAATCAGCATTGAGCTACAAAGCCAAAGAAAATGCCATTTATGTAGTGGAGGATTTCGCCTTTGATTCGCCAAAAACCAAGGAGTACAAAAGCTTTTTGACCAACCTGAACATTGCTGATAAAAAGGCATTGCACCTGCGTACCGATGATTGCGACAACGTATGGCTCTCATCAAGAAACCTGCGCAATGCACTCATTCAGAAAGCCAACAACGTAAATACTTACGAAATACTCAAACACCAGGTATTGGTACTTTCTGAAGGCGTATTGGAATCATTTCAGAAAACTACAAATAACTAAACCATGAAGGAAGTATTGAAAAAACCCTTGATTACTGAAAAGTACAACGCGCTCGCAGAGAAGTTGGGTCAGTACACTTTTATGGTTGACCGCAAAGCTTCAAAAACCGAAATCAAAGACGAAATTGAAAAGGTTTACGAAGTAAAAGTGGACGCGATACGCACCATGATTTATGGTGGCAAACGCAAAACGCGCTACACGAAGAAAGGATTTGTTGAAGGAAGAACAGCTGCCTACAAAAAAGCAGTGGTTACCCTCAAGGATGGCGACACAATTGACTTTTACAGCAATTTATAGATAAATGGCACTTAGA
>WGNN01000024.1 GCA_016124515.1 bacterium
TCAAAACCCCAACAAACCCTACCGTCATTGCGGACTTGATCCGCAATCTTTTGAGTTGAAATACGAAATTATCAGTTTGTTCATCACCCATCACCTATCACTTATCACCCATTATTTCAGGAGTGCTGATTTGCTGATGCGATGATGTCAATTTGAAAATTTGGAGATTTGAAGATTTGAAAATGTTGGGATTATCTGGCTCGCTGCGCGAGATTAAAGATTACTTGTTGATTTGCTGATGTGATGATTTGCTGATGCGATGATGTCAATTTGAAAATTTGCAGATTTGAAAATTTGAAAATGTTGGGATTATCTGGCTCGCGTTGCGAGGTCAAAACCCCAACAAACCCTACCGTCATTGCGGACTTGATCCGCAATCTTTTTGAGTTGAAATACGAAATAATCAGTTTGTTCATCACCCATCACTTATCACTTATCACTTATCACCCATTATTTCTGGAGTGCTGATTTGTTGATTTGCGATGTACGAATACCATGATGAAAGGATAACTCGGCTCGCGCTACGAAGTCAAAACCCCAACAAACCCTACCGTCATTGCAGACCTGATCCGCAATCTTTTGAGTTGAAATACGAAACAATCAGTTTGTTAATCACCCATCACCTATCACTTATCACCCATTATTTCAGGAGCACCAAGGTGGATTATTTTTCAATTTTATTCCCACCGAAGACCAGCACTTTCAGTTACCAATAAAAAATGGCAAGCCTATGTGATAGAGACTTGCCATGTACACACTAACAAAAGTGACTGCCGGTTTAATGAAAATACAACAACATAAACGGGCTATTTTATTGGGCAAGCACAAACTTGTGTGTGCTCAAATTCGCTTGGTTTTGTATTAGAATAAAATATTGTCCATCGGCAAATTGGCTAAGGTCAAATTGGATTTTCCCACCTGCATTTCTGATTTCCCTGCTGAGCATTTGCTTGCCATTTACATTATAAATACGGATTGATGTGTTGCCCTCAACCGGTTCTGAAAATTCAAGAAACAACAGTCCATTTGTTATACTTGGGTATAACATGGTTGAATTTACACCTGAAGATTTTGGGTTTTCTAGGCCGGTAACAGTTCCACGGGTCAGGGTTAATTCGGCTGCTGTTGAAGCGCTGTGCTCGCTGCCATCAAGTGCTACCGCACGGCAATAGAGTTTCATTGACTTGCCATTTTCAACTCCCCAAGCATTCAAGGCAGAATCGAGCCATGTATAATTCAGCGATTTCATGTGGTCAGTATTGGTAAAGGCCCAATAAACCACATTACTAAAGTCCATTTTGTCAGATAATTGAAAAATGTAGGTCAAGTCGTCCATATCCTTGTCGCTGGCCATTTTCCATTCAAAATCGAGCATTTTTTGGCCGCTGCCTTCAATGGTTAGCATGCTTCCGTTGGCGGGCATGGTCATGTCGGCATCCATATTAGGAAAATGATTGACTTCTTGTTGAATTTGCCCGCGCAAAACGCCATTTTTATAATTTTCGGAATGCAGGTTTACGTACAATTCATTATTTTCAAGCGCCATCCAAAACGCCTTATCCACCATAATCATATTGCTGTCGGGCATAAACACACCGCTCATCATGCCTTTGTCGAGCTCCAAATTCAGCAACTTCAATACATCGCCATTGGTGCCATTTTTGGCTTGGTGGATATGCACACCGCCGGCAATATTGGTTGCCACTTTGCTTTCTAATCCATTGAAGCTACCAACCGCTGTTAGGTTCATGCCATTGAGTTCAAATTTTAGTGCTCCGTGGGCATTGCTCATTACGCGGTGAGGTTGGTTTATGGGCAAAATACTTGTAGTAAAATAAGCTTGAGCCATATTTAAAATCTGCCCCCTTATTTCGCCACCCGCATGTTCGGTTGTGTGTATGTTTATATAGCCGTATCGCATTAATAATGAATCTATTGCCCCATCGCTCAGCATCCATTCATTGTCTTTCATTTCAAACGAACCACCCATTTTGTTGGCTGACAAAGTGCTGGTGAGTGGCGCAAAGATTGCCCCGTTTTGGCCGGGTAAAGCCATGTGTATGTGGGCCCCGCCGGCAATGTTGGCATCAAACTTAGCCATGAGTCCGTTGAATGAACCGCTCAAAGCCATCCAATTTGATTTGATGGCCACCAAAGCTGCGCCCATTCCTGTTGTGTAAACCGCCGGTGCCTCGCTGGCGCCCGATAATTTAGAAAACAAATAGGCATTGGCCTCAGGCATAAGTTGCCCTCTCAGCTCGCCCTCCGCATAAGCTTTGGTATGCAGGTTGAAATAGTGCCAGCCCGCTCTCATAGAATCCAACAAACCATTTGACACCTGCCAGGTATTTTGGCTCACTTCGTACACCCCGCTCATATTGTCCATATCGGGGCTGGCCTTTAGTGCCACGGCAATGGCGCCATCCATACCCGCAATGCCGGCATGCAAATGGCTTCCACCGGCTATTGATGCATCAAACTCCCCTTTGAGGTTGCTAAAAGAACCCGTGATGCTCACTTGATTTGCTTTTATTTCAACAATGGCCTTTCCGCTACCGGCTGTCAAAACATTATGGTTTTCCTGTGCTCCACTAAGGTTGGCATAAAAATAATAATTAACCATAGGCAACAGCTGACCACGCAGCTCGCCGCCGGGATGTTTCATGCTATGTATATTCAAATACAACATGCGCTGCCAAAGGGCTTTTTTAAGGTCGTCGTTTAGCGCAAACAGGTTATTTGACGCCATTATTTTTCCACCCATCAAGTCGCTGTCATAGTCAACTTGTACAAGCAACTTTACCGCACCATTGGTACCGGCATAACCCAAGTGGATGTGTGCGCCGCCAAATAAGGCTGTGTCGGCAGCAGAACTCAAGCCACTGAAACTACCGCTCAAGGCCATGGTATCGTTCCAATATTCAACAACTACCATTCCGGCAGAACGCTCTGTAAGGGTTGGATTTTCATTAATTCCACTCAAAAAAGCCCTGTAAATAATATGGCTGTTTGGAATTACCTGTCCCCTAATCTCGCCCATTGGGTGGTTTAGCGAATGGATGTTAACATACATACTCCTGTTCATGAGCGCCTTTTTTTGATCGGCATCAAGGGTAAACATGTTGTCTTTTGCCGCCAATACACCGCCCATTTTGTCGGTTTGCAAGGTGGGGTTTAGCACTATAGCTACAGCGCCATTTTGGCCTGCCATGGCATTGTGCAGGTGAATACCGCCCGCAATGGCTTCGTCAATTTCGCTCTCCAAACCATTGAATGCGCCGGTTACTGTAGCTTCATCTTTTATTACATCTATAATAAATGAGCCCATGGCCCCGCTTTGCACATGGTGCATTTGGTTGCTGCCAAAAGCAAATGCCTGATACACCATTGCCTGCGCAGGCACAAATTGTCCGCGTATTTCGCCGGCAGCGCTGTATTTGGTGTGGATGTTAATGTACAACATCCGGTTTTTTAGCGCTTCAACCTGTGCATTGCTCAAGTTAAACGTGTTGTCGGTAGAATCATACATTCCCGAACGCATGTCGCCTGACAACGAAGGAGTTAACGATATTTGAATTTTACCGTTTTCACCTTGGTAGCCCATGTGTATGTGTGAACCCCCGGCAATATTGGCGTCAAAATCGCCGGCAAGATTTTTAAATGAGCCCCAAACTTTTAAGGTATTGCCATCAAGGCGACTCCAAATTTCGCCGCTTGCGGTGGTTAGGGGCATGTGTACTTCGTTGCTACCACTCAGCAGCGCCTTGTATTTTTGGGCAAGGGCTTCGTGGCAGTTTAAAAACAGGCCTGCCAGCAAGAGTATCATGGTTCCCATTGTTTTTGAATGTGTTTTAAGTAGTGCGTCTTTTTTGTCCATTTTATATGTGTTTTTCATCATCTACGAGCCCTGTTTGATTTTGGATTTAAAAAAGAGAAAAAAATTCATTTCCACGTACACGATAGTGATGCGACAAGAATTATCTACTTCATTATGAGTGGATTAAATATTGCGGTATGGATTTAAAATTTCGCCCATTGACCCAAAAAAGAGGCTTGACACTGTGATTGCATGCCATTAATTGATAAGTGCCGGATGGCGAAAATTGATTGCGTTTTACTGGTACTTCTATAGAGCCTGACTAGGAATTTCCCTTAGCTACCTCGCCCAATACATATAGTTTTTCCAGGGTGGGTGTTTCGCTGCCGCCTTTGGGTTCAAGGGTTACGGCAAATGCATCGGCGCGTGCAATACTTTTGGCGACTTGAAGGTTGTTTGAATTGATAAACACCCCTGCGTCAATGGGTTTGCCATCAACCAACGCCCACAATTGGTATTGGTGCTGTTGGTCAACCGCCGGTAGATTGGAGGCCGACACATAGACTTTTTGCGTTTTTTCATTCCAAAATACCAATGCTTCGGCAGCGGAATCAATGTCTAAACCTTTGAGCAATATTTTTTGAGTGGATGCACTGTTGATATGCTCTTGCACCTCGGCATATTGCCTTTGCATTTGGTTCAGACCGTGCAACAGGCTATCGTTAGCAGCCAATTGCCCGGCAAGCACAGAATCCAGCAGCAGCCTTTCGGTTTTTATTTCAACCAATTCTCTTTTTAAATTACTTACCTGAACATACATATATATGGCTATGCCTGAGGCAAACAGCAAGAGCACTGCCGCCGCAATTGACAACCATCTACGGTTTTTATCATTGTTGAGCTGTAGCACATGGTCCGTCGGGTCATTTTGCAAGGAATCGGATGGCGTTTCAAAAGCTGACTCATCAAGCTCGGGAAGCGTAAAATCGCCGGCACTTTGCCGGGCATAGCGCATAGCAGCCTGCTGAATTTTGTCAATTTCGGCTGCCAACTCAGGGTGCTCTTTTTCAAGTGCTCTGATGCGCTCCATTTCCTGCGCACTAAGGGTGCCGGCTACGTATAGCTCAAGCAAACCTGAGTTTATGTAATCTTTCCAGCTCATTGTTTAAAATGGGCGCGTAATTTATTAACTGCGCTTCTAACTTTTGTTTTTACGGTTCCTAAAGGTATTTTAAGTTCATCAGATATTTCTTGCTGCGTGTAGCCTTTAAAGTAAACCAACTGCACCAATTCTTGCTGGTCTTCGGGCAACACATTTACCAATTCGGGCACACCAATATGATCGGGTTTCTGGCTTTCGTAGGCGTTTGTATCAGATACGGAATTTTCATCAGTTTGGATTTGGCTGGCCATTTTAAAGGCCTTTGATCGCGTGGCATCAATTGCTGTATTTCGGCAAATATTGAGCATCCAAGTGTATAGGCGCCCTTTTGTATCGTCGTATCGATTGGCTTGTTGCCAAATTTTGACCATAGCATCTTGAAAAACGTCCCTTGATAGTTCATCATCCTTTACCACAGCCTTTATTACCCCGCAAAGCGCCATGGCATACTGCTTGTAAATGGCGTTCAGGGCGCGTTTATCGGCGCTTTTGAGCCAGTTTACTATTTGGTCTTCCGGTATTTGTTTGTTCGTTGAGTTCAAGGCAATGGGTAACAAAGCTAACCAACATAAGTTTGGGGGGACTTAAAAAATTGTGGTAGGTCGGGCTTTTTATTTCTCGCAGAGACGCAGAGACGCAAAGGGTTTTGGGTTTCTCGCGAAGACGCGGAGGCGCAAGGTTTTTTTGTTTCTCGCAAAGGCGCAAAGGCGCGAAGGGTTTTTTGTTTCTCGCAGAGACGCAAAGGCGCAATGGATTTTGGGTTTCTCGCAGAGACTCAAAGACGCGGAGGTTCTTTTTTGTTTCTCGCGAAGACGCGGAGGCGCAAGGTTTTTTTGTTTCTCGCAAAGGCGCAAAGGCGCGGAGGTTCTTTTTATTTCTACCTGCATGCAATGTAAGTTCGTGCTATGCGTGGTGTTTTTCTATTATTTGTTTTAGGTACTTTGTATGGCTGCAACAAGCCCTACGACAGCGATTGCAGTACAAACCCCGGACTTTTTGATGCGGTAAATTTCAATATCGGGGTGGCGGTTTCGCTTACGGAACTTGAAAACAATACGGGCTATGCAACCATAGTGAAGCAGCAATTCAACCAAATAACTCCCGAAAATGCGTTTAAGCCGGAAAGGCTACAGCCGCAGGAAGGGACATTCAGTTTTGAGGAAGCGAAACAATTGCTGGCATGGGCAGCGAACGAAGGAAAGGAAGTGCATGGCCATTGCCTGGTGTGGCACAACCAACTGCCGGCGTGGATGCAGAATTTTGAAGGCGACAGGCAGGCGTGGATTGCCCTGATGAAAAACCACATTAGCACCGTGGTGGCTGAACTTGGCTCAGTAAAAAGCTGGGATGTGGTAAACGAGGCTTTTGAAGATGATGGAAGTTTCAGAGAGAGTATTTGGTACCGCCACATTGGGCCCGAATATATTGAAATGGCATTTGAGTTTGCGCACGAGGCCAATTCTGATGCCTTGTTGTTTTACAACGACTACAACCTTGCTTCGAAACCAAAAAAGCTGGATGCGGTGCTTGCGCATTTGCGGCAATTGGTCAATAAGGGCGTTGCGGTACATGGTATTGGTTTGCAGTTGCATATAAATATAAAAAGCCCCGGCAAGGGTGCATTGGAAAAAGCGGTTGAAGGCTGTATAGGCAGCGGTTTGCGCATCCATTTTTCAGAGATTGATATTTCGGTAAATCCATCGGGTGGTGCACTTGGCCATCTTGAAAATAAACTGAATAAACAGGCGCAAACGGTAGAACAACTGACCCAAATATACCTTAGCATTCCACCGGCGCAGCAATTTGCCATGAGCTTTTGGGGAGTTTCTGATGCCAATAGCTGGATTCCCGCGTACTATGGGCGCGAAGATTATCCCTTGTTGTTCGACCAAAATTACAGGGCAAAGCCGGCCTATTGTGCGCTGCGTAGTGCCCTTGGCCAGTGATAAAAAAACAAAGGCTCCCAAAATTTGAGAGCCTTCTGTTCAACCATTAGATAAATTATGGGTTGCGGGTGAAAATGTTATTTTGAAGCGGCAAGGTCTATTTGCAGCTCTATGTCGTCTTTCAGCAATACATCTTTCAAGTAATGCTTCCAGTTTACATCATATTTCTGACGGTCAAAAACCAATTTGCCGTGTGCTACCACTTGGCCATCTTCGTTCACTTCAAATCTGTCAAGGGCAATGGTTTCTTCGTTGGTTTTGTCTCTGATGGTCAGGTTGCCTTTCACTTCTTTGTTGTTGGCCGAAGTAATTTCGAAACTGGCAGTTGGATACTCTTCTACCAAAAAGAAATCGCCGGTAGAAAGATGACCTACCAAGTCTGAAGCGGGGTGCTCTTCTGAGTAGTTTTGGTCCATTGGCTCTATTGAAAGCATGTCAACCACAAAGTTGCCACCTACAATTTTGTCGCCTTTCAGTACCAGGTTTCCTTCTTGTACTTTCAGGTTGCCAAAGTGTGAGTAAACATTAGCACCTGAGGTTCCACCTTCCCAGCGGATGTTTGATGACTCGGGGTTTACTACGTAGGTTACTTCTTCCATGGTGCCGTTGTCCATGTCTTCTTCCACTACTTCTACTTCGTTTTCAGCAGTTTCTTCGTTGTGGGCTTTGCTGCCGCCGCATGATGCCATAAAGAAAAGGGCACCAATAGCTAAAAATCCGTACTTAATTTTCATTGTTTTCGCTTGTTTGTTAATTGGTTGCGCAAATGTATGTAGCAACATATATTTTTTAAAGGCTTGTGAGATTTTTTAACATTTGCCATATCCAAAAACTTGTTGCGTTATTTGTGTCAACCCGATTCATGTATGCTTACAACAAAGAAATATTGGTATGGTTTGGTATTTTTCACTTTACTCAGTCTAAGTGCGTTTGCGCGAAAATCGGCCCCCGGCTACCTCGTGACCAAAACAGGGGATACACTGAAAGGAATGGTAAAATACCGACGGCTTGACGTGGCGCTTCGGGTGGTGCTTATCACGAGCAAGCAAGAATCTACCAGCAAAGAAATATTTGGACCGGAGGAGCTCAAGAGTTTTGTATATGGCAATGAAACATGGCTTTCAATTGACTACAGCAAAGCCGAAATTGGTTGGACGGCTGCCTATTTTGCACAAGTGATAAAAGAAGAGGCAAGCGGACTCATGTTGCTGTATGGAAGCATAATAAGTGAAGGTTGCCATTGCAGCGGCACCAAAAACGAGGTACGCAATTGGTGGATATTGTACAACCACACTACGGGCCAAAAAACCATGATTGTACGCGGACGATTTGGCCATGTGAAACGACCGGAATGGGCGCGGGCTTTTTTTATGGAAGGCGGATTTGATTTGATGCATGTGAAATTGAAAAGCGTAGATGACTTGAAAAGGGCTTTTGACCAAATTGCTTCGTAAGTGGTGGTATTGGTTTCATAAATGACCCAAGGTTTTGATTGTCAACCACGTTTAATAATCAAAACATTTTTATGGAATCAAAAAAATCAAAAAACAAACAAGTGGAACGCTATGCCGGTCTGTTGTTTGATGCCGGACTTGTACTGGCACTATCGCTCACCCTCATGGCTTTTAAGCTAAATGTGAAGCCATATGAGTTTGACCTACCCGAACCCGCGGAAATTGAAGAGCCAATTGATCTTGTAGTTCCCGCAACAAAAGAGGCAGAACCCGAGCCGCAAACACCCAAAAAAATGACCAAAGAGCCCTTGGTTGTTCCACCAGTCTTTATCCTGAAACCGGTGGATGGTGAACCCCTTGACACCAACCGCTTGCAGGTGATGGACGACAACATGTTTATGGACAACATTGATGACCCGATGGCTAATGAGTTTGCCCCTGAGCCAACCAAAAATCCTTGGGAGCTGAGTAAAATGCCTGAATTTCCGGGAGGTTTCAGCGCCCTTGCCGATTTTTTACGAAGCAATCTTCAGTTTCCCCGCTACGAAAACGAGTTGGGAATCAGCGGCAAAGTGACCCTGAAAATCATGGTGAACAAAAAAGGTGAAGTGACCAATATTGAGGTTTTCCAAGGCTCTACCGAAAACTTCAACAAAGAAGCCTTGCGGGTGGCTAATAAAATTCCCAATTGGGAACCCGGTATTTTCAATGGCCGCAAAGTTTCTTGTTGGTTTTACCTGCCCATTTCTTTCAAGAGCACCAACGGATTTTAATCGGGTAAGTTCAAAAATGAAATAGAACAACAATCAGGTTATATTTCGTTACCGCCACTTGCACAAGCGAATGGCGGTTTTTGGTTTGGTGCATGCTGAACCAATTAATCCCTATAACTGACACCCCATACAGGCATCAATACCATTGATACATACAGTTTGCAAATTCAAATTAACATGAGCTTTTTTGAACCCAAATTAAAACGTAAACTCATGAATTTGAAATTTTTACTTACCATTTCATTAGTACTTGCTTTATTCACCCCAAAAATTCACGCACAGGTTACGGTGGATAAATCAAACTTTCCGATACCTGCTGCGGGCCTGTACGCGAATATTTATTTTGCATCAAATACCTCCAATTATTCAAAACCAACTGAAGGTGCCAATCAAACATGGGACTATACCGGCATAGCTCCCAGAGGCAGGAATATTTTAGTTTATAGAAAAACTGAAAACAATTCTGATTTCCCTGAATCTTATAACCATGCGAGTCAAATCAATCCGTTTAGTTCATTTAGAATCAGAAATACCTGGCATTATGCTTTTGATAATAAGGGCTACTATGGATTAGGAAAACACCAGCACGATACGGCTTATTCATTGGCCGGTGTTACAGGTAATGCGTCAGACAAAATAGAGTTTGACGACAAAATAATTCTCTACAAAGGCAGGGTTGACTACGTTCCTTTGCCCATGAAGTTTGGGTCAAAATGGGAAGCTACAAGGGTATTAAACAGCCCGGCAAAGCTAACCATAGCAGCGTATGGACTCAATCAAACAGAGGGTGTACAAAGATCAAGAAGAACCGTTACGCAAGAAGTTGTTGGTTGGGGCAAGCTTAAAATGGACGATGCCAATGGTAACCCAGGTGAAGAAATGGATGTATTGCTATTAAAAACCACAGTACTAATTACTGACAGTATATTTCTTGCCGGCAACCCGGCTCCAAAAGCACTATTGGATGCATTTGGTGTGGTACAAGGTCAGCAAACAAAACAGGAGACCTATGAGTTTTTCAGGGCCGATTTCGGGGAACACCTTCTTGAAATTGACGTTGACCCTGACACAAAAAATGTTACGGAACTTAAATACAACCCAACCGGCGTACCAATTTCTACATCAATGGCAACAGCCCCGTCAAACTCCGGTTTTGATTTATATCCAAACCCAATAGTTGCCGGACAAATGGCCAACTTTATCTTTAAAAACATGCAAGGTGGAAATTACCAACTAATCATAAGATCGATGGATGGAAAAGCTGTAGTTAATGAGTCGTTCAAAATAAATGGGGAAATCATGAATATCTCAATACCAATTCCGTCCATGCTTGGGTCAGGAATATACTATTACCAATTAACAGACAGTGGTAAACGCACATTAACTAATGGAAAATTGAGCATTATTCAGTAGAACTTAGGTTCAAAAATGCAGTACCCCTTTTCCATAAAGGGGTACTTTTATTTCCATTATGCTTACTTTTTCAGCAAATAAACCGGATAATATGACAAGGTGCATTGCAGTTATGATGTTGCTAATCAACACGTTTTCATTGTCAGCTACTAATAATGCCCGGACATCGACTAATATAGACCGGTCTTCCACACACTCAAATACACTTGCAACTTATCTTCAATTGTCAGAATCATTTCTGAATCGCAACCTTGATTCTTCATTCTTTTGGATAAAAAAAGCCCTGCAAATAAGGGAACATGGAGTTTGGCCAGAAACCCTTTCCACAACAGCACATAAGGTTATGATTAAATTGGAAGAAGCAGAACATGGCTTTGAATGGCTTGAGATTGCAGAGTTAATTCTGAAAGAAAAAGAATTTATAACAAACAAAGCCATAGTTTATGACACCTACTTTTATGCAGGCACAGGCAACCTATTCAGCGGAAATTTTGCCAAATCAAGAAAAGTCTTTAAACAGGGCCTTAGAAGCCTTGATAGCTTAAATGACACCGCATACGATCGACTAAGGGTAAATATTATGGAAAAAATGGGCGTTTGGTATGGTATGCAAAATGACATTGTGAATGCACTGAATTGGTTTATTAGGGCAGACAGCCTGGTTGAAGAATTGGAAGACCCGGCATTGGGCGTATTAGTTTCTATGGACATTGGAAGTATGCTGATGTGGATAGAGTCGTATCCTGATGCTCTCGAACGCTTTGCTATTGCCGAAGAATATAATAAAAACTCACATATCGGAGATGAAAATGCGATAGTAGATAACATGGCAACTTGTTATAAGGAAATGAAAAATTATGATAAAGCAAGGGAGTATATTAATCGCGGCAGAACAATTGCATTGGCAGCAAACAACACCTATAGTTTGGCATTTTCATATATGAATGAAGCCCATATCGATTATGATGAAAAAAAGATTGCATCATCAATTCTGAAATTCAATAAAGCAGATTCACTGTTCTCTATTATCGGCGATACCTTTTCCATTATGATGTGCAAATCAGCATGGCTATGGCCGGCGATTGAAGCGGGGGAAGATTACCAGAAAATTATGAGAGTATCAGAAGAAATTCTGCATTATAGCGCCAACATGAAAGAGACCAACGAATACCTTTGGGCTCTAAAAGCTCGTGCCAAATTATATTTTCTTCTGGGAAATTATCAACACGCATATATTGACCTGGATTCATTTGAAAACATCAACTATCGCCAACTTAAAGAAAGCTATAGTATAAAACAAGCTGTTCAATCAACTTTGTTAAAAACCACTCTTCTGAAAAGACAAATTGAAGAACAAAGGCAATTGGCTGAATTGATTAAGGAAAAAGCAGAAAGAAAAAATATTATCATCTACATTACCAGCACATGCGGAATTATTCTCCTCATTGCCCTTTTGTTGTATTACCGACTTGCCACCAGGCTGCACGAATCGCGCGAAATGATAGCTGAACAAAACCGGGTACTCGAAAAGAAAGATTTGAAAAATGCTGATTTAATGAAAGAACTACATCACCGGGTAAAAAACAATCTTCAAATTGTATCAAGCTTGCTTAACCTTCAAAGCAGCAAAGTGAGTGACCAATTAGCAAAATCTGCTTTTACAGAGGGTAGAAACAGAGTAGATGCAATGGCAATGATTCACCGCTATTTGTATATGAATGACGAATTGACAAGCGTTGACATCAGGCCATATTTGGAACGTCTTAGCGAATCGGTTGCGTACTCTTACGGGTTTCACAAAGGACAATTACGTCTGGATTACGAGCTGGATTCAGTGTCTCTCGACGTGGATATTGCCATACCTCTAGGATTAATTGCTAATGAATTATTGAGCAATGCATTTAAATATGCCTACATCAAAAATCCCAACCCACAATTGTCCATGCGCCTTAAGGTGGCTGATACTATTCAATTCAGCATAAGCGACAATGGACCGGGAATGGATAAACACCTCCTTGAAGGAAAAAGTAATTCGTTTGGCATGGAACTCATTCAATCACTTACAAATCAACTACATGGCAGCATTCATTACGAGAACAAAGCAGGGAGTACATTTACATTATATATTCCAATAGACCCTTTAAAAAATAAAACCACAGAATGAAAATCGTAATTCTGGAAGACGAATCGATAGTAGTACACGATCTAAAGCTAAGACTACAACAAATGGGCTATGAGGTAGTTGCAGCATTTGACAATGGCAAAGATTTATTAGCTTATAGTAAGGACAACGATTTTGACCTCTATTTAGTAGATATCAATATCAAAGGCGACATAAATGGCGTTGCAACAGTAAAGCAGCTTCTTAAAATTCGCAACATACCGGTAATTTACCTCACAGCCCAAGCAGACAACGACAGCTTTGAAAAGGCAAAAGAGACCAAGCCTGCTGCGTATTTGCTAAAGCCCTATAATGATTTTGATCTTCGCTCAAGCATAGAATTGGCCATTGAAAACTTCAATACACAAACAAATAAGCAAGAGGAGTTATTTGTAGTACAAGACAAGATATTTATCAGGCATTTGGATCGATATGAAAGGGTAATTTTATCTGACATTCAATATATAGAAGCATCTGGCAACTATACTGAAATTATAACCAAGAATAATAAATATTTGGTGGTAAACCAACTGGGCAAATTTGAACCTGTCCTCAACGAACCATTCTTCTACCGTTGCCACCGCTCATTTATTGTGAACCTGCACGCCGTAGATGGATTTGATGATAGCCACTTGTATATTGGCAACAAACAGATTCCCATTTCAAGAAACCATAAAAAGGAGTTTCTGGATCGCTTACGCGTAATTTAAGGTTAAGACCAAATCAAAATTATTTTTCGCCTTTTAGTTTTAAAAACGCCACACTGTTCAATTAGCTCAAAAGTTGGTACATTACTATTAACCTAAACATCCACCTAAAAAATTCAATCCTTTTTGGTTATGTTTGTTCACAAGTGAATGGCTTTTACTGCAAAAAAGAAATAACAGAAAAATGCCAAAACAGCGAACAAATACGACATGAACTGCTAATCAAATGGATAACTGGTTAATATTGGCATCCTTTACCTATCCCCACGAAGAGCATCTGGCTAAAAGCAAACTCCATTCAGAGGGTATTGAAGTCTTAATAAAAGATGAACTTACAGTGCAAGTCTATAATTTTTACTCAAATGCAATTGGTGGGGTTAAGCTTCAGGTAAGAGCATCGGATTTTGAACGCGCGCATCAAATTCTTGTTGACTCCGGCTACATTCATGAAAAAAAGTCGGCCCCGAGTAGATTTTGGCTTCAGTTTGATAATTACACCAGAAAAATCCCATTGCTTGATAAATTATTAGTTGAATTGAGACTATTGGTATTGGTTGCTCTTACCTTGTTATGTATAACAATCCCTATTGTGATGCAGTCAATGCCAAGTACCTTAAATAAACTTTTAGGCAATTATTGGTGCATCGATAAAATATATTACCGCGGACAAGTATTTCGCCCATATTCATTGGGAGTAAGGTTTCAAATACACTTGGACAACTGTGATGAAACGATGAATTTTGAAGAAGATGGAATGGCTTACTTTCCCGGTATTAATTCAAATAAAGTAGAAGCCCGATGGAAGTTAATTGATGACCAACTCATTATTTTTCCCGATTCCAACACTACATCCAATACAGGACCAAATTATTATGGTACCTATTCGCTTAGCATTGAAAATGGCTCAATTAAAATGCAATCCGACAGTATGGCAATATTAGGTTTCGTTTACAGAATAAGACATCTATTCTAATGAAAGCCAAAGAAAACATAATTAACTGCCCACAATGCGGATCGGTGAATGTGGCACAAAAAAAGCAACCCGGTTATGCTGTTATGCTTTCATTATTACTGCTGGGTTTACCCCTACCCATATTCAAAAAGCGATATTTCTGCTTTGACTGTAGAAATGAATGGAAAATCCATGACAAGTAAGCTATGATGTCAACAATTGGATTTTAAGCGCCAAGCTCCCGCCGAGTGCGCACATGCATTCCGGAAACGCTGATGATGGGCAATTAAACATTGAAAAATGCCAATTGAAAATTGGATCGGAGTTCCTGGTTTTGTGTTACCGGATTATTGGTTCTTCCTTGTGACCTTCCCAAAATAACCTTGACCGTTTTGTTTGTTTCATAGGGCGATGCCCCATGCCGGGTAGTGCCGCCCCTTTGGGGCTCATTGGGATTTGAAACTCACGAAGTGAGCCGCGTAATTCTCCAATCAGCACTCCTGAACTAATAGGTGATTAGTGATAGGTGATGGGTGATGAACAAACTGACTATTTCGTTATTTCAACTCAAAAAGATAGCGGCTCCTTTGCGCTCGTTGCGTTACAAAAAATGAGAATCCAGAACTCTCGAAGTGAGCCTCGTAATTCTCCCAATTTGCAAATCAGCACAGAAAGCCTATTTCGAAAAAGCGAAGCGGCAATGAAGTCCCTCATTTTCAAATCTCCAAATTTTCAAATCTTCAAATTACCACATCATCGCATCAGCACATCAACAAGTTAAATCTTGTAAAGCCCTTGCAACTATTTGCACTCAGATTGAATCATTAAGGCCCAAACAAAATTCACGATGACCCGCATTATCACCTCCCTCCTGCTTGCTTTGTTTTTACTCATGGCTGTTACGGTTCCGGCATCCGCCACGGGCGACCTTACCATAACGCATGCCGAACTTGAAGACAAGGTGGTGATAAAACTGGAAGGCATTGAAACCGATGGCTGGCGTTTGCGAATTTTCACGAATCAGGGCAAACTCATTGAAAACAAGTTACTTTCGCCGCATACCACCAGCTACGAAATGCTGCACCCCGACAAAGGCATGTATTGGCTGAGTCTTAAAAATGGCGATCAAACCACCTTCAAACTCATCAACATTCAATAGGAATCAATTGGCTAAATCGGTCATGATTTTTTCAAGCTCATTGCGCATCTCGCCCGCCGAACAACTGTAGCCATTCGCAATAATGGAAAATGCCACCATGTGTCCGTTTCCTGCTCTTACATAGCCACAGTAGCTCCGCACTTTTTCTATGTAGCCACTTTTTGCCATCAGGTTCTTCTCAGCCTTTGTGCCTTTAAACATACCGGCTATTGAACCCGAAACACCCGCCACCGGCAGGGTAGATTTGAATTGAGCAAATTGCGGCGATTTGGATGCGTATTTCAATAGCTCCACCATTTGCCTGGTGCTTATGCCGTTGAAGCGCGACAATCCGGAGCCATCATACAAATTGGCGGTTGACAGGTCAACACCCCGCTCCTTCCAGAATTCTCTTACCACCTCAATTCCTTTTTCGCGCGACCAATAGCCGGTTTTGTGCCGTGCAATTGCCTTGAGCAAACCTTCGGCAAACAGGTTGTTGCTCTCCATATTGGTCACTTCTACTATCTGTAGCAAGGTAGGTGAAAGCACTTCGCTCACCAATGCCGTGTAGTTTCCGCTGTATGAATCTACTATGGATACCGCCGCCGGAGCAATGTCAATTCCGGCCTCGCGCAACTGTGCCACAAAGCACTGCATGCCCCAAAGTTCGGGTTCGGGTACCGATGCTTTTATGGTAAACTCATTGCGGTTGGCTGGTATTTCGCCGCGGATTAAACGATTGTATTGCCGTGGCGCGCCATAAACGTAGGCATTGTCATACCCAATATTGGCTGCCATTACCTGGTTTTCAAATTGCAATTCGGCTACAGGAGGCTCCATGCGCAAAATGCGGGTTGGGGTTCCGGCTGCTCCTGAGCTAAAGGTGATAAAGGTGGTATTGTCGCTCCAGTTGAAAGGTGCCAAAGAAGCGCCGTAGTAGTTGCCCAAATCATCAAAACTCCAGTTGTTGGGTATTCTTTCTGCTTCAAATCCATTGAGATTGAGCAGCACCTTACCCTCAATTTTCTTCACCCCCAATTCCAGCAGTTTTGCGGCTATTTCATCAAAAGGATTGGTGTGTTTGAAATACCTGGAACCCAAGGTAAAATCGCCCGCAGCGTCTATTAGCAAATCGCCTTTTAAACTTCCGTTTTCAATAAGGCCATTGTACGAAAAACGCGTGCGAAAAGGTACAGCATCAGCTCCCATGAGTTCCAGCGCAGTGAGTGTGGTGAGCACTTTTAGCGTAGAGGCGGGCGCCATGTTTAAACTTGAATTGTATGCACATACGCCTTTGTCTCCATCCAAATCATAGGCATAAAAAGCCAGACTTGCCTCGCTGTGGCGGCGGGCAGTTGCCTCTACCAAAGCAGCAATTGACACATCTGATTTGAATGAAAAAACGACAACAAGCAATGTTGCCGCGGCTATTATTTTTTTCATGGGTTAAAGTATTTTAAAGCCAGTTGACTACCCACCTGTTGCAGCAAAGCCTTGCTCTGCCGCATAGCCCTTTGCGCTGAGCCTGCCATTTCTGTAAGGCTGATCCATTCAAATGCCTTGAGTTCAGATTGCAGTTCAGGTGTTTTGTTTATCTGCCCCGCAACAATAACCAAAGGCTTTTTGTGTGCCGCAGCAAGCTTGGCAATGCCGTGTACCAACTTTCCATCAGGCGTTTGATCGTCCACTTTTCCCTCTCCGGTTATCACAAAATCGGCAATGGCTATTTTCTCTTCAATTTTCAAGGTTTTTGATACAAATCCAAAGCCCGAAAGCAGATTTGCATAAAAAAACCGCTGTAATCCGTAACCAAGGCCACCTGCCGCACCTGTGCCCTTTTGCAAGTGCAGATGTGACATTTGAGGTGGAGCCAGTTCCGCAAATTGGCTAAGGCCCTTTTCCAAAAATGCCTTCTCCGCCTCAGTCGCACCTTTTTGTTCGGCATATTTTGCCACAGTTCCTTTTGGACCTAAAAGCGGAATCTCTACATCATATATTCCGGTTATTTCAGGCCAACCAGCAATTTCAGGTGTTTCCACTTTGGCTATTTTCAACAAATTGCGTGGAATAGTCTCAAGTTCATTCCCTTCTGAGTCAATAAATCGGTAGCCCAAAGCGGCAGCCATACCAATGCCCGCATCCGTGGTGGCGCTTCCTCCCAGGCAAATAAGTATTTTTTGAACGCCGCAGTGCATGGCTTCATTTACCAACTGTCCGGTGCCAAACGTATTTGCATCCAACACCGACCGATGTAGCGGAGCAATCTGTGCCAAACCCGAGGCGGAAGCCATATCGAAAACAGCCATTTTTTGGCTTTTATTGTAAAACCAATCGGCCCTTACGTTGGTGCCAAGGGCATTTTGTACCCAATTTGTTTGCTGCACAAATCCACCCAAAGCCGTAGCAATGGCAACAGCAGTTCCTTCGCCGCCATCGCCAATTGGCAGTTCTTCTACATCAATGTTTTGCCCCGATTCTTTGATGCCCATAGCAATAGCATGCGCTACCTCGGCAGCCGTTGCGGAGCCTTTAAAAGAATCAGGTGCAATTAGAATTTTCATTGATTTACCACATTCTGCGGTTCGCCCATGAGAAAAGCACGAGTATTCTCCACCAAAATATGCATGAGTCTTTGGCGGGCTTCCTTACTTGCCCAAGCCATGTGTGGTGTTATAATGCAATTTTTAGCGGATAGCAAAGGATTGTCCATTGCCGGTGGTTCGCTGCTAAGCACATCAAGACCGGCGGCAGCAATGGTTCCTTCATTCAAAGCATTGGCAAGGGCTTGTTCGTCAACCAAACCACCGCGCGCCGTGTTTATCAAAACCGCGCTTGACTTCATGCTTTTCAAAAAACCTTCATTCACCATCCCCTTGGTTTCAGTTGTTTGCGGGCAATGAAAACTCAGTACATCGGCTTCTGCCAAGAGCTCTTCAATGCCTGCATAGCTGATTCCTTCAGGTGCTTCTTTATCCATATTTCTGCGGTTGGCCAGCACTTTCATACCAAAAGTCAAGGCTACCTCGGCCACTTTTTTGCCAATGGTACCAAAGCCAATAATGCCCAGGGTTTTGCCGGCAAGGTCGTGCCAGGGATGCAGCGTGTAGCTAAAATCAGCCCCTTTGGCCCAGCGCATTTCATCTTTTACCGAATGGCTGTGTGCGGCTGTGTTGTTAAAAATTTGTAGCATCAGGGCAAAGGTGTGTTGCACCACGGATGGCGTACTGTAGCCCGCGGCATTGCTTACCACTATACCGCGCTCCTTTGCCGCATCAACATCTACTATATTATAGCCGGTCGCCATTACATTTATAAATTCCAATTTGGGCAATTGCGCAATGGTTTCGGCAGATAATGGGACTTTATTGGTCATTATTATTTCAGCTTCGCGGCAACGTTCCACAATGAGCTCGGCAGCTGTGCGGTCGTAGATGGTACAGTCTGACAGCCGCTCCAAATCGTGCCAACTTAAATCGCCGGGATTAAGGGTAAAGCCATCGAGAATGGTAGTTTTCATATATAATTAGTTTTCATTCAAAAAAATTTGCGCAACAACCTGATGGCCACATTGAGCAAAATGGAAAGCAGCACCATGGTAGTAAGCGGAAAGTAAAACCTGAAGTTGGGCCGCTCCACGTGTATATCGCCGGGCAGGTTGCCAAGCCAATGCAGCTTATGGCCAAAAAAATACCAAATAGCGCCAGCTGCGAGCATGAATGAACCCACTGCCATCAACCACTTGGCTATTGTTTGTTGCATGGCACCAAAGGTAGTGGCAAAGTTTGAAGAAGAAAGCCCAACACGCGGTGCTGCGGGTACCGCAATCAGTCGGTAAACCCACCATTCAATTTTTCGCTAACTGACCGCGGTCATACCTGATTTCTACGCATAGCGCGAACTTTGACTTCATTAAAACCACTACCATGCGCTTCCTAATTTTTGCTCTTTTGATGCTTGTAGCCGCAAATGGCTTTGCGCAAGAAACCGGAAAACGCCGAGCTGCGCTGCCACTGCTTGTTGAGTTGTATTTTCCGGAAGGAAGTACCACGCTGACCGAGGACCACCGAAGTGACCTGCAAGTAATAGCCAAACACTTGATAGCGCATCCTGAATTGGGCATAGTGATAATAGGCCATACCGACGACATTGGCGAGCGTAGTACCAACCAAAAAGTGGCTGTGAAAAGGGCAAAAGCGGTGCGCGATTACCTCATTTACAAAGGAGTGGGCAAAGAGAGAATAATTTTTGGCGGACAGGGCGAAGATTTCCCTCTGCTGCGAGACACCACCGATTACGGGCGCTCAATGAACAGAAGAGTTACCCTGCGGTATTATTACCTGGAAGAATAGCGGTGCAAGTCCAAGAAGCGAAGCCTTTTTACCAGCGGTTTTGTGCTCGATTTGAAAAACCGCTGACACTACGCTTCCTAAACCTTTGACCCAGCATTTTTCTTTGACCACCATCGATTATCTCATTTAATAATGACCTTATTCTATAAATTCCCTTTGACAATAAGCGTATTTGGCTTGTTATAGGCTCCAGGCAAAAAACAATTCAGCCATCAATAGCCTTTGCCAACCTATTGGTTGTGGTGGTGTAGGCGGTTGCATACATCTTTGCAGTGATAAATTATTTGTAGAAAAAGCGCATCGCAACTACAAGAACCTTTTTGCCCATGTACCAACAGCAATTTAAAACCACCAAAACGGTAAATGTATTTACAAATACGAATTCATATAATGAGGTAGCCTACGTTTGGGTGGCCTTGCACGGCTACGGACAGCTGGCCCGCTATTTCTCACGAAACTTTGAAATACTCAATCCCGAAAAACACCTGGTTATCATACCTGAAGCACAATCGCGCTTTTACCTGAATGGTGTGGGTTTGCACGACAAGAGAGTGGGTGCCACCTGGATGACCCGCGAAGAACGGGAAACCGATATTGCCGATTACGTGCAGTACCTGAATGATTTGAAATCAAGGTTTGCAGACCAACTTCCTACTGATGTAAAATGGGTGGTTTTGGGATTTAGTCAGGGTGCAGCTACGGCTTGCCGCTGGGTAGAATTGGGAAATATAGCTCCCGCCGCCTTGGTTTTGTGGTCAAGTATTTTTCCTCCTGATTTGCCCGTTGATGGCAGGCTAAAAGACAAATGCCCGGAAATATATTTACTGATGGGCGATGAAGACGAATATATGAATGACGCTAGATGGGCCGAAAACCAACAGATTGCAGAGAAGCTCGGCATAAGCCCACACCTGATTGAGTTCAAAGGGAAACACCGTATTTACCCCGAAGTACTGGGGCAGCTTGCCAAAAAAATAGAAGCCCTATAAAAAACGAAACCGCCTGTAAGCACAGGCGGTTTCAGTCCCGGTTATATTCAATAATATTACTCTTGCAAAACCCAAACGTAGCGCTGTTGCACCTTGTTTCCGCCAGCGGCCCACTCTCTTTTGTATTCGAGATATTTGGGTCCTATTTTCAAATCGTACCACAAGGTTTCACCGGGATCGGTTGGGTTCACATATACTTTGTCAAGTTCACCTGTATGCAGCTCAAAGTTGATGCCTGATTTTCCGTGGGGGTCATACATTTTGCCATGCCCCACCGGATAGCCAAATTTCACTGAATTCTCTTTCTCATACTTCAGCCACATTTTATACTTGGTAAACTGAATATTGGGATCGTCGGTCATATCTTCTTCCTTGCTTGAATAGGCAAGTTTTGAAGCATCCCATTTAGCTTCATAATAGTGTTGTCCTATCCATACCACGCTATCTTTTCCATCGCCCGCCATCATGGCTACTACTTCATCCACCGTTTTTACATCAATACCTGTGTTGTTGTTGCCGGTATTGTTATTATTATTATTACCAGTGTTGTTATTGCCGGTGTTGTTGTTGGGGTCATCGCCACCGCCGCAAGAAGCCAGAAAACCCAAGCTTGCAACCAGCGCAATTAAAAGGAGATTTTGTTTCATAATTAATGCAGTTTCTGCGAAAATAGTGATTAAACTCAAATGTTCATCACAGTAGAATGCAGAGCCACGAGCAACTCGTTGAAAATGTGCTTTCCACCTAACTAAAAACCCGGCATTTGCAACGCCAAGCAACTGATATTAAACCAATTGTGCTTGGCGCCGATTGCATTCCGAGAACATTACGAAAAAAGCCAACTACCTGATAATGAATACAGGTCCGGTTTCGTTGATCTCATTTCCGTCTTTCTCCTTGATTTTGACCAAGTAGGTATATTGGCCCAGAGGCAATACTTCACCATCTTTCTTTCCGTCCCATGCCATGGTAGGATCGTCAGATTCAAAGAGTATTTCGCCCCAGCGATCAAATATCAATAGGCTGTAGCTATCCAGGTTACCCAAGTCTTCTCTTCTCAGGGCATCGCCGTAGAGTATAAAAAAGTCGTTGACGCCATCGTCGTTTGGCGAGAACGCATTGGGTATGTAGATGTTGCTGGTAAAGTAGTCGCAGTAAATATTACTGAACGATGAGTCTTGTCGGCCAGTGGCTTGTATGGCCACCACGCGGTAGCACCACGGCGTATCCATTTGGCTATGCAAGTCGTTGTCGGTGTAGCTCAGACCCTCGTTGTCAAAAGTTGCCAGATTTTCAAATTTGCCGTTTCCAAATTTCACTTGCAAAGCAAACTTGTAACCGGCAGGCCAGCCTTCGTATTCGTTCCAGCTAAGGGCCACATTGCCGCTTTTGTCGTTGCCATGAAGCAGTATTGATGTTCCCCAGTTTGAAATAGGACTGATGTTGCCACAGAAGTCTTCAACATACACGCGGTAGTGGAAGTAGTTTTTCCGCACATCTGCCGCTGTATCAATGTAGTGGTTTACAAAGGCTGAGTCATAGCCTATTTGCCACAGCTTATCAGCTCCTGCTCTGTCAATCACGTATTTGCGCTGTCCGGCGTGGGTATTGCGTTCCCAATCCAACCGCACCACCGAATCGCCTTGCACAGTGGCTCTGTACATTTTGAGTGGGGTATTCTTTTTGGTGAAGAAGGCTTTTAGTTTTACCTCGTTTGACAATGAGGTGCCATTGTAAGTGGTAACACCTTCTACCCTATACACATAGCCGCTGTCGCAAGCGGTACTGTCAAGATACACTTTGGCACTTCCGGCTATACTGTCTATCAGTTTCCAGGCTTTTCCATCAGGATATCTGCGGTATATTCTAAATGTTTTGAAATTGTTGGGCTCAAGGAATTTCCAGCGCAGTCGCAACACATTTTCTATTTGGTTGTCGCCCGACACTACGATGCGCGAAATGGGTGATGACAGCAGTGATTTGTTATTGCACGAGTCTGTTACTTGCAAATAGTATTTGACCAACTCGCGCTCGCCGGCACCGGCATCGGTAAAGCTGGTTCCACTCATTTTGCTTTTTGTAGAATCGTTGGCACCTACTTTTACCAATTCATAATAAAGGAAATCAGCCAGCGGTGAAGATTTCCAGTCAACTGAATTGCCGGTAGAAACTGTATTGGTGAGTCGGGTAAAATTCACCACATCAGGCGTATCAAGATTTACAATTTGTATGCTGAATGAATCTGTTGCTTTGCAAAAATGACTGTCAACTACGGTGAGTTTTACCAAAAACTGCCCCATTTTGTGGTAGGCAATCATTGGGTTGGGCACCACCAGGGTATCGCCGCTTGTAGGTATGCCAAAGCTCCAGGTTCTTGTGGCAATGTTGGTATCAAGTACACTGCGGTCTATAAAAGATATTTCGCTATTGGGGCACGAAACGCGTCTTGATGCCGTGAACTTGGCCACGGGGCTAAGGTGTACGTTCACATAATTTTTCTTGTACAAGGTGTTGGTACAGCCTTCAACAGAAGTCACCATTAAGCCTATGGTTTGGCGTCCGCTGTCGAGTACGGTTGAAGCCGTTTTGGTGCTGTCGTCAAAAATGCCATCATCGTTAAAATCCCAATCAAAGGCAACCGCTCTTGCCGTGGTGTCGCTAAAAGTAATGGTCATAGGTGAGCAACCCTCAAGCGTATCGGCTTTAAATCCTGCCGTTGGACTTCTAAAAGTATATACAGTATCAATCATTACCGCCTCGCAAGCAGCTAGTTCAGGATTATACACTTTGTAATTGATGAAGAACAGGGCACTATCGCTTTTGCTTGTTGCCGGAAAGGCGTAGCGGGCCATATTCACCACATTGGTATCGGTCAATCCGTTTCCGTAAACTATTATGAAAGAATCAGCGGGGTTGTTGGTTGTAAAGTTAACCGAGGTGGTATCGCATCCGCGCAACGTATCAAATGAAATTTGAGGCTGCGGCATGCCAAATACCCTGAAAAAGCTATCGACTACTTTGGTAGATGTGCAACCACCTACGTAGCGGGTAAAGAGCCTTACCGACCATTGACCAACCGTATCGGAACTGAAAGCCAAAGTATCTGTATTGATGCTATCAACCAATCCGTTGTTGTAGATGTCCCACTCGGTGTAGCTTACCGGTGTAGAAGTATTGTATAGGGTAAACTGCATGGGTTGGCAGCCATAGGTTGTATCGATACTGAAATTGGCTACGGGAGATTTGTAAACCACTACAGTATCGTTAAATTCTGCTTTACAAACCACGCGTGTTCCTGTGAGTTTTGGACTGAAAATAATGGAATCGCCGGGTGCCGTGGCCGGGAAATAAAACGTGTGCTGCGGAATGGTATCTGTTGCTTCAAGCGAGCCATCGCCAAAATTGAAGCTGTAGCTTGTGAACGCAGGCGCGGTGGTATTGGTAAAATTCACCGTAATAGAATCGCAACCTGCCGTGGTATCCATAGTGAATGAAGGAACCGGCAAGTCAACTACTTGCACAATGCTGTCAACCTTTTTGGTAGAAATACAACCGCCACGGTAGTTTGCAGTAAGGCTTACGCCAAAAAATCCTACGGTGTCAAGAAGCAGTTGCAGGGTGTCTTTGTTAGATAAATCGATATTTCCATCGCTGTAAAAATCCCAGTCAAAGCCAAAGTTGGCCGTAGTTTTATTTACCAAAGTGATGGTAAAAGGCTGACAACCCACCGATGAATCAATGGAGAAATCGACTTTGGGCGAGCGGTAAACCACCACAGTATCCATATATGAATTGTCGCAACCGAATGATGCCGCGGTCAATACAGGATAATAAATAATGGAGTCGTCGGGATGCGAATCGGGTATTTTGTACAAATGTGTGCCAATGGTATTGGTATCGTTCGGACTTCCATCGCCGTAGTCAATCACAAATTTTGAGGTGATGGGAAAGGTCTTGTTGGTAAAGGTCAAGTTGGCCGAGTCGCAAATACTGTGGCTCGAAAGCTCAAAACGTGCCCGCGGCGCTACGCTCACTTTTATACCACTGTCAATCTTGTAAGTGCTAATACAAGTACCCACTTGGGTTGACAGGCTCACACCAAATTTACCCACCGTATCTAGCTCAAACACCACGGTATCTTGATTGATGGAGTCCATGGTATTGTCGTTCCACAAATCCCAATAGAATTTTTGCGCAGCTTGCGATTGGTTTATCAAGGTTACTTTCAGTGGACGACAACCTTCAAGCGTGTCGGCAGTAAAACTGGCTTTGGCCGTTCTGTATATAATTACCGTATCAGAGAAATAGGCATCGCAACCGTCGGATGAGGCTACAATAGTGGGGAAATACATAACGGAATCAACACCCGGTCCGCTGTTGAAAGTATAGGTATGTGGCCGCATTTTGTTTGAATCGGGCACTGAACCATCGCCATAGTCAAACACATAATCGGCATTGATGGGGCTGGTAAGGTTTGAGTAGGTAACCAAGGCGGTATCGCAACCACGAAGCGTATCAGCCGAAAACAATGGTGTAGGACCTATAATACGCACTTTGGTGGTTAGTGAAAAGGTATCTGCGCATTCTTCAACACCTGCATTGTAGGCCACCAATTTGGCTGTAAAGCCGGAAATACTGTTGGTGGTGTAAAGGTAAATGTGGTCGGTGCTGGTAACATGCGAAGTGCCGCCATCGCCATATATCCACTTAAATGCATTGGCATTCTTCGATTCGTTGGTGAATATAATTTGCTGCGGAGCGCAATTGGTTATGGGTTTGTCAATTTTAAACTTCGCTTCAGGAGCTTTAATCTCAATTTCGCGTACAATAGAATCTTTGCAATAGGCGGGCGCACCACTGCTTACTACCAGTTTTATCTGGTATTTTCCTGCATTTTTAAATGTTATTAAAGGAGCGCTAATGGTAGGATCGGAAAACTCAAGTCCCGGTTTGTCAACCGACCAACTGTATATACGCGGATTAATGGCGGAGCTGTCAACAAGCGGGAAAGGCTCATTAAGACAAAGTTGATTCAGCGTATCTATATCCCAACCAAAGTTGGCTTTGTTGCCTATACAAATGCTTTTGCTGGTGAGCCGTTTCTTACAACCGTAAATATCATTAATATCAAGACTCAAACTGTAACAGGCATTTCTGTAAAAAGTCACTGAGGTTTTGTCTTTGGTACTATCGGCGTAGGCAGCCAAAATGTTGGTCTTTTTCTTCTTAGGAAATACATCCCAAGCATAGAAATACTGAGGGGATGAAGTGGGCGGGTACTGAAACTTGATGGTACTTGACACATCGGTAGAAAAGCCGGCGCATCCATCGGTGCTGTCCACATTCATTTCGGCAATAATCCCCTGTACTTCCACATATTTTTCAAGCAATAGGGTATCGCTACATGCGCTGTTGCTCTTTACAATTAGCCTTACGGTATATAAACCCGGCATAGTAAGCCTGCGCGAAAATTTCTGTGCAGCGGCGTCAAACTTAATTTTTGAGCTGTCAACATGCTGCACCAACCAAGAGTAGGTGTATGGGTTTTGCGAGGTGGGCGGTGGCACCGATTTAGATTCCATCACCAATTGGTCATCAGCACAAAGCACCGAATCGGCAAATTTGATACGGGCTTGGGGCGGTGTAAGGCGCAGGTAGTTTTTCAACACCAAACTGTCTTTACAGCCATTTTTGGTGTTTTCTACCCGTAGAAAAATACTGTAAACACCATTTGAGTCAAATTTCATTTTGAAACTTGACAAGTTCTTTTTGGGGCCGTATGGGCTTGGTTTTATAATGTTGCTGTCTTTGTCATAAATAGACCAATAGTACAGGTTGGTGCCTGTGGTAGGCACTACTGAGTTGCTTTGAATCAAAACTGAATCGAGGCGACAATCGGTTTTGTCGTTTGAGAAAGCCCTTGCCTGTGGCCCTTCTACCACCACCAAACCGGGAGTTTTTACCGTGGTTTGGCAAGCTATTTTGTCAGAATTGTATTTGTATGAATAGTCAATTGATTTTGAGCCTGTAGAAAAATAAGATACCTTAAAAGTCTTCTTCACATCGCCGCCAATAAAGTTGGCTCCGGGAAAACTCATATTGAAATCACTCCTTCCGCCGTCAGCGGCCAAATTGGTTACTTGAATCACTTGTTTGATACAAGCGGTGTCATCGTCAACCGACAGGAATGGTTTTATGTAATCATCCTTCTCAAAAGTATAAACGCAGCCCCCCGGAAACTTCATGTTCATGGTAACCTTATTGGTGCCAATGGGAGCCTTGTAGGTAATGCCCTTTGGATTGGATGAGGTGCTTGACGAAGGCGTTGCTCCGGGAAATGACCAATCATAGCCAATGGGTTTCAGGCTGCTGTTGAGCACATTGCCTGTAAAATTCCCTACTGTTTCAGTGCCCGTTTGCGATATGTTTCCGCATATTTCTACGCGAATGGTGCTGTAAACACCAATAGCTGCATTGTTCTTATACACACTTTGGCAACCGTATGAGTTTTTGACCAACAGGTTGACGCTGTGGTCGCCCAAGCCCACGCTTTTCGTTATAGTGGTTCCGGTGGTTGATTGTGTGGTTCCATCAAATATCCAGGTGCGCGAGGCAACACCGGCTGTACTATCAATGAGGGTTACCGAACCCGCCCCGTTGCAAAGCAAGGAGTCGCTGCGCCAAAGCTTGATTTTTGGTTTAGGAAGTACTTCAATGTAATCTTTTTTTACAACCGTTGTACAGGGCGTGGTTTGCCCTTTGAGCGTTATTCGTAGCGAAATATCAATTTTTCCAGCCTTGGTAAAATACTTAAAGGCCGTATCGGTTCCTATAAAAAAACCACCACCCAGGTTCCACTCTACTTTGGCTCCTGTGGGAATATTTTTGCCCGACAGAGAAACCGCAAGAGGAGCGCAGCCGGTGGTATTGCTAGCAGAAAAATCTACGGTACCGCATTGCCCATGAGCACCAAAATGCCACAACGGAATGAACAGAAGCGTATAAATAAGGGGTTTTAAGTGGGTCAACATTGATGGGGAGTTTTAGTTATAAAATTTGGTTCATACGTTGGTTTCAAGAAAAATCGGAAATATTCGATTAAAAAAAATCACACTAATGCACGTGTGAAGATGCAAAAATGCGCAAAATGGTTGCGCTAACACAATTGTAGTCTGACAGCATGTGCTGATTGTAATTTATTTTCAGGATCATAGGTATGTTTTAATTGTTTCCACTGCTCCAATTCGGGGTACATGGCGGGCAGGTGTTCGGCATCCATTACCGCGTCTTTGGCCAGGTAAATTCTTCCGCCCATTTGCGCTACCAAGTTGCTCAGGTGTTTGCAAAGTTCCAGGGCCTTTTTACTCACCGCAAAATCGAGTGCGAGGGTGTAGCCTTCCATAGGAAAAGAAAGAAACCTGGGTGCTGCTTTGCCAAATCTTTTAATCACATTGAGAAAAGGAACCACTCCGGCGCCTTTGATGGCATTTATGATCAATTGCAGGTTTTGGTGACCGTCTGCTAACGGTACAACAAATTGCAATTGCAAGAAACCGTTCTTTCCGTAGGCCAGGTTCCAGTTTGACAAAGCATCGAGCGGAAAGAAGTACTTGCGGAAATGTACCAGCCCGTTTTGTCTCTTTTGCGAAAAAGCAATGGCTTGGTTGAGCACCGATATACTCAACTTGTTGAGGCTGCCTGATGGAAAAGCCAGCGGTAAGGCAAATGGCTCTTTTACATGTAATTGCAAATAGCTTCTATCCAGCTCATTGTCCACCTGGTGGCGGTTGGCACAGCTTAGCACACCGGCTGTGTGTTTGTTCAGCATATTTATCCAACCTACGGTAAAATGACTTTCCAAACCCTTGGTATCCAAAAGTTCGAGCATTTGCTCAAAGTTGGCAGCGGTGTAGGCTTTGGCTTCAACAAAAGCGCTTCTTACAGCTTGCAGGCGAAGCTTTGCGGTTTTTATATAACCCAGCAAACCGCAGCCACCGGCATTGGCCAAAAAAAGTTCAGTGTTTTGGTTTCGCGAGCAAACGAGCAATTGTCCGCTCGTGGTAAGCAAGGTAAAAGAAACCACATGGTCTATGAAAGAACCATCAATATGGTGGCCTTTGCCATGTACATTATTGGCTATGGCGCCACCAATGGTTATGTATTCGGTACCCGGACACACCGGCAGCATGTAGCCGCGCGGCAATACTGCATCGTGTATTTCGCGCAATGAAATACCCGATTCTACTTCCAGTTCATTACCTGAAAAAGATAGAATGCGGTTGTTTCTTGTATTGAGCAGGGTTTCGCCGTTTTCGCAAACCGCCTGATCGCCATAGCTTTTGCCCAAACCACGGTAAATGTATTTGTGGGGCGCGTGTTGAGACTGTTGCCAAACCAACTTGGTGGGTACGGGCGGGTAGTTTCCCCAGCCACTTTGTATTTGTACGTTTTGGTTTGACAGCATTAGGCTATTACGGTTTCGTGCATTGGTTGGTCAAACTTATTGCATGGAATGTAATTAACTTGCTGAAAGTGGTAACCGATGCCTATTGTGTAGGCATTTATCAATTTTGGTAAGAGCCTGTCGTAGTATCCTTTGCCGTGTCCGCAGCGGTGGCCATCCGGCGTAAAGGCCAGGCCGGGCACCAACACAAGTTCCACTTTTTCAAATGCTGCAAAGGCCTCGCCGGTGGGTTCCAAAATGCCAAACCTTGGTTCAGGCCTCATGCTTTCTATCCCTTCAAATCTTTTGATTTCCAATTCGTTGCCCTTTATTACCGGTAGCAAAACTTCCTTTCCCATTTTCAGCAATTGTTGGTTGATTGCATGCGTTTTGGCTTCGCGCGGCATAGACCAATAGCTCAGTACGGTGTGTGATTCCCTAACTTTTTGGTGCGCCATCAAAGCGGCTTCCAACTCCGTATCTTTATCGCTGAAATAACTTTCGGGAAGGCTCTTTTGCAGGGCATAAATCCGCTGTCGCAGTTCTTTTTTTTCTTGTTGTATATCGCTCAACATGGACATAGTTTCTTACTTAAGCAGCCCGCGTTTATTTCTTCGCTCCAACTCATCAAGCCTTTTTGAATACACATTTACTTTATAAGGCTCGTTGCGGTCTTTATAAAAATCAATGAGTCTGCGCAGGGTTTCCACATTGTTTTTATCAAGCAAATATGCCTGATTGTAAGCTATTTCAGCACTATCGGCCTGGTTTATTCTCAGTTGCAAATCGCCCATTTGATTAAAACTCTCCGGATTTTTCTGGTTGTAGAAAATAGCTGCCCTGATAATGGCATAGGCGGTTTCCAAATCATCTTCTTCCATTGCTTTTTTGGCCAACTCATTATACGCCACCGACAAGTTGCTGCGGGCATTTTCATTGTCGGGCTCATAGTCGAGTGCATACCTGAAGTGGAAAACGGCGGCTTGCAAACTGTCTTCTTCAAATTTTTGTGCGCCCCAATTGATACGCGCCATGGCCAAATACTGCCGCATTTGCGGATAATTGGGGTTGAGTTCAATGGCCTTTTCAAATGCGATGGCTGCGTGCGGAAAATCGCCTTTCATCATAAACGCTATTCCCAAATGCGACTTCAACAAGGCATTTGTGCTGTCAAGGTCCATATAGAATTTCATTCTTTCTATAAGTCTGTCCAAATGCGCAAACTGCTTTTCATCAGGGTTTTCTATGGCATTGAGTTCATTTATAAAATAGTTTTCAAGCCCGTTGGCAAAAGCGGGAATGGTGCGGATAGAATCGATGGCTTGCAGGGTTTTGGCCGCCCGTTGGCTCATGGCGTCGCCGCAGCTAACGGCTTTTATCAACTCTACCTCGGCTTTTTCAAGCGAATCGCTGCGGTAGTGGTATTCGCCCATTAGCCAATAATTTCTGCTTTTGTCGGGCCGCATTTTCAAGGTCTTGCGCCATTGCTGTATGGCCTTTTCGTTTTTATTCTGCTTTCTGTACACCTCGCCTACCAATACGCTTAAACCCCAATGGCCGGGAAGATTTATGAGGCCAAGTTGGCAAGATTGCAGCGCATCGTCCCATTTGTTGAAACGGAATTGTGCCCTTGCCAAACCATACCACACCTGTATGTTGTTGGGGAAACTGTCGCGAAGTTCTTTAAAATCGGCTACGGCTTGACCGGTATTGCGGGAGTATAATATTTTATAGGCTTTGGCAATAACACCTTGTGGTGGTGCCGCAACCGCCATACTAATACCGCGGTAAAGCTGTGCTTCCTCCACGTTTTCGGGTGGAAATGACGGACTGGCTTGCTCCTGAATGGTGAGTGCGGCCCTGCTGAAAATTCCCATATCGTATTTCCGCAAATCCTTCTTTTCATAGGGAATTTTTTGGGTGGAAATGTCGCGGAGAAAAACCGGCAATTCGAAATTAAGGCCTAGCGTATCGTCGGGATGCTCTTGGTGGTAGGTCAATACGGCACTAATGCCTCCCATATTCAAGTAATCGCCGTTGTTTGATCCAATTTCGTTGGTTGACGAATAAAATGGCAAACTGCTCTCAGCATATTGATAAGGACTAAAAAACCGGAAGCGATATATACCTGCCGCACTGCACAACAAAAGCACAGCAGGCAGCGCCCATTTCATCATTTTGGGAGATATTTTTTGAAGCATTGGCTCCAGCAAAACCACCGCAATGAGCGCAAGCGGATATTGCAGGGTCACCCATCCGTAGGCTCCTTTGTAGGCGAAGCCCGGTTGTAGCAAAAGCAGACACGCGCCCATGAAAACCATGAGAAAAGCGGGTATTTTTTAAATGGATTTTATTTGCCTGAAGAAAAAACCCGAAGCCACAGCTGCAAGCAATAAATAAGGTGAATAAAAGCGGATGAGCTGGGCAAAGGCATAGAATCGTGGCAAGTTATCTCCTTGATAGGTCACCGCGTTGAAGTAATAGGTAATGCCGGGCTGTGCCGCTATAAAAGCAGTGAGATTGCGCAAAAACAGGGGGTCAAAAAACAAAGTTGCCAAAGCGGCCAATGCAAAAGCTATCAGGTTTTTATACACGCCTTTATCAAGCCATAGTTCAACCAAAATAACCGCAGCAACCACGGGCATCCACAAGGCAGAAGTGCCCATGACCAACAAAAAAGAAAGTGCCTGCAAGGGAACAAATAAGGGCAGCGGACATTTGGGTTTGATGGCTTGTAGCAAAAGGAGTGCAGCCATACCTAATTGGAGCAAGGCTACCGCCGGCGACAAAACCGACAACCAAACAACGGAAATTGTAGCAGAATAACTTAGACTTAACACCAAGACGCCCAATACTTTTTGCCACTTGTATGCAAGTATTGCCACAAGCCAAAAAGAGAGTGCCGAAAGGGCTGCCAAAAAGCAATTGAAACCCGTGTAAGAAAACAATATTTGCTGCTTCTGCAAAAGGGCAAAAACGCCGCGAAGCGGAAAATAAACGGCATTGAATTCGGGGCTTGCCTCATTGGAGAGTGCATAGTACCAATTGGTAGCCGGGGCCATAAGCGCCGCAGCGAGCAAAAGGGAAAGCACGGCCAACACCGATACCAAAACCCATTTGTTAAAAACAGGGAGTGTTTTCATTGGCAAAATCTAGCCCCAAAGGTCTTTAATAAATTCCTTAAACTCCTTGCGGTGCGAGTTGCTGATGGGTATGTTTTCGCCCTGAAGTATGACGGTATTGTTTGAGAATGACTGTATTTTATCTACGTTGATCATATAGGAGCGGTGTATTCTGAAAAACCTTCTGTCGTTGAGTTCGTCCTCCAGGTTTTTCAATGGAATACGCACCAGAATTTTCTTTTTCTCGGTGGTAAAAAATACCGAATAGTTGTCGTCTGATTTTACGTAAAGCACATCATCATAAAAAATCTTCTTCACCATTTTATTGTCTGAGTAAGCATAGAACTCCTTCTTACGCTCAGGTCTCAGGGTCATGGTTTTACGCTTTGCCAGCTCAATGTTCAATCTAAGGTCAAGCTCGGTGTAGGGTTTGGCTATAAAGGCGGCATAATTGGTCTCCTTTACACGGTCAAGCGTGGCTTCATCATAGTAGGAAGTCAGGTAGATAAACGGGATGCCTTTTGACTGCAAGTATTTAGCTACTGAAATTCCATCGCGGTCGCCTTTTATATTGATGTCGAGTATGGCAAGGTCTATTTCTTGTTGGTCAATAATGGCCTCGGCACCCACGGCAGTTGAAACCGTATCGACCACCTCGTGACCCATTTTTTCGATATTGGTACTCAACTCAAAAGCTATGAGTGAGTTATCTTCTACAATCAGAATTTTTAGTTTATCCATTTTTACTGTTTTTCTTAATGTTGATACTAATTCTAATACCTGATTCGCCGTCTTTAGGTTCGTGGTATTTGAGCTCACCGCCAATATCTTCAACCAAAAGCTTCATTAAAGATATTCCCATTTGTTTGTCTTCTGCAAAAAAATTGCGATCGAGCCCCGGACCGTTGTCGGCATACCTGATGAGTTTGTAGCGTTCGTTCTCATAAAAACTCACTTTTATGGTCAGATCGTCGTTGTCGCAGTGTTTTACCGAGTTGGTTATCATTTCGTTAAGCACCAAGCCAATGGAGTTGAAAGAGTCCATATTAAATGAAGCCCGGCGCCAGCGGTAAATCAATTGCAACTGACTTGACTCTAAACCCAGCGACAGCACAAGGGAATTGGCAAGGCCCTGTATAAAACTCTTCAGGTTGATGTTGGGATCTTGCTGCGGATTCATATTCAAAAGATTGTGCACCAACGACATGGCACG
Organism: bacterium; assembly: GCA_016124515.1. Classification (GTDB taxonomy): domain Bacteria; phylum Bacteroidota; class Bacteroidia; order CAILMK01; family JACPUW01; genus JACPUW01. The sequence continues at coordinate 33,643 of WGNN01000024.1, forward strand.
AACCTTTTGAAGGTTTTCATCAAGTATTTGCCGCGCCTCAGAATCGGTGATTTTTTGAGATTTGATGGCAAAAAGGCTTGATATGAATTGCAGGTTGTTCTTTACACGGTGGTGCAATTCTTTTAGCAGCAGCTCGTTCTCCTTTACCTTTCTCGATATTTCGCGGTTGGCTTTGCTTTTTATTCGGTAGCGACTTGCAAAAAGCCCCGCCACTACCATCAAAACCACAATAATAGAGGTGAGCAGCAATTTTACTATTCGGTCTTTGGCTTCCAGGTCGCGGTAGTATTTCAGCCTTTCGTTTTGCAGTTCGTTTTCCTTTTTTATTTCAATGAGCTCCAACTCGCGCCTTTCGGTATCGAATATATTTTGCAGGCGAATGATTAATTCGTCGTTTTCCAGCTTGTCGAGCGAGTCTTTAAGCACCTGGTACTTTTCGTGGTACCAAAGCGCGCTGTCTTTGTAGTTAAGGTCTTTGTAAATGAGATAAAACTGCCTGAAAAGGGTGAGCAACTGCACATCGGCGCCGGTTTTTTTGGTAATACCAATGCCTTCGCGGGTAAGGTCAAGCGCGTCGTCGTAGCGTTTCAGCTTCAGGTATGAGTTGGCCAGTGCTACATAGCTTTGGGGCAAATCGCCGTAGTTTTTGTTTTTGGCCCGCAGGTTTAGCGCCTGTTGCTGCAAGTTGATTGCCTCGCGGAGGTTGTTTTGCCGGTAGGCCAGCATCCCCAGGTTGTCGTACATCTGCGCTATACCTTTTGGGTCGTTTTGTATGGTATATATTTCCTTGGCCTTGTCAAAATATACTTTGGCCTCAGCATATTGTTTTAGCGCCATCAGGGCCGAACCCACGCTTGAGGTAGCGAGCGCTATACCCGACTCATCGCCTAATTCGTTGTAGGCATTCAAGGCATTTTTATAAAACTGAATGGCCTTGTTGTAGTTGCCTTGCTTTTGGTAAATAACGCCTATGCGGTTGTTGAATATGGCTACGAAATGCTCCTTTCCTGTTTTTTCTGCTATTCTAATGCCCGTTATGCAATAGTCGAGCGCTTTTGATAAGCTGCCGTTTTCGCTGTGTTGGATACTGAGGCGCTGCAAGTAGTACAATTTTTTGGCAGCACTTTGATTCACAGCCATTTGGTAGGCCTTTTCAAAGTAGTACAAAGCGCTGTCGGAAAGGTAGAGATGGGTGTAGGTATTGCCTAAAATGCGGTAGGCTTCCTGTATTTTGTCGCTGTTGTTTTTTTTGCTTACGTACAGCACTTTCCAAGCTATCGTGAGTGCGGTATCGTATTTGGCCTGGTAGTAATACAACTCGCTTTTGCGAATGAGCAGGTCAATCAGCTTGCTTTTGTCAGTGTCTCTGTTGAGGTTGGCAAGTGAGTTGTGTATTAGTTTTCCGGCTTTGTGAGGTTTGCTTTTTATTAAAGAATCAATTTGCCCAATGGTAGTAGATGCACCCTCAGCGGCATAGGAATGGCCGTAGCCATACAATAGTGCCAACAGGCATAATACTACATTCTTCAACAAAAGGTTGTGTTATTATCAATTTGCGCAAAATAATGGTTTGCAAATGGGTTTACCTATACTTTTTGCCGTAAGCTTCCTGTATTTTTAGGTGATCGTTGTTATTGATGCCGCTTAACACTTCTACCACAAGTCCATCGCTCAGTCCCAATGTTACTTCGCGTTTTTCAAAAACCTGGTCGGCAGTTTCCACTTCCACGAAATACTTATCGCCTTCAAAAAGCAAAAGACCTTCGTTAATGGCAAGCACATCGCTGCGTTGGTCCAATACAATCTCGGCATTGGCGCTGTAGCCTGCACGCACAAAAACCTCGTCTTTCAGGCTCATTGCCGCCCTTATTTCAAACTGTATGGTTCCCTGGTCCACGGTTCCCTTGGGCGAAATATACTCGAGTACGCCGCTAAAGCGTTGGTCTTCAATGGCCCCTATTTGGACGCTCAGTTCCATGCCTTCGTGCAATTTGCCCACTTCTGATTCATCAACAAATCCTTCAAAAATCATGTCGTCCATGTTGGCAACAGTCACCACGGTGGTACCGTCATTAAAATTGTTGCTTTCTATTACCGAGGCGCCTTCTTTTACGGGCACGTCCAGTATCATGCCGGCCACGGTGGCTTTTACTATGTTGTTTGATGTGCTCGATCCCTGCAAAGCGCCTTCCTTTACCAATTGCAAGTTGTTGTTGGCCGAAGTCAGTTCTTCTTCAGCCAATTGGTAGTTGAGTTCTATTCGCTCAAAATCAGCTACGGTAATGGCTTTTTTCTCCAGGAGCAACTGGTTTCTTTCAAGCGATAGTTTGGCATTGGAAAGGTTGAGCTCTGCGGTTTTTACGCGGTTTTCGGCTTGGTTGAGCTGCACCACATTGGGTATTATTTTTATGAGGGCAATCTTGTCGCCTTTCTTTACCATTTGCCCCGCTTCTACATAAATTTTGGTTATTACGCCGCTCACACGGGGTTTCAGTTCTATCTCTTCGCGCGGATTGATGGAACCGGTGGCTACGGTTTTTTTGTAAATGCTGGTTACTACCGGCACGTCGGTGTCATAAACCACATCTTTCTGTTGGTCTTTGCTATACAAAAAGTAAAATGTATAAAACAAGCCAGCCAACAGGATAATAATAATGGCACCCCGCATCAGTCGTGACAGGAGGCGGTTTTTTCTTAGGCCACTTTCAATAGGGTTGTTGTTACTCATCTCTTAACGCTTCTATAGGATTTATTTTAACTGCCTGCCGGGCCGGTATGAGACCCGCAAGCGCTCCGAAAACTACTAAAATTACCAGGGCAGTAATGGCGGTGCCAAGGTCAATGCCGGTATTTTGAAACATATCGAGCCCAAAATTCAGGTTCATTAGTTTGCTGATATAGGCTATTACCCCGTTTAGATTTTCAACCGCAAACACACCCAGCACTATGCCCAAATAGCCTGAAGCCAAGGTGAGCAAAATGGTTTCGAGCAAAATCATTGACATGATGCGCGAGGGGGTGGCGCCAAGGGCTTTTCGCACGCCCAGTTCTTTGGTTCGCTCTTTTACCACTATGAGCATAATATTGCTGATACCCACTATACCGGCCACCAAGGTGAGCAGCCCTACTACCCAGTTGAAAATTCTGATTCCGCTGAACAGACCGGTCATTTTGGCCATTTCGCTTGCGCCATTCCAGCCGCCAAGTGCTTGTTGGTCATCAGGATGGTATTTGAGCCGCGGGGCAAGGGCGGTTTTTACATGTCGCTGTGCATCGTCAGCCGAATAGCCTTCCTTTACGGTAGCGGCAATCCACTCCACTTTGTCGCCAAAATTGAAAGCATGCAAATAGGTATCGAAAGGAATGTAGAGTTGGTTTTCTTCATCAGCCGCCCGCTCATCGCTTTTATTTGATTTGTAAACACCGGCCACGGTAAAGAAAACCCCGTTTATTTTTATGGTTTTCCCAATCGGATTTTCGTTGGCAAACAAAATGGGAACTACTGCCTGCCCCACTATGGCTATTTTTCTTCGCTGCTCCAAATCTGATGGTTTAAGGAAGCGGCCCATGGTAGTTTCTACCATTTGCACTTGTTGCACCTCGGGCGTGGCACCCACCACAGCAAAATTGCCATATCGGTTTTTGTGCACTACCACATTTTGCCCCCTGAAACCGCCCAACTGACTCATGGGCACTACGTACTCCAGTTCGTCAAGGTTTTGTTGCAGGTAAATAATATCGGAGTAGCGCATTTGAATTTGTCGTCCGGGTTTCATACCCATAAAAGGCATACTTGTGCGGCTGCCCCAAATAAAAAAGCTGTTTGAAGCCATGCCGCCAAACTGTTTGAGTACGCCATGCTGCAAACCATTGCCTATGCCCAGCATGAGCACTATCATAAAAATACCCCAAAACACGCCAAATGCAGTGAGCAAGGTGCGCAGTTTGTTGTTTTTTATGGTGGCTAGTATCTCGTTCATTATTCTGCTCTAAGTGCTTCAATGGGGTTTACCTTCACTGCACGGTAAGCCGGCAACAAACCGGTGAGTGTGCCGGTAAGCACCAGTAAGGCTACGGCGCCCGCTATAATAGACAGGTTTACATTAGGATTTTGAATAAAGCCCATGTCAGGCACGGTGCTGTTGACCAACTCAATAAGCCCCACACCGGCCAGCAAACCCAAGTAGCCCGAAAAAAAGGTGATAAACACCGATTCGAACAAAATGAGGGCGATAATGGAAAACGGACTGGCGCCTATGGCGCGGCGGATACCGAATTCCTTGGTTCGCTCCTTTACCGTTATGAGCAAAATATTGCCCACGCCCACCACTCCGGCTATCAGGGTCATTATGCCTACAAAACCAACAAAGTATTTGATGAAAACAATGAGATCGTCAAACTTCTTGAAGTTTTCAAAATTGTTGCGTACATGCAAGGCCCGCGGATCATTGGGGCTGAATTTGAGCCGTGCCGCCAGCAAATTGAAAACGTCTTTCTCAAGCACCTTGCTTTCTTCAAGGCCGCCATTGCCCATCGTCACCATTATCCGGTGTACTTTGTTGAATTCATTAAAGGCCATTTGTGCCGTGCTCAGGGGAATATGCAGCATGCGGTTTTCGTAATCGCCGCCGTTGTCAAAAAAAACGCCAACCACTTTGTAGCTGATGCCCGCCATGCTTATCCGTTGCCCAATGGCACTTTTATCAGGAAAAAAGAATTCCTTTACGGGCAGACCTATAACCGCCACTTTTCGGTGGTTTTTCACATCATCTTCATTTATATAGCGTCCTTCGCGTACTTCGGTGTTTTCTACATATCGGTATTGTGGTGTGACGCCTTTTGATGAAAAGCCCGCCGATTTGGTTCCATAAGTTACGTCTTGCGCGCCCCAGCGGTCAATGCGGGCGCAGATGTACTCGTAGTCGGGCAGGTTTTGCTTTACAAATTCGTAGTCGTCGTTGGTAAATTGCAGGCGGCGGTTGTTGGCCAATCCTTTGTAGGGAACCGAGGTGGTGCCCGGCGAAATCCAAATGCTGTTGATGGCATCGTCGCGGAATTCTTTTTTGACGCCATTGCCAAGTCCATTGCCTACCGACAACAAAACCACAATGAGAAATATGCCCCAACCCACCGAAAAACCCGTAATAGCGGTTCGCAGCTTGTGCCTTTTCAGGGATTCCCATATTTCTGCAAAAACACCCATTAGTCTTTTACAATTAATCCGTCTTTCAGGTTGATAAGGCGGTGGGTGTTTTTGGCCACCTCGGCATCGTGGGTCACAATTACTACGGTCATTCCGGCTTCATTCACTTCTTTAAACAGCGACATGATTTCGCCTGAAGTTACCGAATCGAGGGCACCGGTAGGTTCGTCGGCCAATATTACCTTGGGTTTGGTAACCAAAGCCCGCGCTATGGCCACCCTTTGTTTTTGTCCACCGCTCATTTCGTTGGGCAAGTGGTTGCTCCATTGTGTCAGCCCTACCCTTTCCAGCATCTCATAAGCTCTTTTTTCGCGTTCGCGGCGACCTACTTTCTGGTAGTACAGAGGCAGGCTCACATTGTCGAGCGCATTTTTGAATGAAAGCAAATTGAATGATTGAAAAACGAAACCCAGAAACTTGTTGCGGTATTGGGCTGCTCTTTTTTCGTTGAGCTGCCTGATGAGGGTATTGTCGAGCAGGTAGCTTCCTTCGTCGTAGTTGTCGAGTATGCCAATAATATTGAGCAAAGTGGACTTGCCCGAACCTGAAGGCCCCATGATACTTACCATTTCGCCTTGCTCTATTAACAAATCTATGCCTTTGAGCACATGCATACTGCTGCTACCCAGGGTATAAGACTTGTGTATTTGCTGTAATTGTATCATTTGTAAAGTTGGGCAAATATGGTAAAACTTGTGCAGTAGCTTCGCCTTATTACACTGAAGGCAAAATTGCCCCTTGAAAACGACTACAGCGTTAAGATGCTATTGTGCTTTATAAACCTTGGTGGTACTTAATTGGCTGCCATTGCTGCTCACCACAAAGTAATAGCCCGCCGGAAGCGAAGCCATATTTATTTGGTGGTTGGTACTTGACGCGCTGCTTGCCAACTCCATTTTACCTGTTAAAGAATATACCTTTAACGACACGGGCTGCGGACTTGTGGCTATGAGCAAATTTTGATGCAACGTAACCTTGCTTAGACATTTTACAGCCTCCTGGGGGCAGGCCACCGTGCTGTTGTCATAAAAAGTAAATTCGGCCAAGGTATCAATGCCGGTGCCGTTGTTTACTATTTTGGCACCTACCCTCAAAACCGTATTGGCATAGCCGGGGGTGTAAAATTCCCAGGTTACCAGCGAATCTATAATGGTGTCAACCTGTTGGGTGATATTTTGCTTTGCCAAGGCATAAAAAGTCAAAACCCGTCTAAGGCGAATCACATCAAAAGTGGTGTCGCCGGGTATTTTAATGGTTCCATAGCCATTTACCACATATTCGCTTTTCATCTTGGCCCTAATGTCGTACAAAGGAAAAACCTGCACGTGCGAGGTGGTACTATCCAGCATTTTCGCAGGAAAGCTCAGTGGAGCGGTCATAAAATTTACCACCGAATCAAACTGAAACGTAATGGGCACGGGCAAACCCATGTTGGGTGTAAGAGCCACCATATTGATAGAATCGCCTGAATTGGCAAAAAAAGCGGTTCCGTAGCTGTAGGCAAAACCATAGTCGGCACCCTTTACCGAACTGCCCCCGCTTAGTGTTTTCGGGTCTGCCATGTAATCGCTTCCCTTGGTATCAGGTTTCAGCGATGACAAATCGTAGTTGAATTGAGTGGTGCTCGTATTGAAAATTTGGTAGGGAACCTTGTTTTTTGGTAATAAAATGGAGTTGGTATAAAACTTATCGCCCTTTTGCGGAAAGTCGCTGCTGCTAAGGCTTATTTGTGCCTGAATGGTTTGGGCAATGAAAACCAATACCAAAGTGGCACATAGAGAAGTAAATCTGTTCATTTGAATACCTAACTTACTGTGCAATAATGAATTTTCCCGTTTCTATGATCTTGTTGTTTGAAGTGCTTTTAACCACATAAACTCCCGCCGGAAGGGCTGCCATATCCACTGTTAATACCTGTGAGGTGGCATTCAACTCACGCACCAATTGCCCATTGGTATTATACACTTCTATGCGACCGCCGTCTTGCAAGTCGGTGTTTTTAATAATAAGCTGCTTGAGCGAAGAGATGTAAATGAGGTTGAGGTTATTGGCTGTTTTTGAGAGCGGTGCCGGCTGTACCGACGAAACAATACGGTCGTCTTTGTAGGCAAAGCTGTAAGTAGTAGTGCCGGTTCGTTGTTCTTCAGAAATTGTAAACTTGGCAATTGCATCGCCATAGCCGTTGGTATAAAATTCATAGGCGGTTTCTATGGTGGTAGTGGTGTCATGTATCTCCTGTGGCCCAACACTCACGCTCACTATGGCTTCGGTAGCGGTTTCGCGTTTTATGCGCAGCACCTCATAGCTGGCGCCCCCCGGAATAATAACGGTTCCGAAACCATCGATTACATAATGCACATTGCTGGTGATGAGCACCTTGCCCAGGCTCAATAAATCAACTGATGCGCGGCTTACTTCATCCACTTCGTCGCCAAGTTTGGCGGGCACTTTTAGTAGCGGAGCCGCGGGCCTGAACTCAGCCTTTATATCTAGCTGCCCCATGGGCGTGTTCATAGAACCACTTTGGCCGGAAAGATAAAATCCGGTTGGGTTCTTGATAAAATAAACGTATTGTGCGCTGCTATTGTCGGGGTTGTGGTCCACCATGTTGGCATCAGGAAAATCGAAAGCCGCCGGTGTGCCTTCCACCCAATAGTAGTAAGAAGTGTCGGGTTGGGTGGCATCGGTTATTCCGCTGAAATCCCATTCTATGGCCTCGGTTGATTGCTGATTGATACTGCCCGGCATTTTTCTATACGACATATTTATCACGCTTTTGCGCAAGTAAATTTCGCCGCGGTTGGGCAAATCGTAGTAACCTAAACCTATTTGGGCCATGCCCTGAAAAGAAAGGAGCAACATGCTGAGAACGAACGAATATTTCATAGTATTTGAATTGGGAACTCAAATTTAACAATAGCCAACTACAGGCAATGCTAAATTCACTAAATTGGTACAAACGGTTCCCCCCTTATTTTTGAAGCCATTTTAGCCCGTGATACCAAAGGAAATAATAGCAGACATTACCGAGCGCGCCCACGTAGAAGATATTGTGGGCGAATTTGTGAACCTGAAGAAGCGGGGTGTCAATTTCATTGGTCTGTGTCCTTTTCACCAAGAGAAAACACCTTCGTTCACCGTATCGCCAAATAAGGGTATTTACAAGTGTTTTGGCTGTGGCAAGTCGGGCGACTCGGTTAAGTTTTTGATGGAGCACGAACACTACAACTACCCCGAGGCACTGCGCTACCTGGCCAAAAAGTACGGCATAGAAATACCCGAAGAAGAACTTACCCCGGAACAAAAAGACAGCTACAGCCGCAAAGAGAGCATTTATATAGTATTGGCCTACGCCGAAAAATTTTATCAGGAGCAACTTACGCAAAGCGATCAGGGCGAGCTAATTGGTATGCCCTACGTGCAAGAGCGCGGAATAAATGCCGAGAGCCTTGAAAATTTTAAAATAGGCTATGCCCCCGGAGGCTGGGAAACTTTTTCGAAAGCAGCCTTGCGGGCGGGCTATACCGAAGAATATTTGCTGGCCGCTGGCTTGTCGATAAAAACCGAAAAAGGCAACCTAATTGACCGCTTTCGCGAACGCATAATGTTCCCCATTCATTCCCTGTCGGGGCGCACCATAGGTTTTGGTGGCCGTATTTTGAAAACCGATAAAAAAGAGGCCAAATACATCAACTCGCCCGATACCGAAGTGTATAACAAAAGTGAAGTGTTGTATGGCTTGTTTCAGGGCAAGCGCGAGGTAAAATCGCAGGATTTGTGCTATATAGTTGAGGGCTATACCGATGTGATATCGCTGCACCAAAAAGGCATCAGCAATGTAGCGGCGTCATCGGGCACAAGCCTTACCGAAGGCCATTTGCAATTGGTAAAGCGCTATACCAACAACATTTGTTTTCTCTTTGACGGCGATGCGGCAGGTATAAAAGCCTCGCTGCGGGCCATAGACCTGGCGCTGGAGGAAGGCCTGAACGTAAAAGCCCTGGCGCTGCCCCCGGGCGAAGACCCCGACTCATTTGCCAAAACCCACAGCAAACCCGAGATAGAAGCTTTTCTTGAAGATGAGGCAAAGGATTTTATCATCTTCAAAACCGACCTGCTGCTACCCGAGGTTAAGGACGACCCCATAAAAAAGGCAGAAGCCATAGTGCAAATTGTGCATTCCATAGCGCTTATTCCCAATGCACTCACACGCACCCTTTATGTGCAGCAATGTGCCAAGTTGCTGGCCATTGAAGAAAACGTGCTGGTAATAGAGCTGAACAAGCAGCTGGGCAATGTGCTGAAAAACAAAGAACAAAAGTGGCGGAATGAACAAGCGGAAGCGGGTAGAGCCGCACCACCGCAAAGCAACGAAGGCCCCGATATAGCCTGGCCCGAAGATGAAATACCAAAGGAGCAACAAACCGTGGCAGATCCGCTGGCCTATCAGGAAGAGCAGTTGGTGAAATTCATTTTGCGCTTTGGCCACCTTATGTACGACGATGAGCAGATGGAAACCGTGGCCGAGCATATTCTTGAGTTTATTGAAACCCACGAAGCCCACCCCGACAACAAATTGCTGGTGATCTTGCTAAAGGAATACGAGCACCACTTGAACCACTGGGGCGTGGCTGAACTCAATGAATTTCTGCACCACCCAAACGAAGAAATACGCAGTGTAGCCATTGATTTTCTACACGAAAAATACATAGCAAGCGAAAACTGGATAAAGAAAATAGGTCTTGAGATAAAGCCCGAAGACAACTACAAAGACACTATGAAGCGGGTGCTGAACCGCTACAAACTTTCGCTCATACAAAAGCTTATTGCACAAGCACGACTCGAGATACAGGAGCCCACCGATACCAATGATCTGATGCTGGCCTTGAAAACTTACAAATCACTTTTAGAAGTGCGCAAAGAGATTGCCGACATACTGGGTATGGTTATTATCAGAAACAACTGATTGAAATGCGCTTTACACAATTTGCCCATTGAAATGTTTCGCCGAAATGGCATTTTTCAATTTCTTTGTAACAAATCAAACTAGCTATGTTTCGTATCATTACCTCCCTATTAGTAGTACTTTTTTGCAGCAGTTTTGCGCAAGACGAGTTTGACTCAAAGACCGCGGCACTCGACTACCTCAACCACAGCAATATTTGGGTTGCCGGTTTGCCGGAGTACAGCCTGAACAATGAAACCGGTGTACTATCGATAAAAGTAACCTCGGGCACCGCAAGCCTGGTGAGCGAAGCCCCGCTTGCCAATATGAGTGCCGAGCTGAAAGAAGGCAAAACCATTACCGTAGAAATGAACTGCAACGATGGCGCATTTTGTGTGCAAGCCAAGGCGGCCAACAAAAACCTGGAAACCGACGGTGTAACTTTGGTAATGTACAGCACCTTTGACGATGGCACCTACCGCCCGCAATACTTGGAAAAGGGCGGAAAAATTGTAGCCGCCATCAACTACCTCACCCGTTTTTACCAGCCTTAGGAAACCGAATTTGGTGCTGTTGCGGTGTTTTCAAACAGTTCTCACCGCCTCTTCACCATCTCTTAAACGCAGGGTGAGCAGTGCCGCCAACAACATGGAGATACCGGCAATAACCAAGGCAAAAATGGCGCGCTCGCCATACACATACTTCACCATGGGGCCGCCTATCAGGCCATTTACAATCTGTGGAATGACTATGAAAAAGTTGAAAATTCCCATATAAACGCCCATTTTTCCGGCAGGAATAGAGCCCGCCAACATGGCATAGGGCATGGCCAATATACTTGCCCAAGCCATTCCCACACCTATCATGGGCAGCAATAGCCAATCAGGATTGTCAATAATAAAAAAGGAAAGCAAACCCAAACCACCCGCAGCCAATGATACCGCGTGGGTGAACTTGCGGCTCGTAGCTTTGGCAATAGCAGGCAAAAGCAAGGCATACACGGCGCTAATGGCATTGTAAACCCCAAAAATAACGCCCACCCAATCGGCGGCTTTGTTGTAGGTTTCTGAGTGTGCGTCGTGCACATCAAGACCGTAAATGTGCTGTGCAATGGCCGGTGTGGTAAAAACCCACATGCCAAACAGGGCAAACCACGACAGAAATTGTATGCCGCCCAATTGTTTCATTTTAGCCGGCATGTTGACAAAATCCTTGAATATCTGTGCAAAACCGGCATCTTCTTCGCCTTCGGTCTCAGGAAAATATTGTTTGTATTCCTGTGGCGGATATTCTTTGGTGCTCACAATGGTTACCAAAATAGCACCCAACAATACCGCCGCACCTACATAAAAAGAGATAATCACGTTGTCGGCCACACCACCTTCGGCACCCGGTTTGTCAAAACCCAGCCAATTGGCCAAAATGTAGGGAAGCCAGCTTCCGGCTACCGCTCCCAAGCCTATCAAAAACGTCTGCACCGAAAAACCCATGGTTCTTTGTTCGTCGGGCAACATGTCGGCTACCAAAGCTCTGAAAGGCTCCATTGCCACATTAAACGAAGCATCCATAATCATGAGCATGCCCGCGCCAATGAGCAATACCGGTAAAAAACCTGCCAATACATTGGCATTGGGCAACAGGGTAAGGGCCGCTGCGGCGAGTAGTGCACCGGCTAAAAAATAGGGTTTTCTTCGTCCCAAACCGTTCCATGTGCGGTCGCTGTAGTGGCCAATTATGGGCTGCACCACCAAACCGGTAATGGGTGCCACCAACCAAAACCACGAAAGTTCGTGCACATCGGCACCAAAGTTTTGCAATATGCGGCTCGCATTGGCATTTTGCAAGGCAAAGCCAAATTGGATACCTAAAAACCCGAAACTCAGGTTCCAGATTTGCCAAAAACTAAGCTTGGGTTTTTGCATAAAATTCTATTTAAGTTACTTGGTAAAAAATTGGTAGCCCCAGGGTTTCAGTGTAAGTTCATTGGCGTTTAGCTCAAAATCGTTCAAAAATTCCTGCTCAGGAATGGTAAACTGCTGTGCTTTGTGAGAAAGGTTGAAGAAAGCCATGAACGAATGCTGTTTGCCTTTGCGGTAAAACGCATAGATATTTTTGTTGTCTTCAATTTTAAAAGGCTCAAAACTTCCCCCATCAGGTCCAATCCAAAGGGCATCGTTTGTATGTTTCAATGCCACCAAATCGGTGTAGAAACCTGATAGGCTGTCTTGGCTCCAATCTATTTCGTCTTTGTCAAAAAACTTGAGGGTTTTGCCATTGCCCACTTCCTGACCTGAATAAATGAGCGGCAAGCCGGGTACCGTAAAGGCCATGGCGGCCCACATTTTGTGAGCAGCTCCCAGGCGTTCAAAAACCGAATTTTTCCAACTGTTTTCATCGTGGTTGGTGGTAAAATTCATTTGCTTGTTGTACACACCGTAGCTTCCTTCCAGGTCGTTCGCCATCCAGTTTACCACAGGCCGACAGCTCATTTCCACTATATCATCAACGGTGGCTCTGCCTTGCGAAACCTCGGTCATCAGGTGGTTAAAATGCCAGGCGTAGCTAAAGTCAAATGCTTTGTAGTAATCTACATCTTCCCACTCGGCGAGCATAAACAGGGGTTTGTTTTGTTCCAGTTGGGGTCGGGCTTCCACCCAAAAGTCCAGAGGTACTTCTCCGGCTACATCGCATCTAAAGCCATCAATATCGCAGTTGTCAACCCAAAACTTCATGGCCTCGGTCATGGCTTGTCGCAGACCGGCATTGTCGTAGTCAAGGTCTGCCACATCGGTCCAGTCGGTGCCCAGCGGTGGTATGGGGTAGTTGCCCGCTGAGTCTTTGGTATAATACTCCGGATGTTCAGTAACCCAAATATTGTCAGGCGCCGAGTGGTTGGCCACCCAGTCAAGCACCACTTTAAAACCCATTTCATGGCATTTATCAACCAAGGCTTTAAAATCGTCCATGCTGCCAAAGTCGGGATTCACGGCGGTGTAGTCTTTTACCGCGTAGTAGCTGCCCAGCGAGGCTTCGCTTTCCTTGCGGTTTTTTACACCTATGGGATATATAGGCATAAACCACAGGATGTCAACGCCTAGTTTTTTCAACCGTGGCAGGTGTTTTTCAAATCCGGCAAAGTTTCCTTCGGGCGTATATTGGCGCACGTTGACTTCATATATCACGGCATTGTTTACCCAGCTTATGTCTTTCATTGGTGTTTGGTTGAGGGTATCGGTGGGTTGGGTTTCATTGTCAGCAATTTTTTTTGAATTGCCACCACAGGCGGCCAGCAGGCAAGCGGCAGCCATTGCGAGTACAGTATTTTTCAATTTCATAAAATTGATTAGTTGGTTAAAATTTCGAATGAAAAAGCGGGCAACAGCACTTGTGTTTCTCCATTTTGGGTGGCAGCTACGGCACCAAACTGTGCTTGGTCGGCAGCCTGTTCGTTGCTGAATGTGATGGCTTGTTGCGTGCCATTATTGTTTATTACCAGAAAAACGATTTGGTCAAAATACCTTCTTTCCACTACCAAAAGGCCGTTTTCGGCTTTCACTATACGGGTATCGCCAAATTGCAGGGCCAAGGTGCGGTGGCGTAGTGCGGCCAATTCAGCAACGGTTTTTTTCAAATGTTGCTCTTGCGCGTTCAGGTTGTTAAAGCGCATCATGCGGCGGTTGTCCGGATCGTTACCGCCGGGCATGCCTATTTCATCGCCATAATAAACCACGGGTACACCGGGAATAAAAAAGTTGTAGGCCATGAGCAGGGCCATTTTTTGGTAGGCCACGGAATCCTGTATTTCTATATCGCGGGTCCAGCCTGCGGCTTTCGGGTCTTCGTTAAACCGTATGCTGCCATCGGCATACGACACAAAGCGCGCGCGGTCTTGGTTGCCCGAAATGTTGCCCATCAGGTGGTGTGCGCCAAAGGCCTGCATGCTTTTCTCAAGGCTTTCGGCCAAACGCTCTATGCCTTCGTTGGCGGCAAAAACAGCGACGGCATCATCATACATATTGAAGTCAAATTGCGCATTCAGCTCGCCCGTATTTACATAAGAACCTACAAGCGGGCGGCTGCCGTAGGTTTCGCCAATTTGGTAAAGCGGCACGCCGGTGGGCTCCTCCACCTGTGTTTTAAGCTTTTGCGTAAGCGCCCGCCAAAAATGATGGGGCACGTGCTTGGTGGCGTCGTGTCTGAAACCGTCCACATGGTATTTCTTTACCCACCACACAGCGCTGTCGCTCAGCATATTATACACTTCGGGTTCGTACAGTTTCAGCGAGGGCAAAAACACATCGAACCAGGTGCTCAGTCGGTGGTCGTCCCAGCGTTGGGTATTCAGACTTCCGTCTTTCAGGTAAAGCTTGGTAGCCCAGTCCTTATGCGCTTTATAAACCGGATGTTTTTTGTGTACGTGGTTGGCTACAAAGTCCAAAAACAAGTTCATATCGTCGTGATGCACCTTGTCAACCAGCTCTTCAAAATTGGTAGCCGAGCCCAATCGTTTGTCTATTTGGGTAAATGACACCGGCCAATATCCGTGGTATGCCGAGAATTTGGATTCGGGTTTGGGCCAGTAGCCATAAGCCCCTTTCACATTCTTTACTATGGGCGAAAGCCAAAGCCCGTTTACACCCAAATTTTGGAAATATCCTTCGTGCACCTTGGCAATAATTCCCAGCAAATCGCCGCCATGAAAGTTGGCTCGCGGCAAAATACTGTCGTTGGGAGTAGGTTTGTTGTTACTGCTATCCCCATCAAAAAAACGGTCAATGAACACATTGTACAACACCAGGTTGTGGTAGTCGCGTCGGTTCAGTTCATCGACTGACGAAAGCACTTGGCCATTGTGCAGCGGTATGAGCAGGTCGTTGCCAAGGCCGTTTTCATTGGCGCAAAAAACCCGTACATAGCTCCTCAGTTCATTATCTGCTCCGGCGGGTATGGTTAGTGAGTAGATACCGGCCTTATCACTTTCGGCCTCAATAACCATATTGTTCCAAAGGGCAAAAACACCGGCACCCGGTTCGGTTTTTACCACCACTGTTTTATCGCTGTGCGAAA
Source organism: bacterium (assembly GCA_016124515.1). GTDB lineage: Bacteria > Bacteroidota > Bacteroidia > CAILMK01 > JACPUW01 > JACPUW01. The sequence goes on from WGNN01000024.1 coordinate 48,858, forward strand.
GTGTGGTGAGGTGGGGTTTTGTGCCCTGCGCTTCAAGATGCAATACATTGTTGAAACCGCCCATACCATTAGATAAGGTTTCTTCATTTTCAGGATGGTCAATTTCGGTTCCATCGGCCACCAGCTTGTATTGGTAGTTACCGGGTTCAAGCCAAAGGCTGCATTTCCAGTAGCCGTCGCTGTAGGTCAAGGGGCCCGCATTGGGGTTCCATGCATTCATTTCGCCTTTCAACTGCACTTGGCCGTACTTTTTATCAGGGTCGGCAAGTGTTACTTCCACCGGTTTTTTTGATGATACAAAAACGGGTATGTCGTAGCCCAGTCCTTCGCTGAAAAAAGTAAGCTTTTGTATGGGAAAGCCTTCGGCATCAACTGCGGAAATCATCAAGCTATCCCCTGCTCGCCACGCGCTCAGTCCTTTTTGTGCGGTAAATGAATCAAGCTTTTCGGGGTGGTGAAAATAGTCAGCTATGTACAACACATTTTCGCCGGGCTCCAGCCTAAAGGGGCTTGCTAGTCCTACAATGGCATTGCGCAATGGGGGTGGCGGCGCAGTGGTATCGCCCGATTTGGCGCTGCATCCGGCAAGCAGTAGTACCAGGCCGGGAAGGCTAAGCCGCAGCATGTTCAACAGGGATTGTAAATGTTTCATTACCAGCAATATTTTGTTGACGACCATAAATTTCTACCCTACAATTTCCCTCACTCATGTTGTGAATGGCCACTTGGGTTTCGGTAACTTTTATGCTAAGCAAAACGCCCCTGAAATAGACCCTGAAGGTGTAGCTTTTCCATTGCTTGGGTATAAATGGATTGAAGGCTACGGCGTTGTTGCGCACACGCATGCCGGCAAAACCTTGCACCACAGCCAGCCAGCTACCCGCCATACTTGTTATGTGGCAGCCGTCTTTAGTGTCATTGTTGTAGTCGTCAAGGTCAAGGCGCGAGGTGCGCAGGTAGTATTCGTAGGCTTTTTCTTCGTTGCCAATTTTAGCGGCCAGCACCGCATGTATGCACGGCGAAAGGCTCGACTCATGCACGGTGTAGGGTTCGTAGAATTCAAAATTCTTCCTTATGGTTTCTGTTTCAAATTCATGTTCCAGAAAATACATTCCCTGCAATACATCGCCCTGTTTTATATAAACCGATCTCAATATGCGGTCCCAACTCCAGTGTTCTACTATGGGTCGCTCGGCAGGCGACAAGTCTGAAACGGGAATCAATTCTTTGTCGAGAAAACCATCTTGTTGCAATACCACCTCGGGCAACTCCGGGTGTTTTGGATAGTACATTTTATCTACTATGTGCTGCCATTTTTCAAGCTCATCGCCACCCAAATTCAGCTTTGATAGCAGTTGTGCGTGTTTGTCGGCAACTTGGTCTTGTGCCAGTTGCAAGGCTTGCAGGGTGTAGCGCAGGCACCAGCAGGCCAGGTAGTTGGTGTACCAATTGTTGTTTACGTTGTTTTCAAATTCGTTGGGGCCTGTAACACCCAGCATCACATATTGCTGTTTGTGTGCCGACCAATTGACCCGCTGCGCCCAGAAACGCGCAATACCTACCAGCACTTCCAAACCGTAGTCAAACAGGTATTGGTTGCTGCCGGTGTAGTTGCTGTAGTTGTATATGGCGTGTGCAATGGCTCCATTGCGGTGAATTTCTTCAAAGGTTATTTCCCACTCGTTGTGGCACTCTTCGCCATTGATGGTAACCATGGGATAAAGTGCCGCTCCGTTTTTAAAACCAAGTTTTTCGGCATTTTCAATGGCTTTGGACAAATGGCGGTAGCGGTACATGAGCAGTTGGTGGGCTACATGTGGCTCGGTAGTGGCCAGGTAAAAAGGCAGGCAATAAGCTTCGGTGTCCCAATAGGTGCTGCCTCCGTATTTTTCGCCGGTAAAACCCTTAGGGCCAATGTTTAGCCTGGCATCATGTCCTGTGTAGGTTTGGTAAAGTTGAAAAATATTGAATCGTATGCCTTGCTGAGCGGCTATATCGCCTTCTATTTGAATGTCGCAGGTTTCCCAAATGGCAGCCCACTTGTCTATATGTTGTTTTTCAAGTGTGTCAAAACCAAGGGTAATTGCCTTACCTAGCAGGGCAAAAGCCTCTTGCAATATGCGCGATTCAGCATGGTTGAGCGAGGAAAGAATGGCGCAGGTTTTTGTAATGGCAATGGTTTCGCCCGCTGCGGCTTTTATGCTGAAAAGCTGACCGCTGTAGTTGTGGGCCTGTACTTCTTGCAGGGCTTGGTCAATAACTTTATTGCCCTGCACTATTTTAGTATGTGCCGTGGCTGCTACATGAAAATTGGTTTTCAAGGTTTTGGCCACCAAGCCAAAGGCTCGGCCATCAGCACCTTTTTCCACCGCCTCCCAAAATTTTTCGTCGTAGTTTGAATCCTGGTTTTTTACATCAAAATCAAGGTAGCTTAGTATTTCAATTTTGCAAGCCTTGTTTACTTCTATGTCGTACTGCAGGCAACCCAACTCCATTTGGGCCATGCTGCAAAAGCGTCGGGTTTTTACACCAAGCTCTATACCATTGCGCAAAATGACCTTAAAACTGCGGTGCAAAATGCCCTGTTGCAGGTTCAGCTCGCGTTTGAACTCAAGTATTTCGCAGCGGTTCAGGTCAAGGGTTTCATCATCAATTTTTAGATGCAAACCTATCCAGTTTACATTGTTGAGCACTTTGGCAAAGTACTCGGGGTAACCGTTTTTCCACCAGCCTACACGCGTTTTGTCGGGGTAGTAAACACCCGCCACATAGGTGCCCTGCAAGCTGGGACCGCTAAAATTTTCTTCAAAATTGCCGCGCAGGCCCATGCTTCCGTTGCCCAAGCTCATCAGGCTTTCGCTCACCAGGTTGTATTGGGCATGGTAGCCGGTTTCTATTACCGACCACTCGTTGTGTTGTATGTAGTTTTTCATTGGTTAAAATGGTTGAGCACTTCGCCCAGGCTTACTTTTTCAAAACCATCAATTACCAGCGCTGCCTGTTTCAAAATGTGCGGACTGCCAATGCCCACGGTATTGAATCCACCTTTTGTGGCAGCTTGAATGCCTTTTTCTGCATCTTCAAATACTATGGTTTGCCAGGCCTGTACATGCATGCGTTCGGCAGCTTTGGTAAAAACCTCAGGATCGGGTTTTCCCTTGGTGGTCATGGTGCCATCTACCAAGGCATCAAAAAAATTGGCCAGTTGCAGTTTTTTCAAAATGAGAGCGGCGTTTTTGCTTGCCGATCCTACCGCACAACGCAATCCGCTCTCGGCTACCTCGGCCAGAAACTGCTGCACACCGGGCAGGCAATCGCTTGGTGTAAGTTGCTGGCAGAGGGACAGGTAATGTTCATTTTTTTTGATAAGCGCCTGTTCTTTTTGCTCGCTGCTCAGGCTAATGTTGCCCCACAAGAGTATTTGCTCCAGCGAATCAACACGACTCACCCCTTTTAGCTGTTCGTTTTCGGCTTCTGATATTTCAAAGCCAAAATCATGAGCCAGATCGTTCCAAGCTATGTAGTGAAATCTTGCTGTGTCAACCAACACGCCGTCCAAATCGAAAATAAGTGCTTTTATCATGCGTGATCCACTTTTACTCTATGGTATTCTACCAGGTTTTCAATGGGTTTTTGCACCACCTTTCCCAGATGTATGTGGCGTTGTTGGCAGGCTTTATCAAGCACTTCTTTAAAATGGAAAGCGATAGAGCCCACAAAATGTACCGGTACGCTGTGGCATTCGTCAAAGCGCGCCACATGCACATCAATAAATCGTAGCAAACCATTGTAGATGAGCTGCTGCACGTATTTTTCGTCGCGGTGCGATGATATGATGCGCATGAACTGGGCCAGGTAAACATTGGCATGGGGTTTCATGTACACGTTTTTGATAATCACGTCCTTGTCGAGTTTGTAAACGTCGCGCAACTCGTTGTGTATGGAGGCGGGCAGTTTTTCGTAGAGGAAATCGGCGAGTAGCTGTTTGCCAAAAAAGGTACCACTGCCTTCGTCGCCCAATACGTAGCCCAAGCCGGATGTTTTGGTAATGATTTCGCTGCCATTGAAATAAGCCAGGTTGGAACCCGTGCCCAAAATGCAGCTTATGCCGGATTCGTCGCCGCAAGTGGCTCTTATGGCGGCGGTAAGGTCGTGGTCAACCGCTATACGGGCCTTGGTGAATATTTCTTTCAAGGCATCTTCAATAATCTTATTGAGCACGGCATTTTGGCAGCCCGCGCCGTAGTAAAAAATAGCCGAAACGTTGGGGGCCTGTCGCATGAGTTCGGTATTGACCCGCAGGCCATCAATAACCATTTGTTTGTTGTGGAACATGGGGTTGAAGCCTTGCGTGGAGAAGGATTCAAAACCCTGCTCGGTAAGCAGTGCCCAATCGCATTTTGTAGAACCGCTGTCGGCAACTAAAATCATTAAGTTTAAATTGTTTGTTCAAAGCTTCTTGGGCTTCGAAAAGTATTTGTAAAATTGCTTAGTGTAAAAAGTACACTTTCAAAAATATGAAAAATCCTTTATGCTGGAAGGAAAGTGAATCACCCAAAATTCAAGATGTTTGAAACACAAATCAGAACTACAATTGAAAGTAATACCAAATATTTCCGTTGACTGTGTGGTCTTCGGATATAATGGCAAAGATGTTGACGTTTTGCTCATAAAGCAAAAAAAGGCATCAAAGGACTCAAATGCGCAGTATGCCCTTCCCGGCAACTTGGTATTTGTCGATGAAAACCTTGATGATGCGGCCTCACGTGTATTGAAGGACCTTACCCAACTTGAAGGAATTTTCTTAAAGCAATTCCACACCTTTGGCGACCCCAACCGTGTGAACAACCCCAAAGACCGAGCATGGCTTACGGCAGTTCGCGAATTTCCGAATGAGCGTGTTATCACGGTGGCCTACTACTCGCTGGTGAGTATTGACGACTACGAACCCCGCCCCTCAGAATTTGCCGAAGCATCGGAATGGGTACCGCTGAAGAAACTTCCGCCCCTGGCTTTTGACCATGACAAAATTCTGAACGAAGCCATTGCCACCCTTCGCAACGAATTGATTACAAAAAACATAGGCTTTGAATTGCTCCCCAAAAAATTTACCCTTAGTCAGTTGCAGCTTTTGCACGAGATTATTTTGGACAAAAAATTTGACAAGCGCAACTTTAGAAAAAGCATGAAAAAGATGTCGCACGTGGTACCCCTTGATGAAAAACAACAGGGCGTGGACCACAAACCGGCGCAGCTTTTTCAATTTGATCCCAATAAAGTGGATGAATAAGTTCAGGCGGATTTTGGGGCTTCTTGCTATGGCAGCCACACTTTGTTTTAAAGCGCAGGCACAGCTTGAAGTGAAACCGGCTTATGACTACGACCAATTGATAAGCCAAACCTTTGTGCAGAAAAATGCGGGGGTGCAGGTGCAGGCGGTTAAGTACATTGGCGCCAAAGCTGCTATAGGCACATTTGAGTGCAAAATGGTTTATAATGAGTTTATTAAAAGCGGCATTGTACTTACCACAGGCTATTTGAGTAGCATAGTAGGCCCCAACGAAAGTGGCTACACAAGCGGGCGCAACATGGAGTCGGGGCTGCCTATGCTCGAAAAACTTGCCGGCAACCAAAAAACCTACGACGCGGCGGTGTTGGCTTTTGATTTTACCAGCGAAAACGATACTATCTGTTTCAGGTACTGTTTTGCCTCAGAAGAATATCCCGAATATGTGAACCGCAACGTGAACGACGTATTTGGCTTTTATCTGATTGATTTGGAAACCGGTGAAATAAAAAACCTGGCCACCTTGCCTGACGGCAAAACCCCTATTTGTGTAGATGCCATCAACCACCTGAAAAACAAGGAGTATTTTGTGCTCAACGGACTTTGGGAAAAAGACAATATACGCAAATGGCAAAACGACCGCGTAAAGGGAGAGTTGGCCTTACATTTTGGTTTTGATGGCTTTACCACCATTCTCAGCACAGGAAGCCGTGTATTGCCGCAGCACCGCTACCGCCTCATTATGGCCATTGCCGATGTGGGAGACGACCTGTATGATTCAGCCATCTTTTTGGAGGCGGGCTCATTTGGCACCGCTTACAACAGTCCATTTCAAAAGCTTTTTGCCAACAGCAACAACACGGGCGATGCACAAATTTTCAGCGCCGACAAGGCCATAAACTTTGCTTTTGGCAGTGCCGAAATAAGTGCGCAATCAAAACCATTTTTAGATTCACTGGCACAGATGGTACTCAACGGCAATTTGGAAAAGCTGGAAATTATTGGTCATACCGACTCGGTGGGCACCAATGCCAACAACATGGCCCTTTCGCTACAGCGAGCCGAGGCGGTAAAATCTTATTTGCAAACGCAGGGAGTAAGCAGCAAGCTGCTCATAGCCAGCGGCAAAGGCGAATTGGAACCACTTGCCACCACAAATGATGAAAAAAACAGGCGTGTGGAATTCAGGTTTTTTCTGAAATAATGAGCAGGCATTTTTAGCCCAAAAACAGGGCGCATTGAATATGTGCCAATATATTCGGCCATTGATTATGAAGAATGAGGACAACCATAGATTGATAGCATTTTTAGAGGCTTGTTACAAATCTGACAACCGGGAGCAATTGCTATACAATTACCAGGGCAATACGGTAGAGCATAAAAAGATGTTGACCGATACTGAGTTGCTGACCGGCGATTTGGCTTTTTTGCCACTGACAGCGAATTACGGCGAAAAACTGGCTCTTGAACTCAGCAGCTATCGCTTTGAAAAAGCACTTTATCTACTGCCTTTCTTTTTAACCGGAGGAAAAACCACCGATGGCAAAACCGTTTGCGCCCCCTTGTTTTTCATTCCGGCCAACTTGGCTTTTGAGGATGAGATGTATAAAATATATCCCGAATTTGAGAACACACAAGTAAATCCGGCCTTTTTCAGGCTTATTGAAGCCACTGATGAAGACGATGTGAGCAGTATTGCCGAAATGCTTAACCTACTTAATGGAGATGCATTAACTTTTGAAAAAGTGGCTAAAATGCAGCGCTTGTTGCAAAAGCGTTACCCGGCTCTCCACAGCAACGATATGTTGTTGTATCCCAACCTTGCCTCTAAAATTCAAAGTACAGGCGCTGCGCAATTAAAAGTTGTGTCATGTTGCGGAATGGGCATTTTAAGAAAATCATCGCATACGGTGCATGTGCAAAAGGAGCTGGAAAGCCTGGTTCAATCAAAGTTCCTGTCGCCGCCGCTTCGCCAGTTTTTGCAACTGGACAAAGGCAGCGAAAAGCCGTTGGATAAAGACGAGCTGAAGCTGGTTCCTGCCATGCTAAACAAGGCACAGTTGAACGCTATTGACCATGCGAAAAAATATAGCAGCAGCGTGGTAATAGGCCCACCGGGCACGGGCAAATCATACACCATTGCGGCAATGGCCGTGGAAGCAGCCATGCAGGGGAAATCAGTACTCATTACTTCGGCCAAAAACCAAGCGGTGGATGTGGTGAAGCACAAAATTGAAAATGATTTTGGCATACAAGACCTGTGCATGCGGGCGGGCGGCAAAGGCGACTACAAAGCCGATTTTAAACGCCGTTTTGAAAACCTGCTCAATGGAATTGGTATTGAAATGGTTGACCAAAATGAACTGCAATCGTTAATGTCTGACTTGAACAAAACCAATAAACGCATTGCACAACTGGAGCGTGAATACGAAAAAGCCGGCATACAGGCCATTAAACTCGGAAAACGCTTGCAGCGAAATACAAAAGGCTTGTGGGCCTACATAGCCGCAAAGACCAGTAAGTGGGCCATGAACAAATATGCGCCCATGTGGCAGACCCTCCCCGAGTTGGAAGCACTTTATCCTGAAAAACTTGAGCTGCTCAAGAAAATAATCCAGCTCAGGTTTAAGCACAATGTGTTTCTGACCATGCGCAAAAGAAGAAACATGGTTAAGGTTTTTGCCGCCGCATTGCGTGCCCGAACCATTCAAACCAAGGAAGCACGCTTTAGCCAAGTCGATTTTTCACAGCTCAAAACCGCCTTTCCAATATGGTTGGTCAACCTATCAGAGTGTGCCAATGTGCTGCCGCTTAGCCAA
>WGNN01000003.1 GCA_016124515.1 bacterium
ACCGAAATTCCTGAACAAAAAAAACTCGCCGCCGCGTTTTGAGTTGCAAATCAAATATTTGGCTTATCCAAGGCTTGAACCTTTTGTTGCTGCGTAAAGGCTCATACAGCTTTTTGTTCCGGGCGGAATTTCAATTATTTCTCCACTAAAAAGAAAAAGAGCCGTCCTAATTGCATTAAAAACAAATCCCCTTATTGACGAAATCAGGGGGGTGAGCATCTCTCAATACACGAGCTATCAAATTTGGCCTTTTTGTTTGTCAGAATTTAGAGATGTACATTATAGTTTACCCCGAAACTTAAGTCATCTTGGTTGAATAATTAAATTACTAATCAAGGCGCTAAATTCCCCATGAGGTAAACAAAACAGAGGCGCTTTGGTTAATGACACCATAAGTATTTGAAAGCCATGAACGAGATTGACCAAACCATAAAACTACCTGAGCTAAAACTGCTCAACCACTACGAATTTGCCAGTGTGTATGTGGCTGATGATGTGTGCCTTGTAAAAGCAACTTCAACCTACATTCCTACCGCCTCATTCCGACAGCTTTTTGAAACGGTTGGCGAAATTGTGAAGAAAAGCCGCATCAAAAAATTCATCTTCGACAAAAGCAATCTCATGGTTTTCGATCAGGCAAGTATGGCATGGTATTTTACACAATGGAAAGATGAAATGTACCAATACGGTTTATCGGTGCACCGAAAAATACTACCTGCCGACAAGGTTTTCAAGGAATGTGTGCTATTGGGCCGCGAGCAAATAAACATCAAATATCCTGATGCCAAATTTCATAAAATGGATATTCGCTACTCGCGCGATTTGAAGGATGCGCTGGAAAACTAAAAATAACCTTGGTTAACAGCAATTCCACCTTCTCAGCAAGGTCCACCGAAAAACGATCCAATTTGTAGAGCGTATCGCGGGCACTGTGCAGCAATTTGTTTCCAAGGTCAGATTGCGTTTCGTTTTTCATCAAATCTCTAATACCCATAAGCGTGGTCATGAGGCCGCGCACCGAGTGAAACAATTGATAAGTAATGGTGGTCATTTCAAAATTTCGGCTTTCCAGTTGCTTTATCGCCTCTTCAAGGTTTTTTCGTTTCTCTTGCAGTGCTTCAATGGCATTGCTAAGCATGGCGCGCTGTGCCAACAATTGCTCGTTGTAAAAAGCTTCCTTATCAAGTGTAGGTACCATAGGCATGACAACAAGCAGGTTAGAAAATTGTTTGTTATTAATGCGGCTGCTTTTGGTGGAAGCTAATTTCCATTGGAATAAAAATACCCCACAAAAAAAATTATACCCACGGTGCGAATGAAAGCTTACCTTGCATACTTCTTTTTACCAAATGTTGAACCTTCAAAAATGTGCCTTTCATGAAAAATACAATTATTGCGGTACTGAGTATATGTGCCATAGCGCTTGTGCCCGCCTGCACCAAAACCGGTTTGGAACAAGCCATAAAAAAGGAATTGCGAAAAAAAGAAACTTCTGATAGCAGCAAAACAAAGACGAAAACTGATACGCGGGTCAACTATTGCGACTCGCTGAAACATGTGCTGAGCACACAAAGGGCAGGCAGCGATGCCTACAACAAAACCATGGACTTGCTGCGACTGAAGTGTGGTAGCAAAAGCGAAACAAACCTGTGCGATTCATTGAAAAGGCAAGCTGCCAGGCTGGATAAAAACAGCCGGGAATACCAAAAACTAATGGAAGAAATAAATGCGAGCTGCGGCCAAAAAGACCACAAATACAGTAGTTACTGCGACTCGCTGAAGAAAGTTGTGACCCGCTACAAAGAGGGCTCCGAGGAATATAACCGCACCTGGAGATTGATAAAAACAAAATGCCCCGACACCAAAAAAGATCCTGTGGATTGCGATGCGCTTGCCAGAAAATTGAAAGCCCTTGACAGCACAAGCGCCGACTATGCCCGCCTGCTGGAGTACTACAAAAAGAACTGCGGTAAATACAAAAAATAACGTTTGCGAGGCATTTTTCAGCAATTGATTAGTTGACGGTTTTGCCACACAAACTATGAACTTCAGTAAAATAAAAGTGGCTTCTGCATGCAGAAGCCACTCTCAATGAAAAATACCTACTTCTGTTAGTTGATATTTATTTTTCCCTGGGTAACAATGGCGCCATTGGCACTTGTGGCAGTATAAAAATACAAGCCGGTTTGTAGGCCGGTTGGCAGATTAACGGCGCATTTGCCGGCTTCGCTGTTTTTGTAGCTCAGGTTGGTTATTTCTCTTCCACCTGCATCAAAAAGTCTGAAATTTTCTATGTTAAATCCGGTTTGCAAAGTAACTGTGCTTCCGGCAGCGGCGGGGTTTGGATACATAGAGGTAACAAAACGGGCCTGCACCAGTTGGGTAGCGGTGCTAAGACCGCGGGCACCGGCTATATCCCAGGCGGCAACGTCAACCGCACCGCCTGTAACTTCAAGGCGCAAGACGTAGCTACCGAATCCTTTTCGGTAAAATTCTATATACTCGCCACCTTGTTTCATGCCTTGCGATATACCAAATGCCATCATGAGCGCGGCCGGCGCAGGTTGGCCATTCAGGTAAAAACTGTCTTCCATTTCGTAAGTGTGTTTTACCATAAGTACTTCCATCATGGCTGATGTAGAACCATCGTCAAGTGGTACTTGCAGTGTACCGTGTCCAATTACTTCGCGTGTGTCGGTGCGGTTGCGTGGCGACACACCGGGTGTTTTATTCAATCCAAAACCACTAACTGTTAGCTCAAACGGAGTTGGTTCGCGGCGGGTTTGTGTCCATTTGTCGCCCACGGTCATCGGAAATTTTACGAAGTCCATTCGGTGGTTGTATTTGATTTTTTGTGCCGTAAAAACTAAAGAATCATTTGCTCCACCTGTCAAAGCAGCAATAGAAAATGGCGATCTATCAATGCTTCTACCGTAATCATAGTAACCGTTTTTGTCGTAACCCATATAAGCATATCCAGTAAAGTCAAAAACCTGAAAGCTATAGGTGGCAGAACGATAGCTGTAATCATCGTCAAAAGCGTCGTCTTTTGAGCCATCCATGAAACGAGTAATGTAGGCATAGTTTGACTTAGTCAATGTGGTAAATTTCCAGGTCTGGTCGTTGCCCGATGGGGGTGTTTGAAATCCCGTCTCGTTGGCAATAAAAGCGGTGTCGTAAACCAAAGGTGGTACAAAGTCGGCTTGTGTAATGGTAATCTGTGCGAAAACCGAAGCCTGCAACATCAGCATTGATGCAATTAATAGTAGTGAATTTCTCATTGTATCTGTGTTTAAAAAATTTGATGCAAACATGTCCATCAGCCTTATAATCTGGTATTTCAAAAAAAACAGATTGTATAAATGTTCGGATTTTTATATAAGAAACAAAACATATCGTGTAACAAAACGAACACCAGCCAGCTTGCTTCAAGCACTTTTTTGAATGGATCCGGGGGTTTTGCCATAGAACTCTCTGAAACACTTTACAAAGTAGGCATTGCTGCTAAAGCCCGTTTGAAAAGCTACTTCGCTCACGTTCATGTGCTCTTCTTCGAGCAAGGTAAGGGCGCGCTTCAAGCGGTACTGTTGTATGTATTTGTTGGCGCTAAGGCCTGTGCCTGCGTTGAGCTTTCGGTTCAGATGCACGCGGCTCATTCCCAAAACCTCGGCCAACTGACTCACCGAGAATTGCGAATCGGAAAGGTGCTTTTCTACCACCTCATTTACTTTGAGTATAAACTCATACTCTGCCCCGCCATCAGACAGTTTGCCGAAATTGAGGGTGGGCGAATTCCTGATAAGTTCTTTCAATTTGTTGCGGTTCTGCAAGAGTTGCCGGCTCACCGCTAGCAGTTCCTGTGTTTTGAAAGGTTTGGCCATATAGGCATCGGCGCCCCTTTCTATACCTTCTATTTTTTCTTCCTGAGCAGCACGCGCAGTTAAAAGTATAATGGGAATATGCGCTGTCTTTAGGTTGTTTTTCAAGGTTTCCAGCACTTCAATTCCGCTTTGTTCCGGCATCATTACATCGCTTATTATCAAATCCGGAAGCCAATTCAGGGCTTTTTCAATTCCCTCTCTTCCATTGTCTTCGGCTTGCACCTGATACTCTGTGTCAAAAATCCCTGCCAACAACTCGCTTATTTCGGGGTTGTCTTCTATAATCAATATCCTTGGACCTTTGGCCGGAACATCAGCAGCCGGTTTTGTAGATCTCTCATGCAGTTCCGCCTCCACTGTTTTTGGCCGCTCTTCACTTAGGTTTGTTTGCTTGTGGTCAATGCATTCATTATCGAAATGCTGGTGGCCTTTGCGGAATGTAATATTGAACTGAGTGCCTTTTTGCAATCCGCTTTGTACGCTTATAGTAGCACCATGCAATTTTACATACTCCTGCACCAAGGCAAGGCCAATGCCCGTACCGCCCGCCGCCCTGTTTGCCCTTTGTGCAGATTGGTAAAAACGGTCAAAAATATGGTCGATTTGCTGTGGGTCTATGCCGCTACCTGTGTCTTTTATTATCAGTTCAACCGTTTGTTCGTGGTTGATAAGCATTACAGAAACTTCGCCTTTGTTGGTGAATTTAAATGCGTTTGACAACAGGTTCTGCAGGATGATTTCCATTTTTTCATCATCAAACCACAATTCCATTTCCTCCTGCTGACTCACAAAATTGAGCCGCACATTTTTTTGATTTGCCAGCGACTCAAAAGATAATACAGTACGCTTTACAAACTGCACAAAATTGAATTTGCCCACCTTAAGCGCTACGCTGTCGTTGTCGAGCTTTGAAAGCTCAAGTATTTGATTTATTAGTTGTTGCAGTTTTCTTGTGTTGCGCAAACCGGTTTTGAGCAGGGCAATGTTTTCGGGTATTTTGAGCTGCTGCTGTAGCTTTTCGAGTGGCGCCATAATCAAGGTGAGCGGCGTCCTGAATTCGTGCGTTATATTGGTAAAGAAATCCGTGCGCAATTTGTCAAGTGCTTCTACCTGTGCTTTTTCGCTGTTGAGCCGCCTGATGTTTTCAAAAAGGCCATAAAAAACAAACATGGAAAGGATAAATGAACCTATTTGAAAACTGTTGTCGGCCAGGGCATTGCCGGGCAACACAGCTAGCAACGACAATAAATAAAACAAAGCAAAAGCGGCTTGCAGACTCACCGCCACCAATAAATTGCGAGCCTGCCGCACACCTGATCGGGTGAGGTATATAATAACCGCCATTTGGGCCAACAACCAAATAAGCACCAAGGCATTGGAGATTTGCACGGCCACATAATCTGAAAGGCCTATTCCAAACATAATAAACGGAACAAAAGTTACCATCCAGGTGAATGCTGTTAACCATTTGGTGGCAGCGGGCAACCTTTTATCAGATTCGAGGTAGTTTATTTGAAAATAATTGAAAAACAGCAAAATAGAGGCAATGAAAGCTTGGGTAAGCAGGTGTTTCTCTATATGCAATACAAATGGCAGCACATGGGGCAAAATGCCATGTACCTGAGCGGCATAAAGGGCAAATGAAAATTGCAACAAGGCAAAAAATACAAAGGATTTGCTGCGGAATATGGCGGCTGCAAAAAAGGCTACAAGGGCCAGCAAAATCATTAGGCCTTGGTAAAAAAACTGCCCTGACAGCTTGGTGTACAAATTTTGGTTGAGCAACGCAAATGGTCTGACAACAAATTCGGAAAGGTGCGATGGCAATACTTCCTCATGAAAGGTCATACCCACAAACAGGGTTTTGTGCTCGCCCGGCGCCAGGTGCAATAAATAATGTTTTTGTACCGAAGGAACTTCCTTTTTATTAGGATTGGTATAGTAACCCAATGTTTTGCTTGCTATAATGCGTTTGTCTTCATTTACCTCGGCTACCTGCACTTCTTTTGGATAGCCACAAAAGCTCAGGTACAGATTGGTGTTGCTATCGGCGTGGTTTGCAAACCTGAGTTTATACCAAAAACCAACCGGAAATGCCAATTCATCTGTTTTTAGCTCAGCCAGATTTTTATACGCTCGGCTTTCTATGGCTTGCCACAGCGTCATATCGCCATCTTGGGTGGTTATAAATGAAATGTATTGCGGGGTGAGAGCGAACTTGCCTTCTATAGAATCAACAGACACCACCGCGCTGGCCGGTGCAGCCCATGCCGCAACACCAAGGAGCAAAAAAGCCAAAAAAAACCACGGCAGAACTATATGCTTAACTGACACAGTTCAAAACTAAACAAATTGGTACAACGGTAGATATAATTTGGCTCAGTAATACGCACTTGCAAACGAGCGCATTGCCCGCAGTAATTACTTGTAGGCTGGGGCACTCTTCTTAGAAATAGACCTTAGGCCAAAGACAGCGCAGCGCCTTGACTAGAAACTCTATGAACTTGTTAGATGAGAGGCACCCAAAGGTGTCAGACATCAACTTTGAGCCTTAAACTTTTCAGCCTTGAACTTCAAGCGCACTAAAACCCTGGCCATTGCGCACCAGTTTTATCTGAGTATTGATCCGCTCTTTCAGGGCTTCTACATGGCTGATGATACCAATGGTTTTGTTGCCTTCGCTTTGCAGTTTTTCAAGGGTATCAAGGGTTTGGTCCAGCACTTCGGGATCAAGTGTGCCAAAACCTTCGTCAATAAAAAGCGAGTTGATTTCCACATTGCGCGAAGCCAAATCGGATAGTGCCAAGGCGAGTGAGAGGCTCATGAGAAAGGTTTCGCCGCCCGAAAGGGTTTTTACCGAACGCCTTTCATTGCCCATGTGTTGGTCAACCACCATCAGGCTATCGTCTTCCTTTTCTGTTGCCTTGTCAAGCAAATAGCGGTCGTTGAGCCCCGCCAGCCTGCGGTTGGCCAATACAATCAACTGACTCAGTGTAAGATCCTGCGCAAATTGGTTGAATTTGCTGCCCGTAGCATCGCCGATATATTGGTTCAACAACACCCATTGTTTGCCTTTTTTCTCGGCTTCAATCAGTTTCAATTGCAACTGCGCCACCTTTGCAGCGTCCTCTTCATGGTTTTTTAATTGGCGGTCAATGGCCGCATATTCTTCGCTTTTATTAGACTTTTCTGCTTGCAGCGTTTCAATTTTTGCATCCAACTCAGGCAGGTTTTTGTCGCTTACTTGTTCGCCTTTTTCCTGTAGCGTCTTTTGGTTTTGCTTCAGTTCCTGTTCATTTAAGTTTATAGCTTGTTCAAGCGCATTGCGCGCCGCCAACAGTTGGTTGAACTCCATTTCGCTAAGGCGATGCTGCAGGGCATTCTCAATAGAACTGTAACCCAATTTACCCAGCTCAGCCATTAGAGTTTCCGCATTGGTTTTTTGTGCCTTTTCCAATGCAAGTTGCTCTGCTTGTTTGCTTTGCCAATTGCCATTCAATATTTCCAATTGTTGATTTAGTTGGCTCCATTGGTCTCTAATCTGCTGTATTTCTACCGGCAACTCTTCTTCTTTTTTGGGGTAAAGTTGCTGAAATTCCTGCCGCTTGAGCATGCCCACGGCAAAAGCCTTTTGCAATGCTTCTACATCCGCCTCGGCATTTTTCAGGGCTATTATTTTTTCGTCTTTTATAATGTATTCGTGCACACGTTGGCGCCTGTCTTTGATCTTTGTGCTAAGGTTTTGCAAACCGGTATCTTTCTCAGCATCGGTAAAATGCTGCAAAATATCTTGCAATTGTGCGCTTATTCGGGTGAGGGTTTCCTGCTCTGTTTCAAAATTGGCTCTTGCATTTTTGAGCTGACTTTCTGTTTGTTTCAGTTCCGACTCCTTTTCAATCAGCACTTTTTGCAGCGCATTCAACCTTTCCTTTTCTGCGCTTAATTCTTGCGACAAGGCATCGGGTGCGGCGGGTTGGCTATCGGCAAAAGGATGTTCCAAGGCACCACAAAGCGGGCAGGGTTCACCTGCTTTCAAGTGCTTTCGGTGTGTTTCCAATTCGGCCTTTAATTTTTCATTTTCTATGCGAAGCGACAGGTTTTCTGTTACTTTTTGCTGACCCTGCCAGGCTTGTTTTGCATCCAAAATACTTGCCGGCAAGGCTTCCATATTTTGGTCTAATGAGCTGATCTCCGCACTCATTTTTTCCAACCTTTGGTGCTGTTCGTCGCTTCGATGCTGCAAAGGAATGGCATTTTTCAACAGCTCAATTTTTTCATCGAGCAGCCCCAGGTGTTCGTGCATTTTTGCGGGCTCAAGCTCCGCCAATTCCTTCTTCAAGCCCGCAAGTTCTGTAGCGAGGTTTATTTTCAGGTTTTCATAATTTTTGATGGACTGCTCCAAGTCATTCGAATTAAAATCCACCCCATGCATTTTCAATGGCTTTAAACTGCCCATAGCATTGGCGTAGTCCACCCGCAAATCCTTCATTTCGTTTATCAGGCCGTTCATTTTCGTTTGAAAAGCCGAAATGGAGGCTAATATGTTGTCGTGTTTATAATAGACACCCACCAATTGTTTAACCGCGGATTTGGTTTGTTCCAATTTATTATGAATCTCCTCAATCTGACCTTGCAATTGCAACACTTCCCGCCCCGATTCTCTAATTTTTTCCTTGGCCATTTTCCATTGGCTCAAGTGGTCTGAGTAAGGAATCAGCGCTTCATGATGTTGTATTTTTTCGCCTTCGTTGGCTTCAAATTCTTTTTTGCTATTCAACAAGCCGCTGTGTTTTTTCTTCAATTTTTGCTGTTCGGCCTTTAGCTTATCCATTTCCAACAACAAATCGCGGTTTTTGCGCAAGCCATTTAATTGCTTTTCCATTTCGCTGAGCGATAACTGCAAGGCGGCATGGGCACTTGTGAGTTCGGCCCGCAAGTGGTCGTCCAACAATTGACTTTTATAAACTGATTGCTCTTTTCTAAGATCTTCAAGGGCTTGACCGTGTTCTTTAAATTTGTCAAAAGCCCTTTTGCCCAACTCGCGGTAAATGTTGGTGCCGGTAATTTTTTCTAATAAAGCCGACCTTTCCTTTTTATCAGATTGCAGGAATTTGGCAAAATCGCCCTGAGCCAGCAGCATTGATTTTACAAACTGATCGAACTGCAAACCGATGTTGCCTTCATTGATGCCGGGCACTTCGCTCTTTTTTGCATCTATTATTTTGTTGTCGGCCAAGTTGGCGATAAACATTTCGTAGTCGCGCAAATTGCCCTTACGATTAATAGAAATTTCCCACCGCGATCTGAAAACGCCTTTTTTGCATTCATATTCCACTTCGGCATAACAAGCCTGCGTATTGCGGGTGAGTATGGCACCCGTTTCTGCCACCACATTTTTGGTTATAGATTTGGCAATGCGAGGCACGCGGCCAAAAAGTGCGAGACAAATAACATCGAGCAAGGTGGTTTTTCCGCTGCCGGTGGGGCCGGTTATGGCAAATAATCCCGCACTGCGCAGGGGTTCATTGGTAAAATCAACGAAATGGCTGCCGCGGAGTGAGTTTATATTTTCAAATCGTATCTTATTGATTTTCATAGTTATTTTCATTTAGCTCGTCCAACAATTCAGCAAAAGCCTGACGCAATAACTGCGCGGTTTCTGCATCAAGATTTTCGGCAGTCAGGCGTTTATCAAATACTTCGAGTGGCTTCAGGCCTTCCAACTGTTGGTTTTGGTTGAACAGCGCCGCCGTGCCAACTACCTGATTTTTGAAAGTAAGCCGGTGTTTGGCTACGATTGCTTCATTGCTTTTATATTCAAAAACCAACCTGTCAAGGGCATATATTATTTCAGGATCGTACTGTTCTTCTACCACATCAAGTTCGAGCAAAGCGGGCAATTCACCGGTATTCACAAAATCATAAAGGGCGGTTCGCACTTGGTTGAGACTACCCGAAATGCGCTTTAGCAGCCTGAAAGATGGCAGTGCAATATGTTCAGGTTCAAAGCCTTTGGCGGTGTCAATCAACAACATGCGCTTTTGGTCTTTGCGCTCGCTAAAACTGAGTGCTATGGGGCTGCCGCTATAATAAACAGGCACTTGCCCGGCCACTTGTTGTGGTTTGTGTATGTGCCCCAGGGCCACGTATTTATAATAATTTCCAAAAGCCCTTG
>WGNN01000017.1 GCA_016124515.1 bacterium
AACAACGCCGAAGGCAAAATAACGGCGAAGCCAAAATAACGGGCGCAAGCCCAAACAACGCCGAAGGCAAAATAACGGGCGCAAGCCCAAACAACGCGAAGCCAAATAACACATAATCCACTAAGTTTGAAAGCCATGGAAGCGCAAGTAAAAACCATTGGAATTGAACTAGCTGCCTTTTTCAAAACAGGCACTACCCTACCGGTGAGCTTTAGAATTAAGCAGTTGAACCATTTAAAAAAGGCTTTGGCAAAAAACCAGGACAAGCTCTTACAAGCCTTGAAACAAGATTTGGGAAAACACGAAACGGAAGGATATGCCTCAGAAATAGGTTTGGTTTTCGAAGAAATAAACCACGCCATTAAAAATCTGCGAGCCTGGGCATCGCCACAGGCGGTGGGTTCCAATCCGGCACTTTTCCCCACACGCAATACCATTTATCCCCAGCCAAAAGGGCTTTCACTTATTATAGCCCCGTGGAATTATCCGGTGCAATTGGTATTTGCGCCCCTCGTAGCCAGCATAGCCGCAGGATGCTGTGCCATCGTAAAACCATCAGAATTGGCTCCGGCTTGCGAAAAAATAATTGCCCAACTCATTCAAGAAACCTTCGATTCCAAATACATAAATGCTGTGTGCGGCAATGGTGCCGAAGTGGTGCCGCCAATTATTGAAAGTGGCCTAATCAACCACGTATTTTTTACCGGCAGTACCGCGGTAGGACGCTCAATTGCTGTTCAGTGCGCTGAAAATTTTACATCATACACCTTGGAATTGGGCGGTAAATCGCCTGCCATTGTCCACCCATCTGCCAATATTAAGGTTAGCGCCAAACGCATTGCCTGGGGCAAATTCTATAATTGCGGGCAGACCTGTGTGGCGCCCGACTACGTGTTGGTGCATGAAGACAAAGCAAAAGAACTGTGCGATGAACTTAAGGAAAGTATTAAAACGTTCTTTGGAAATAATGCCGCGGAAAGTAATAGCTATGGCCGCATTATAAACGACAAACAATTCAACAAACTAATAAGCTACCTTGAGCAGGGCGAAATAATATATGGCGGAAAACACAATGCTGAAGAAAAATATATAGAACCCACGCTAATTCTGGAACCACCACATACAGCACCTATCATGCGCGAAGAAATTTTTGGCCCTATATTGCCCATACTCACCTATCGCAGTATCGACGAAATTTTTGAAATTATTGCCAAAAACTCCAATCCGCTTGCACTTTACGTTTTTACGAGTGACAGCAATTTTGAAAGAAAAATCATACGAAATATTGCATTTGGCGGTGGCTGTGTCAACAATACCATCATCCATTTGGTAAGCAGCGAAATGCCTTTTGGCGGTATTGGTACAAGTGGCATGGGTAGCTACCACGGCAAAGCAGGCTTTGATGCCTTCACCCATTACAAAAGCATCTCTAAAACAGGCAATTGGCTAGATTTAAAAATAAAATATCCGCCATACAATGCATTCAAAAACGCGATGGTAAAACTGTTTTTGAGATAAATCAAGAAGGCGAAGAAGTCTCATTCTGACTTACCAAACTAGCTCGTGAATTTTCTTACCTTTCCTTTTGTGTGCTTCTTATTCATTTGGGTTATATTGTAGCACAATTTATTTCAAAAATTTAAACATGAGTTTACTTCTATTATGTATTGTAAAAACTACATAGCATTTATTTTTATTCAATTGAACCTAACACTCTCATGTTCAATAGCATTTACACAAGCGCCACAACCCGCAATGGCACCCATGGGTTGCGAATTGGGATATAAAGATTCGGTTGGTAATTGGTTAATTGAGCCCCAATTTGAAGACGCTGAAAAGTTTATTCCTGATTTCCCTTATTATGGCCACTATGCGAAAATAAAATCAGGTGGTTATTTCGGGCTCATCAACCGAAAAGGAGAAATTGCATTAAAACCCGAATACACTGAAATAAGACCCGCATTTTCTATAGATTCAAGCGATTATTTCAAATTCGCGCCCAGACAAAAACTGGTGTACACAATTTCAAATGCTCTGGATTATAGCAATAGGTGGAATTATGGTTATGGGTACATCCATCCTGTCCACTACGATTTTCGCATAAATACAAATGGATACATCCAGTTTCAAGAGAAAAAAATATGTCTATTGAAAAATAACAATGGCTTTTACAGGCTCTATGATTTAGGCCTGAATACATTTCAATACGAGGCATTGGATGCATTTGAAATATCGCACGAGGTAGATGGTGTCCGATTCATTCAAGTGGCCGATTCAATTTATTTAATCCGAAATACACACATTATTTACCGCGCACAATATGCAATCGCCAGACCGCTTTTACATAATCTCTACAGCATCTACCACCAAAAAACTGGCAAATTTGAAATTATCAACAACAAAGGAAAATTGATTCAAAAACAAGAGTTTGATTCCATCATATACCAATGGAAGGGTAGTTTACTCGCAGCCAAATCAGGCTCTACAGTGTACCTGCTCGACAGCACCGGAAATATTCAACACGAAATTGCTGATGCCATCTTACCAAAAATTATAAGCCCAACCTGCAACGGATGTCAGGCATATTTCATTTTTTGGCCCCATTGCTTTGGTGTGCGGTCAAAAAATGGATTAATGTGGTTGTTTAATTCACAAGGGCAACTTGTAATTAACCAACCTGTCAGAATTCAAGACAAAGCCCTGGGCGTTAAATCTTTATCAAAATTTAAATATGAACACAATTGGTACATTCTTGAACGGTCAGGACATTTTAACAAACAATATCCTTTTGATACAATTATAGAAATAAATTTACCAAAATCATTCTTTTCAGGCCCAAGGACATTAATGAGCGGTATCAGAAATGATTCAACTTTTATCATTTCAGAACGAAACCAAATCATATATCAAGGACAAACAAACGAACATATTGAAATAATGACACTTTGGCTATACGAAAAAGCCTTCTTTCTAATATACAATGGAAGTGAGACCTTTTTTTATGATGAAGCAGATAATTACCTTTTTAAGGTGACAGGCAAAGCCATAATACATAATTTCGATCAAAATTGCGGCAAAAAACTACCATTAATTGTATGCCAAAAAGATGGCTTTTACGCACTGTTTGATTGGGGTGGCAAGATGATTTTGCCCTTTGTCTTTGACAATTTTGATGAAGACAACCATAACCGATATGATGCCAATTGCTCCGAAAACAGTGTGCTTACCGGCTCAACTGTCTTTTCTATTCATGACTTTCTAACTGAAAACAAACCCTTTAAAACCATCCCAAACAAAAACTTCGGCTGCTATGAAGTAGCCGGTAAAACAATATTCTTTGACGAAAATGGTAAGCTATTAAAAAGATTTAATTGCAAAATTAAGGAGCAACGCCACAACGATACCGCAAATGCCGAAATGTATCTAATGGATAATTGTGGCGCATATATACCATCAAAAAACATTTATTTACCCAACTTTAACGAAGTAAAAGAATGGAGTAATTTCAAACTTTTTTATAGAACTGATGGTAAATTATTCAGGGGAAAATACAAGTACCTGCGTCCATTTGGCGATTTGGGCTTTATCGGTTGCGATAATAGCCTTCCAATATCCATTTTAAATAAAGACACACAAGAAGTTTTTAAAATTAAGGGCGAAGTCTTTTTTGATGAAGTCGAATCAGGTAACTTCTTTTATGAAGTTGGCGATTATTACCGTGCGTGCAATTTTAACGGAGAAACCGTAAAAAAGTTAAGCGACTCACTGTTTTATGCTCCCTTCTCATTTTATGATGGCCTCGCCATTTTCGCCAATAAGCGGCATAAACTTGGAATTATTAATGAGAATTTCGAAATATTATTACCGCCAAATTTTGAGTTCGTATATCGACAGAAAGGCGTAGGCTTCTTTGTTTTCAATGCTGGCAAAAGTTTTATCGTTTTTCAAAAGGGAAACAAATTAATAAACGGCCCATACTATATTAATTGCAGTACTTTCAGGAACGACACCGCTATAATGCAACCGGATTCCTCCATTCGTGCCCTCACCACAAATGGCGAAATTATCGAGTTATCAAATTTAAAAACCAGACAGATTAAAGGCCTCTTGAAAAGCTTTGAAATTGATCCAATAAATATTCCGAACCAAACATGGTCTATACAGCAAAAACGGCGTTATTTAGAATTAAGATTGGAGTTATGTTTGCTAAATCACACTCCTTATCTCGAAAAAGAGTTCTTCCAAGAAGGTGATACAATAGCGCAAATATTGAAACCACGTTATAAAATTCATATTCCAAGCAGGCAAGAAACCAGCCAATATTATGGCCACCTATTTGGATTTTGGACCGACAATTTTTTTGACTATTCATCGAGCAGCAAGAGCCGCTTCAAAAGAAACCACCCTAAATATTCCTATGCCGTCGCTCATTCATCAGCCAGCACAGTTTCTATTATAACATTCGCTAATTCCTTAAGAACACCTCACATTTCACACTACAAAACATATTTGCTTGAAAATGAACGTTATGCCGAAATAAACTTTCAAACCATTTTTGACTTGAAAGCGACTGATACTTTGGAATTTAACACCTATTTATTCAACAAACTGAGCCAGTTGGAAGACTTGAACTTTCCTTGTACCCAGAATCAGAATTTACTCAAAAAACTCTATACCATTTGTATTGATGAAAATAATATTATACTCATTTTGCAAAATACAAAATCAGAAATCATAGAAGTACCTATACCAAAAAAAGAAATTTCGAATTACTTAAAACCTATATTCAGGTAGTTGAAAGTAATTTCCATCAATAGGTCACCTCCCTTCAACTCATCAGAACAATTTGTCGCTAGGTTGGTTTGTACCTTGTGCAAGTAAACATTGTTTGGTTAAAAAGAGACATCAGGTGGCGCGACCAAGAAGCCTTACACGCTGCTATTGAAACGGGAAAGCCCTTGATAATCATCTACTTTTTTGAGCCCGAACTCATTGCCAATCACGATGCTGCCCCACGACATTGGCGTTTTGTTTACCAAAGTATTGCTGATTTGAACCGGACCATTTTCAACCAAACAGGTTTTGAAAAAGCAGTTCAAATGGCTTATTGCGACGTGCTGACAGGCTTTGAGATCATCAGTCAACGATATGCCATTTCGCAAGTGTACTCGTATCAGGAGAGCGGAAACGCACTGAGCTACCGCCGCGATAAAATAATGAAAAAATGGTTTTCTGATAAGAACATTGAATGGATTGAAATGCAAACCAACGGCGTGCAGCGCGGAAGAAAAAACCGCCAAGATTGGTCGCTGCAATTTGATGAAAGAATGGCTGAGCCGGAGGTTTTCCCCGATTTGAAAAAAGCCCGATTTATAGCGCTTCCCAATCAATTATTAGAAACATTACAAGGCAATTCACTTGAGAAAGAAATTGTATCTTCTCATGAAAACTTTCAGCCTGGTGGAGAAAAATGGGCTTGGAGATATTTAAACTCTTTTTTGAACAACAGGGTAAAAAACTACAGCAAAGGCATATCCAAGCCTGAAGAAAGTAGAAGCAGTTGCAGCCGATTGTCCCCTTATTTGGCCTGGGGCAATATTTCCATGCGTTCCTTATTTCAGGAAATGAAGCGTAATTACGCTACCATTCCTAATAAAAGAGCACTTAGCAATTGGCGTTCGCGCTTGTATTGGCACTGTCATTTCATACAAAAATTTGAGATGGAATCGCGCTACGAATTTGAAAACATTAACAGGGCATTTGACCTATTGCCCCATAAAAAAAATGATAATCATATTCAGGCTTGGCAAAGCGGGCAAACAGGTTTTCCGCTTGTAGATGCCTGCATGCGCTGCGTGGTTGCCACGGGTTATCTCAACTTTAGAATGCGCGCAATGGTGGTTAGTTTCCTCACACACAACTTGTTGCAACCTTGGCAAAGCGGAGCTTCTTTTTTGGCTAAGCAATTTCTCGACTACGAACCGGGCATACATTTTCCTCAATTTCAAATGCAAGCCGGCACTACCGGCACCAATACCCTCAGAATCTATAATGTGGTGAAACAAGCTGAAGAACATGACCCGGAGGCCGTATTTATCAAAAAATGGGTTCCTGAGCTGGAAAAACTACCCGCACATTTTGCCATAAAGCCATGGGAAATGACCCCGCTTGAGCAGGTTATGTATGGTTTCAGTTATGGAAAAGACTATCCATTGCGCATTGTAGATCATGAAGAAACCGCCCGAACTGCTAAAGTAAATTGGGCAAAGATTATGAAAACGGAAATTGCAAAAAGCGAAGCCAAGCGCATACTGCATACCCACGTGCACCTGAGCGACAAAAGAGCGCATCGCAGCAAAAGCGATATTGAATTAAAAACCAAACTACGCAACGATGCATAAAAAAGAATTTCTTCCACAGAAAATATGTCCAACTTGCGGACGACCTTTCAATTGGCGAAAAAAATGGGCCAAAACCTGGGAACATGTAAAATACTGTAGTGAAAAATGCAAAAAAAACAAAGCCGGTAACTTCTAATCTCCAGAAAACTCTGCCAAACCAAATTTCTCTAAACCAGCCGCATCAAAGATGGTTTTACCTCTTATGAGCACAGCTATTGTTTGGTTTAGAAACGACCTCAGATTGCGTCACAATGCGGTATTGTACAAAGCAATCAACCGTCATGAACAAGTAATACCTGTTTATATTTTTGACAATCATTATTTTGAAACCAATGAATTTGGTTTTAAGAAAACCGGGCCCTTTAGAGCTAAATTCCTGATTGAAGCAGTTGCGGATTTAAGGCGCAACCTTGAATCATTTGGCGGCCAACTGCTTGTTGAAAAAGGCGATTCTGCTACGGTACTTAAAACACTTTCGCAGCAATATCATGTTGAGGCCATTTATGCCCAAAAAGAAGTATGCGCTGAGGAATTAGCCATAGAACAGGCGGTAACTAAATCGGTGAGTTGTCCACTTGATTTTACATGGACTTCTACTTTGTTGCAACCCGAAAACCTTCCTCTTTCCATCGCTGAACTACCGGATATTTTTACTGATTTTAGAAAAAAATGTGAGAAATATGTACCAATAGAAACTGAACTAAAACCGATAAATGCAATAAAATGCCCCGAAAATATTCCGCACCACGAAATACCTGATTTGAACGCCTTAGGTCTTGAAGAACCCGAAGTCGATACCGAGCGGATATTAGACTTTAAAGGTGGGGAAACCGAAGCATGGAACAGGCTGAACCAATATTTTTGGCAAAGCGAAGAACTCAGCAAATACAAACACAAACGCAATGGTTTGTTGGGAGCCGATTATTCCTCCAAATTTTCCCCTTGGCTGGCGCTAGGCTGCATTTCACCCGTTTCAATTTATCATGAAGTCAAGCGTTTTGAAAAGCGCATCATCAAAAATGAATCGACCTATTGGCTGGTATTTGAGCTGCTATGGCACGATTATTTCCGCTTTGTTTGTGCAAAATATGGAAATATGATTTTTTGGCCGGGCGGTATTAGAAATGAAAAAATAAAATGGAAATGGAACGCAGAACTCTTTGAAAAATGGCGACTTGGCCAAACAGGTGTCCCTTTTGTTGATGCCAACATGAAAGAATTGCTGCAAACTGGTTTTATGAGCAATCGTGGACGACAAAATGTGGCGAGTTTTTTGGTAAAAGACCTCGGCATTGATTGGCGGGCAGGCGCTTCTTGGTTCGAAAGCCAATTGATTGATTATGATGTATGTTCAAACTACGGAAACTGGAATTATATAGCCGGTATAGGCAACGACCCACGCGATGAACGTTATTTTAATGTAGTGTGGCAGGCAAAAAAATACGATGCAAATGCCGCCTTTATTAAAACATGGCTTCCGGCACTTGAGCATCTGTGTGCCGAACATGCCATTGAGCCGTGGAAAACAAACGATAAACTGATGCACTACCCAAAACCCATTGTGCAAGGCCGATTCATGAAATAATAATTAGCCAAACTGAACATCTACTCTAATTCCAAAAAAAACGCATAATGCCGGAAAAACAGCACACCACCCAAGGCTGGAAAAACGACCCTGAAAGCAATACCAGTACACTAAAAATTATACTTGGCGATCAATTGAACTATGAGCACAGTTGGTTTAAAGCGGTTGATGATAACGTGGTTTACACATTGATGGAAATTCGCGCAGAGCAAGTGTATGTGATGCACCATATACAGAAAATAGCAGGGTTCTTCGCTGCCATGCGTGCTTTTGCTCAGCATTTATCAAGTACAGGACATAGGGTGCACTACATTAAATATGATAATCCTGAAAACGCACATTCTATTATAGACAACATCAGAATTCTACGAAAAAAATACCAATTCAACAGGATTGAATATTTGGAGCCTGATGAATACCGTCTTGACCAACTGTTTAAAACCCTTGGTAATGAGCTGGATATAGATTGCGAAATGCTGCCATCTGAGCATTTCCTGACCCAAAGAAAGGAAGTACAAGAGTTTTTTAAAAACAAAAAAACCTATTTGATGGAAAGCTTTTACCGCCACATGCGCAGGAAACACCATATACTTATGCAGGGTACCGAACCCATGGGCGGGCAATGGAATTTTGACCACGACAACCGCAAAAAATACAAAGGAGAAGTTTCAATTCCCCCGGCATATAGTGCCAATAATAATGTTTCTGCTATTTATAACATGATTTGCAAAGAGCAAATACCGCATTTTGGGGCCATTGATGCTGAAAATTTCCACTGGCCGATTAATCGAAAACAAGCTTTGGAGCAATTGCATTATTTTCTGCAAAACCATTTGGTATATTTTGGAACTTATGAAGATGCCATGACCACTGAGAGCGCTACGGTTTTTCACTCACAACTCTCATTTGCCATGAATTTAAAAATGATTTCACCCATTGAAATTGTGCACAACACCCTCTCCTATTGGTCATCGCATCCAGAAATAAAAATACAACAGGTAGAAGGTTTTATACGTCAGATTATAGGTTGGCGCGAGTTTATGCGTGGTATTTACTGGGCAAAAATGCCTCATTATGAAAACCTGAATTACTTTGAAAACGAAGCCAAATTGCCCTCGTGGTATTGGACCGGAAATACAAAAATGAATTGCCTGAAACACGCCATAAAGGGCAGTTTGAAAAACGGTTGGGCACATCACATCCAAAGGCTTATGGTTACAGGCAACTTTGCTGCTTTGATTGGTGCGGACCCTAATGAAGTTGACAACTGGTACCTGGGCATCTATGTTGATGCCATTCAATGGGTTGAAATAACCAACACCCGCGGCATGAGTCAGTTTGCCGATGGTGGTCTTTTGGCTACAAAACCTTATGTATCCTCGGCAAGTTACATGCACAAAATGAGCGATTATTGTACCGCTTGCAGCTACAAACACCAATTGAAAACCGAAGAATATGCCTGTCCTTTCAACAGCTTATATTGGGATTATTTCCATAGAAATCGCGAAAAACTTGAAAGAAACCCGCGCATAGGCATGATGTACCGCGTGTGGGATAAGATGAAAAATCAGGAAGAAATTTTGAATAAAGCCAATCAGCTTAAGACAAAAATTGAAAGCTTATAATGCTATATTCGTGCAATAAAGATTTGTTGTATGAAAAAATCTCTGATGCTCTTTTTGTTTATTCCATTCCTCACTTTTGCACAGGGTGATAAAACCGCCACCCATATTGCGTTTTCATATCAGGTGAATTCTAAATTTTCGGATATAAAATCCCGCAAGACTCATCAAGCTGCAGATTATCAATGTTATACCGCACAAATCAGTCGGTTAATTGAATCCGGAAATATTCTTTTGGGTTTCTCTGCCGGACCTTATTTGATGCACAATTCTTACAGCAAAAATAATTCCTATGGTTTGCAAATGCAATTCTCGGTAAGGAACCGTAGCCCTTATTCCCTAATGGCAACAATTGGAAAAGAGATGATATCACCAGAAAATACAGGTTTTTACGAAGTCGTAGCTATTGGGGTAAATCCATTTCCCTTAATAGTTGACGATTCATCGGAAAGACGACGAAAAAAAAAGGATTACAGTCTCACTTCTTTTTATTTTTCAATTGGGCATTATGAAACGCTTACATTTGGTATGGCCATTTTATATTCATTTAGATTATCACCTGTTTCCGGCAATTAAAACAATTGAGTTTGTTGCCAAATTTTTCGCGTTTTTCTACTGAAACTTACTTCCTCCGGCCTTATGTTTTTTGCAATTACCGGGCAATATTTAACTCCGGTTCCACATTTTTGTATCATGACACAGCCCAAAATTCCTTCCGATAAAGTACGCATTTTTCTGGTGGACGATGAAAAAAGAGCTATTGACACCCATTTCAAAGCACTTACACAATTTATTGACGGTGTGGAAATTGTGGGAAGTGCCACCGCGGTTGACGAGGCCTACGATAAAATTATTGACCTACAGCCCGACCTGCTTCTACTTGATATTGAAATGGGCAATGAAAGTGGTTTTCAACTCCTCGAAAAATTTGACGAACTCAATTTTCACGTGGCCTTTGTGACCGCACACGAAAATTATGCACTCAAAGCCATCAAATTTTCAGCTATAGACTATGTAATAAAACCTGCGAGTATTAGCGATTTAAAAAGCCTGATTGAAAAAGTAAGGAAAAACCCCATAGACAAAGGCGATGAAAAAAAGGTAAGGCACATGATGTCTAATATTTTAACCCAGGAAAAGAGCGAACATAAATTGACCATAGCACTCACCGAAGGTTATGAATTTGTAAAAATTGATGACATTATTACCCTTAAAGCCGACGGAAGCTACACGCAGTTTCAATTGCAATCAGGCGAAAAACTAACCACATCCAAAAATCTCAAATATTTTGAAAGCATACTTGAAGACTATGGCTTTTACCGAATCCACAACTCAAGCATCATCAACCTGCGCTATATAAAAAGGGTAAATAAGGCCGCGGGCGGCTCAGTACTAATGGAAAACAATGATGAACTGAGCATTTCAAAAAGCCGCAAGGAAGAGTTTATGAACCGCCTGTCGCTAAAATAACCGTACAGCCAAAAGCTACAGCCACAAACTGAAAGCGATCAAGTACAAAACCCTTTGCTCCACCTCTTTATTAAACGTATTTTCACCAAATGTTTTCAGTATTCAGTCGTATAGTTTGGTGCCTGTTGCTGCTTGTAATATCCTGTGGCACAAAAGCCTATAGCTTGCCAAGCCGGTACAATACCGATAGTTTGCTCAAAACTGCACGCGAGCTCAACGACCCATTGCAAAGAACTGATGCTGAACTAAATGTGGTGAAAAACTGGAGCGGAGTGCCTAATGATTCAAACATAGCCTTGCTCAACCGGCTCATTAAACATTATGAAAAAAACGACAATATTTTAGCACGCGCAAGGGCCGTGTCATTAAAAGGTTGGTATTATTGTTTTCAAGCCCGCTACGAAGAAGCGCTCACCCTTGTTCACCAAGCTTTGAAGCTGCAACAAACACAAGTCAACGATGCAACCGGCACCGCACTGAGCCTTAACAGGTTGGCTATTATCAACCTGCAATTTGAACGGTACAAGGAAAGTAAAAAGTACTTCTTGCAGGCATTGCAGTATTTCAAAGAACTCAAAGACACCATTTACATCGACCTGGTAGTCAATAACCTGGGTGTATGGTATTATGAAAAGGAAAACTACAAAAAAGCCATTGACTACTACCGAACTTCGCAACGTATACGCGAAGAACTAGGAAGGTGGTATTGGGTAGGATATTCGCTATACAATATTGCAAGTTGCTACCTCGACTCACAACAATACGACAGCAGCGGCTATTATTATTTAAATGCGATAGAAACATTCAGCACACGCACAGAAAGGGGAAAAACACCGGATATGGTGTGGCTCGGCGCGGCTGAATACTTTATGAAAACAAAGGATTTTGAAAGTGCGGAAAAATATGCCTTGCAAGGACTTGAGGATGCCTTGAAATCAAATCATGTGGAAATGGAAATTGAAGGCAAAAAATTGCTTGCCAAAATATATGAAAAATGGGGCAACAATGCACGCGCCTTGCAGTACCTGCACGAATACGCAAACCTGAAAAACACCCTTGACAGCGCCAACAACGCAGGAAGGGTCGCCGAAATTGAATTAAAGTATGAAACGGCTTTGAAAAATGAAGAAATAGCCAAACTGAAGTCAGAAAAGTATGAAAGTGATATAAAAAAAGAAAGAGCACAATTTATTGCTTTAATTTCTGTGACCGTACTTCTATTGCTTTTAGCAGGTGTAGCGCTTATAAGATTTAGAAACCACCAAAAGCGCAAACGCGAAATATTGGAGTTGAATGCCAATATTGCAGAAGCCCGTCTAATGGCACTGCGCACCCAAATGAATCCGCATTTTATCTTCAATTGCATCAATACGGCGCAAAATTTTGTGCTCAATGCGCAGCACCGCGAGGCCTATGAATACCTTGCCGACTTTGCCAAGCTTCTAAGGTTGGTGCTCGAAAATTCAGGATCGAACTATATTCCGCTCGATGATGAACTCAAACTGTGCAAACTCTATATTGAATTGGAAAAAATCAGGTTCAGCGAAAATTTCAATTATGATTTTATTATAGATGAAAGTTTACAAAACGGCGTATTTGAAATTCCGGGTATGGTATTGCAGCCATTTATAGAAAATGCCATTTTGCATGGTTTGGTACACCGAAAGGAAGGCGAAAAAGGTTGGCTCAAAATTGTACTTGTGCATAAAGCCGATATGATAATATGCACCATAGAAGACAATGGAATTGGTCGCAAAAAAGCCAAAGAAATAAAAGAACAAAAACAGCAACACTACCAATCGGCGGCGCTATTGAACATTGAAAAAAGGCTGAAAATACTTGAAGTAGCTACCAAATCACACATCAACTTTAGTATAGAAGACAAATACGAAAACAGCGAAGCGAGCGGTACCAAGGTGGTAATAGAACTGCCCTACCGATAGCGGCTACAACAAAACACAAAACCAAATGAGCCAAATACAAAATGGCAGCCAACAAAGGCAAAACCGCGGGTAGCGAACCTTATTTATTGATACATTCGAATAAACAAAACACGATGATGAACCCAAAATACTTCCTGTACAATTTGCTGCTACTGTTTGTTGTCAGCAGCGCCAGCGCCCAAAAAACAGGCCTTTTTACCGAGGATATCAGCTTCAATGCTGAGTCGAGAACCCTTGCCTGCTATGTACCCACCGATTATGATTCAACCAAACAATACCGCCTGATGGTGGCCTTGCACGGCTTGGGTGATAATGCAGTTAATTTCAGAAGTGCCCTGATAAATTCATTAAAATGGAACAACATTTTTGACAGTACCATTTTTATTTGTCCCGATGGCGGCAGCGACCAAAACAAGGATTTCTATACGCCCCAAGGCGATGAAAAAATAATTGACATTGCCATAGGTTTTGCCAGCGACAACTATAAAATAAACAGCGAAGAAATTATATTGGAAGGCTTCTCATTGGGCGGAAGAAGTGCGCTCAGATATGGGCTTGACAATCCTGATAAATTCAAAGCTTTGCTGCTAAACACCCCCGCATTGCAGGGAATAGATGATTTGAACAACCATCCGGCAATCAATTTCCCCATAGCTTACCAAAAAGCCAACCTACTGCCGGTATTTATTAGTGTGGGGCAGCAAGACTATACCTACTTATACACCATGAAAAAACTATATGAAAAACTCATCATAAATGATGCCCACCTCATGTACCACGAAGTAAAAAGCATGGGGCATTCCATTCCGTCGGACGGTAGTATAAGCAGTGCCCGCGACTTTTTCAATGGACAAAACACCCAAAATACCGATGTAGAATTGAGTCTTATTCAAACGGATCAACTCAATTGCGGCACCAATACAACCGCCCGTTGCCTCGTGCGAAATGTGGGCAAAAACACCATTTCCAAGCTGGAACTTAACTATATGGCTGATTCAAAAAATGGTAGTGCCAACTGGAGCGGCGAAATGAAAGCTTTTGGCCACGCTATCATAGACTTGCCTTTGCAAGATTTGCCCAACGGAGGTGAGCGCTTGGCCGCAAGCCTCACAAAAGTGAACGACAAGCCCGGTGACGACAATGCGGTGAATGACACAGTGAGCAACGAAATTATTATAAATGCCACCGCCCTTCAACTCCCTATAGAAGAAGGTTTTGAAGACAAAAATCCACAGTGGCAAACCAACCACAGCGGCACAATATTCAAGTGGAGCCGCGACAATTCATCAGGACATAATAGCTCCACCGCTATGTCAATGGTCAATACTATTTTATTTTTTTACACCATGGGCGACAGAGAGTCGTTTTATTCGCCTGCGGTTGACCTCAGCAGCTTGTCAAAACCCAGTGTGGCTTTTGATTTGGCTTATAATTACCAAAAATATACGCAACCCTATTTTACACAGGATGTATTTTTTGCCGATACGCTTGAAATCTCCATATCAACCGATTGCGGCGAAACCTTCACCACTCTATTTAGAAAAGGCGGAGCCGATCTTGCCACTTTTGATGAACCCATTTTAAATCCATTGAATATAAATCAATGCTATGTAGTACCCGGAGAAAATAACTGGAAACGCATTGCTCTTGACCTTTCGGACTATAAAAACAGTAGCAATGCGGTATTGCGTTTCACTTGTGTATCGGCCAACGGCGGACTGACCGTTATAGATAACGTGCAATTTGACAACGCCCTTGCCGTGCCCCATGTGGCAAATCATAATAAGGTAACCGTATTCCCCAATCCGGCCAACAACTATATTACGCTCCAAAGCAACTTACAAAAACCCACAGTCGTCAAACTGTACAACACCACGGGGCAGGTGGTTTTTTCGCAAAACGTAGGTAATGAGCTAAGAATTGAAACCAGTGGTTTTGAAAACGGTCTCTATTTGCTTGAAATACCGCTTGAAGAAGGAACTGAGTACCACAAAATTCTCATACAACACTAACAAATCATTAATTCAAAAAAACCGAGGCGGTTAATCATACTGCCTCGGTTTTTTTATTTCTCCAAATCAGTCACAATCTTCAGGAGCGCTTCTTTTACCTGTAGGTAAATCAGACTTTGCGGGTCCATAATATCATCGGTTCGGTAGCGATTTAAAAGCATGTTGCCGCGGCAAAACAATATTTTTTCCGAAGAAATACGCAATTTGTCTATCGCTTTTTCAACTGCTGCTGATTTGCCATATATTTTTTTGGCTGCTAATAGCTCAATGGTAATGGCGGCAAGGTATTTTGTTTCGGGTATATTAGAGTTCATTAAACTGTCTATCAAGTAGAATTTTTCATTTTGCAAAATCAACTCCATAAACTTGATGTTTTCGGTCACGGTTTCATCATAGCCGCATGTTACGCCAATTACTTCCAGGTTGTTTACCAGGTAATTTTTGGCGCTTGTAGAATCCATTAGCAATTCAAAAACCGCCAACACATCCGCCGAGTCGCGGTTTTGTGCCGTCAACTTACCGGCTGACAGCACCATTAGTAACGCAATACATTTTACTTTCAAACCTATTTTTTATGCTTTGGATTTTTTGGTTTTTCGTCTTTCAAATAGTTGAAGGTTTCCCAGAATTTTGCATCAAAAGGCACTTCTTCGTAGTAGGCCCTCATGGCTATTACTTCAGGGTTTTCAACCACAACATCCGTTACAAGTATTTGCGCGTCAACACTTTCGCTGTGCACTGCGTGGCTTTTTTTGTTGCGCCACTTTTGCTCTCGTTTGTATTCTATGGAGCTTAAAAAATACGTTCCATTATATTCTTTGTACCTTGTGGTCACTTTATAGCTGATAGACATGGGTTCGTTTTCTTGCTTGGCTTCGTTTACATAGAGCGATCTGCCTTGGGTGCTGTAGTTTGAACTTTCGTATTCCGCCTCGTATTTTATTACCGCATAATCCTTCATTTTAATATAAACCAAACCCTTGTACGAAAGGGCGTAATTATCACCTGTATTTCCCAAGGTTGGGTTGGTACATTTGAATTTAATCACCCACACCGAGTCGCCGTCCACTTGGGTTATTTTCAACAATTCCGCATCATAATCATCATATACATACAGCGGATTCAGTACGTTGTTGTCTATTCGCACAATATCAAATTCAAGCAAATCGTCAAGTTGGGTGCTTCTGTCGCTCAAGCTGTTGAGCTCAAAACTCCTGCGCACTTGCAAAAATTCATAGCCGCGCTCTTTGTATGCTGTAAACGCGTTGGCCTGCCCATATCCCTTGGCATCGTACAGCCGCACTGCTGCCTGCCTTTCGCGGCTCACTTTGTTGTTTTGCATTTGGGTATTGCGGTAGTACATATCATAGTTGAAAGGCCCTTGGTAGTAGTTTTTTGAAATATTTTCCGCTGCCCTTTTCAAAATGGTGTTGTACAACTGCGATTTAGACTCGACCGTTACATCCGCTATTTCATATACAAAAGGTGTTAGGTAGAATTTGTGCAGCTTTTCGCCAATGAAATTTTTTACCGGTTCCATAAGGGTTTTATAGCCCACCACCGAAAACACGAGCGTGTCGTTTGTTTTGTCTTTTGGTATGTTTAAAATGAATTCGCCATCAAAATTGGTAGCCGAACCTTTATAAGTTCCCTTCAAAACCACGTTTGTAAATGGTATTGGTTCGCCCGTGGCTTTATCGAGCACAGTTCCCTGCACGTATTGTTGCGCAAAGGCGGTGTTGACTAAAGAGAGAAAAAAAATTATTTTAAATGCGGTTTTCATGTCGTGTCTAAATTTGTTTTACAGCAAACGTTTGTCAACAAAAATACATGATGCATGTTTGTGCTAAGTACTGTTAAAATCTACTTTTGAGTAAATACTTGTTAAACCCTTTCGTTGATTTGAAGAAATGAACCAACCTAATATGAAAACCTTGAAAATTGTGCTGGTATTAATCAGCTGTGTAGCGCTCTCGGCTTGTGTATCAAAAAAGAAATACGAAGAACTGAGCGAAGCCAAACGCCGCAGCGACCTGAAACTTTCAGAAGTAAGTAAGGAAAATAAAGCCCTGAGCGACAAACTCACTGCAAAAACCAAAGAGGCTACCAAATTGAACGAAGATCTTGAGAGTCTGAAAAAAGAATTTAACGACATAAAAAATGAGATGCTGGAGAACAATGCGCGGAAAACAACGCTTATTGAAGAGCTGAACCGCAAATTGGCCATGCTCTCAAGCGACCATAAAAGTGCAAAGGATTCGCTGCAAAAAATGCTGGCAAGGCTTGATGTACGCGATAAAAAATATGCGGAGCGACAAAAAGAACTAAGCGCACAACTAGCTGACCTTGAAGGAATAAGTGAAGCACTGAACCAATACGGCACCAAGTTGTCTGACATGGAAAAATTCATTATCCACAACTTCGATAAAAATAATATTTCGGCTGCCTACACAGCCATCAACGGTGGTTTTCTATACATTACCTTCAATCCGGGTTTGTTGTTTAAAGCC
The DNA here is from genome assembly GCA_016124515.1 of bacterium. Taxonomy (GTDB): domain Bacteria; phylum Bacteroidota; class Bacteroidia; order CAILMK01; family JACPUW01; genus JACPUW01. Next base: position 17,544 of record WGNN01000017.1, read on the forward strand.
GGTGGCACCGAACTGCAACCCGAAGGAAAACGCGCTTTGAAAATAATTGCAGCGGCATTGGAAAGCAGCACGCCGGCCAATTGTGCAGTGGCTGCCAACTGGGCCGAAACCGAAACTCTTGCCAACGCATGGAACCTGACCCAACAAAGAGCCAATCAGGTATTTACTTATATAAAGGAGAATGGCAACCAAGCCGGTACCGGATTCAGCGTGAGCAGCGAAAAAGTTTCGGAACAAAAAATAGGTGAAAATAAGCACGAGATTGCTCTTGTTTTATTTCCACCTTTACAAAACATCACCAAGTTTACAGAGTAAATCTACTTCTATAGGCTTTAAGTCTAAGAGTACACAAATCTTTTGCTCATTAGCTGCATCACCACTTCTTTGTCAAGTGGTTTTGTAACGTACTCCGAAATTACTTCAGAGTCTTTGGCCCTGCTTATGTCGCGGTCGTCAACCGAGCTGCTGATCATAAAAATGGTTGGGTCTTTGGCAATCATGCGTTTTACTTCGTTGAAAGCCGTAATGAAATCCCAGCCGTCCATAATGGGCATGTTAATGTCGAGAAACATCACATCAGGAAGCTTTTCGCTGTCGTGTGCGTTTTCAATCAGGTATTTAATGGCTTCTTCGCCGTTTTCAAACGAAATAATGTTTTCTGCCAAATCCTGATTCACAATGTGTTTCTTCATGATAAACCTGAAAATATCATCATCGTCGATGATACATGCTGTTTTTACCTTTTTCATCTTGTCGTTTTTGTTTGTTTGATTACACCTTGTGTTTGTGTGAGCACCACATCACTCAAACACAGGATCAAATTAATAGGTTATTTACCGAGCTCATCGAAGCATTCACCGAAATTTAGCGAAATCAAGACGGCATTAAACCCCATTACACTGAATAGCAATACTTTAACATAATATTACTCCTTTTTTAATCGACCAACATCCAATATAAGCCGTACTGAATTTGGGTAGAATCTTTATTTAACAACCTTAATTTCAACACTTTAAAACCCACATCACGCCTTTGACAGATTACATTACGATGAAATTTTAGCCGAAACTAAAAGGCATTTCACCTAATTAGCGAATGAATAGATTTTGGCGTTTTAACAGGGTGCATTGTTCCATTTAAGCTTAAAGAGAGCCTTTGCCGGGAAAGGGTTTTTTGCAAGGTGCTACATGCAAAACCGCTGAAGTCTTTTACAAAACCTATAACAATAAAAAACCCCGCTTTGCAGAGCGGGGTTTTTATGTAAAGTGAATTTAAACCGTGTTTAAAAGTCGCCTACATTTCTGTTTTTCATGTATGACTCGGTTTTGTCTTTTGAGCTTTCTACGATGAGTGAAAATTCATCGCCGGTACCTGAGTCGGTAAGTTTAATGGTCACATCACCAATTTTCCACTCAGTTACGCTCATGTCGTCGCCAAATACGTTCACATCTTCGGCACCACCAAATTTGTGGTTCAAAATGAATTTTACTTCGCCGTAGTTGCTTTTTGAACCGCGCATTACCACTTTGGTAAAATGGTCGTCGTCGTTGAAAAAGTAGCTGATTCCGGTAAGGCGTACCGAACCAAAGGCAAGTTTTTCGTTTACGAGATAGTAGGTATTGGGTTGGTTGGCATTCTTGTCTTTTACAAAGTGGATTTTTTCGCCGCTTGCGTAAATAGAGTCTTTGTGTTCCAACCATTTCAGACTGCGAAAACCTGAAACTTTTTTACCGTCATATACGATATCGTTCACATTCATATTCACCAAAATGGCGCGGGTAAGGTCCCAATTGCTTTCAATGCTCAAGGTCACAATTTCGTCGCGCGAGTTTTGAGTGAGGTTCAGCGATACATCACCTACTTGCCATTCAGAAACTTTGAGTACAGGGGTGGGATCTTTCACATTTTTAGCTCCACCAAATTTGAATACCAAAATGTCTTTAATGTCAGTTTGGTATTTGCTAGTGCTATACATAATCACTTTTTTGAAGCGATCGTCTTTATTAAAGAAGTAGGTAATCTTGGTAAGTTTGGCAGCACCCAGCGTAAGGTTGTCATTTTCAATTACATAAGCGTTTGGCTCAGTGGCTTCTTTGTCTTTTACAAATTTTACCTTGGTACCATTTGAGTAAACGGAATCCCTGTGAATTCCCCAAACCAGGTCTCTAAAACCGGTAACTTTCGAGTCTTGTGCGTAGGCCGTTACCGAGAGAAGAATTGCGAAAACGGCAATCAGATTTTGTTTCATGTTTTGTGGCTTTTTGATTCTTTAGCTGCTCAAAAATAAAATATTATTCCAACCGTGAATTTTTAAACTTTTCCACTATGAAATTAGGCTCCAGTTTGTGCCCGTTTCCTCTTGCTTTTTCAACTCCATTTTAAGGGCTTTGTGCGCTTCATTTTGTAAACCAATATCCTTGTCCAATACCTTTTTTGCGGCTTCTCGCGCAAGGCTAACCAATTGACCATCAGTTACCAAATTGGCGAGTTTTAAATTTGGCAGGCCACTTTGTTGTGTGCCGCTGATGTCGCCGGGGCCGCGAATTTCCAAATCAACCTCGGCTATTTGAAAACCATCATTTGTTTGTACCATAGTTTCCAATCTGCGCCGCGCTTCCTTGCTTAGCTTGTGTCCAGTAATTAGTACACAGTAAGATTTATTGGCTCCACGCCCTACCCTGCCGCGCAGCTGATGCAGCTGACTCAAGCCAAACCGTTCGGCGTTTTCAATTACCATTACGGTGGCGTTGGGCACATCCACTCCCACCTCAATCACGGTGGTGGCTACCATAATCTGTGTTTCGCCCGATTTAAATCGCTGCATCTCCAAATCTTTGTCGTAGGCGCTCATTCGGCCATGTACCACACTCACTTGGTATTGCGGTTTTGGAAACTCTCTCAGAAGGCTTTCATAGCCTTGCATCAAGTTACTCAAGTCCAACGTTTCCGACTCTTCAATAAGTGGATACACGAGGTAAACTTGTCGGCCTTCTGCTATTTGACTCTTCAAAAAACCATATACCTGCAAGCGGTTTTTCTCAAAGTAATGGCGTGTTTCTATGGGTTTTCGGCCCGGCGGCAACTCATCGAGCACCGAAGTTTCAAGATCGCCATAGAGCGTCATGGCCAAGGTACGCGGAATGGGAGTGGCGGTCATTACCAATACGTGCGGTGCAATATCGCTTTTGTTCCACAACCTTGCCCTTTGCGCCACGCCAAAACGGTGTTGCTCATCAACCACGGCCATGGCAAATGCTTTAAACTGCACTTTGTCTTCAATTAAAGCATGCGTGCCTACCAATATATGGCAGCTTCCGTCCAGGAGTTCTGCATGTATTTCGCGCCTTTCGCGGGCACTTGTGGCGCCGGTAAGCAAACGAATATTTACGGGCAAATCCTGCAACAAGTAGTTGAGGTTGGTATAGTGTTGACGCGCCAATATTTCGGTGGGTGCCATTAGTGCGGCTTGCTTGCCATTGTCAACTGCCAGCAACATAGACAGCAAGGCCACCAAGGTTTTTCCACTGCCAACATCGCCTTGCAGCAGGCGGTTCATTTGCACTCCTGAGCGCGTGCTGTGGTGAATTTCGCGCACCACCCGTTTTTGCGCACCCGTGAGTTCAAAGGGCAAAATTTCATTGTAAAATTTATTGAAAAACGCACCCACCTCGGGCAATGGATAGCCTTTGAGCTTTTGTTGCCGGTTTTGTGTGCTTCCCAATATCTGGCATTGAATCAGAAACAATTCCTCAAACTTCATCCGAAACCTTGCTTTTTGCATGGCGGCCAAATCGCGTGGAAAATGTATTTGATGTAAAGCTACTTTGCGGTCTATCAGGCGGTTTTCGCTTAAGACTTCCCCTGGCAAAAAATCCGTTATTTTATCGCCATGCAGCTCAAGCAACGTTTTGGTAAGTTTCTCAATATGCTTTGAGTCTATGTTTTTCTTCTTGAGCTTTTCGGTGGTGTTATATACCGGTCGCAAACCCGATTTTGTTTCAGGTGCGGCGTTGGGGTTGTACAATTCAATTTCTGGATGGGTAAAATTGAGGCGGCTGCCAAAAAGACTGGGTTTGCCAAAAACCAAATAGGTTTGGCCCGCTTTGAGTAGTTTTTTTATCCAGTTGGCTCCCGCAAACCAAACCATTTCAATAGAGCCACTGCCATCTACAAGAGTGGCTACCAATCTTTTGGAGCCTTTAGTGCCAACTTCTTCCACGCGCTGCAAACGGCCAATTACCTGCACCTGCGGCAAGTCTTCGGTCAAGTTGCCAATGGCGTAAACTTTGGAGCGGTCAATATATCTGAAGGGATAGTGCGACAATAAATCGCCGAATGTATGCACCTGAAGTTCAGCCTTTAATGCCTTGCCTTTTTCAGGCCCCACGCCTTTCAGGTATTCAATGGGTGTATCGAGTATATCATGAAGCACTGTTCCAAAAATATTTGAAATAGTGTAAAATGAAGGCTTGTAAGCGGTTGATATCTATCGGTAGTGCTCCAATTCCTTACCGGTCCAGTGGAAAGTGCTTATCATGCGCTCAATGTCTTCGCCGATGAATTTGATAACCGGAGCGAGGGAGTCTTTGTTGGGTTCGCAATTGAAGTAGAGCGAGGCGCGCACAAAATGTTGGGTACTGTCGGTAAGGAAAAACTGGAGGTTTGAAGCTGTATTGCCCCCAATCCTAAAAAGCAGCCCTGAAGCATCAAACAATTGGTTTTCAACCCGCTCTTCGGTTATTCGTTCGGCTTTTATATTGTGTTTTTCAACAAAAGTGTAGGCATCGGTAATGAGGTGTTGAAAATCGCCTTCTTCAACTATGGGTTTGTAGCTAAGGTGCAGGCTGGCATTAAAGGGTTTGTATTCCACATTTACCCAGCAAAATGCTTCGTCGCCCAGCATATCGGGTTTTATCTCGGCATAGGTTGGGTATTCAAAAGCATAAGGACAATCGGCATCATAGGTTTGGTATTCCTTTTCGGGAAACTGTATGCGGTAGTAGGCTCTTGGCTTGGGCACGTAGTTGGTGCTGCATGCCTGCAAGAGCAAGGCCGCCATTATTGTGATAAAAACCGTTTTAACCATTATGCGCAACTACTTCGGTGATTTGTGGAATCATTCTTTTCAATAGCGCTTCGATACCTGCTTTTAACGTAACGGTGGCTGAAGGACAACCTGAACAAGCTCCCTTTAGGGTAAGTGAAACTACGCCATCTTCATAACTATTGAAGTCTATGGCACCACCGTCCATTTCCACTGCGGGTCTTATATTTTCGTTGAGCAGGTTTTTTATTTTGGTCACCACTTCGCCGTCGTTGTCGTCCATGGCGTAGTTGGCGTCTTCGTAGCTTATGTCTTCAGTAAACATCTTATTGCCACTTTCAAGAAACTCTTTGATAAAGCGGCGCAGCGATGGAATGAGTTCCACCCACATTTTATCTTCGGTCTTGGTGATGGTGATAAAATTGTTGGCAATAAACACGCGCTTCACAAATCCCATTTCAAACAGTTGGGTAGCCAAGGGCGATTTTGCTGATTTTTCAAGTGAATCGAAATCGAAAGAATGGCCACGAACCAAGAGCTTGTTCACCACAAATTTGAGCGACTCAGGATTGGGTGTTGCCTCGGCATATACGGTAATGGGGGTATTTTTTGATGTTTCGGTCATAACTAATTTGCATTGGTTGCGAAGCCTTGAAAACGCAGCTTCGTCAAGGAATGTTCAAGTACTTGTGTGTTTGCAAAGATATTTTCCACTTTGGATTTTGCTTTACGTATTCCACTATTTGGGGCAGATAGCTTTGGGCGCGGCTCCACTCGGGTTGGAGCAGCAGTTGACAGGCCTCACCTACTTTTTGGGCTTGTTGCTCGGCCCAGGCAAAATCACTTTTATTGTACACAATTACCTTTAGCTCGTGGCAGCGGTCAAAAACTTCGGGTAGTGGTTTCACAAATTTTTTGGGTGAAAGACAAACCCAATCCCATGTACCCGTGAGCGGATGTACGCCGGCGGTTTCAATATGTGTTTTAAAACCGTGGTTTTGCAAGGCTTTTGTCAGGTTTCCAAGGTCGTGCATCAGTGGTTCGCCACCGGTTATAACCGCAAGGCGCGCAGGATGTTGCATTGCTTCCTGCACCAGATTTTGAGCGGTGAGCATTGGGTAATTTTGTGTCCACGAATCCTTTACATCGCACCACACACAACCCACATCGCAGCCCGCCAATCTAATGAAATAGGCGGCTTTTCCTGTATGCACTCCTTCGCCTTGTATGGTGTAGAAATGCTCCATAACAGGATATGGGTCAGAAAACTTTTGGAGTAAAACCGGTTTTTCTATGGTTTATATTATTTGCGGTTGAGCGCTGACTGATAGGTATTGAGCATGAGGCCGGCAATGGTCATGGGGCCCACACCACCCGGAACCGGCGTGATGTACGATGCTTTTGGTTCTACCGCTTCGTAGTCAACATCGCCTACCAATTTGTAGCCTCTTTTGCGGCTGGCGTCTTCTACCCGGTTCATGCCCACGTCTATTACCACGGCACCTTCTTTCACCATATCGGCAGTCACAAAATTGGCTTTTCCAATGGCCACCACCAAAATATCGGCTTCGGCGCAAATTTCTTTGATGTTTTGGGTTCGGCTGTGGCAAACCGTTACCGTACCATTGCCATAAGGTCGGCTTTGCGAAAGTAAAATACTTATGGGGCGACCCACAATGTGACTTCGGCCAATAACTACAACGTTTTTGCCAGAGGCGGATATGCCGTAGTGCTCCATCATTTTGGTAATGCCGAATGGTGTTGCGGGCAAATAGGTGGGCAAACCTGCCACCATTTTACCAACGTTTTGTACGTGAAAACCATCCACATCTTTGTCGGGATGAACGGTTTCTATCACTTTATCTTCAGAAATATGCTCGGGCAAAGGAAGTTGCACAATGTAGCCATCCACACCCGGATCGTTGTTGAGCTTGTCAACTTCGGCCAAAAGCTCGGCTTCGGTAATGCTGGTTTCAAATTGCAACAAGGTTGACTTGAAGCCCACCTCTCCGCAGAATTTAATTTTGTTTCCTACATAGGCTTTGCTGGCGGGATTGTTTCCTACCATAACCGCCACAAGGTGAGGCGGATTTTTGCCTTCGGCCACCATTGCTTCCACCTTTTTTTTCAAATCATCTTTTATTGCAGCAGAAGTAGCTCTGCCATCAAGAATTGTTGCCATAGGATTTAATATTCGTCGGTTGTTTCGGTTTTGTTTGCTTTTTTCTTTGCTTTTCGCTTTGATGGATCCATTGACTTGGGGAAAAGCCCAATATCTCTTTTGCGCTTCTGGTTGAATTTAGCAAGTTGTCTGTTTTGGTATTCTCTGCCATTGGCCGGGCAAATAGCCGGTGCGCAAGAACACACGCTAATGGCAAGGAAGGCGATACATGCTATTTTTACGAAGTGCTTCAATTACTTGGTTTGGTGTTTGAATTGTTTTCTTTTGAGCCTGGTTTCAAAGAATTTGTACTTTGGACGTCGGTGTCGCGATTGATGGTGTTTTTGTCCTTTTCCGCCTCTTCTTTTCATGTGGTTTATCATGGCGTAGCGGGCTCGTTTTCTGTTGAATTGAGCATGGTCGTTGGCCGGACAAACCTTGGGCGTACATGAGGTAAGCACAACCGGACCGCCCAATGTAAAAAAGATGAGCAAAAATGGCAATGCCTTTCGCAGTTTCTTAATTGATGGTATCAAGCGAATGTGTTTTGTTGTGTTTTCGCAAAAATAAGATAATGTATTGCATTCACGGGGCAAGGCGGTATTTAACCCATCGATTTTCAATCAATTCGTAGGCAATTCTATCGTGCAGTCTTGATGGACGCCCCTGCCAAAATTCGATATAGTGGGGCAACACGCGGTAGCCGCCCCAATGTGGCGGGCGCGGCACGTGCAGTCCGCCAAAACTTTTGAGCAGCTCCTGGGTAATGTTGTGCAATATTTCGCGCTTGGCTATCTTTTGGCTTTGCGGCGATGCGTGCGCGCCAATGCGGCTTTTGAACGGTCGCGAGTGGAAATATTCATCAGATTCCTGCTCCGATACTTTTTCTACCCTGCCTTCTACCCGCACCTGTCGTTCCAACTCAGGCCAGAAAAATGTGAGCGCTGCCTGTGGGTTTTCCTCCAGTTGGTTTCCCTTACGGCTTTGGTAGTTGGTATAAAAAACAAAGCCGTGGTCAACGCCTTTGAGCAACACCATTCTTGACGAAGGTTGACCAAGCTTGGTGGCGGTTGCAATATTCATAGCAGTTGGCTCGGGTAGGTCGGCGTGCAGGGCTTCGTGAAACCACAAGGAAAATTGCTCCATGGGATCGTCCTTCACATGGCTTTCGGTGAGTTCGGCCCGCGCGTAGTCTTTTCTTATGTTTTGAATGGTTTTTTGGTCCATACCTCTTTTTTAGCTGTTGATTTTTCTGAACCACTCATAAAACACCAAACCTGCCGCTACTGAAACATTGAGCGAAGCAACCCCACCTTTCATGGGTATTTTGTATTGTGCATCGGCAAATTCTAGGATTTCGCGCGAGATGCCTTTTCCTTCATCGCCCAATACCAAACAGGTTGGGTTTTCCGCTTGGTTTTGCTCAATATCTTCCACCGCTTTCTCGGTAATGGCGGCTATGTGCACCCCCAATTGAGAAAGTTCTTGCAAGGTTTGTTGGGTACTTTTTGAGAGTATGAGCGGCACGTGGTAAATGGCTCCGGCGGATGACTTGACCACATCGGCACTGAGTATGGCGCCTGCCTTGGCCGGAAGAATAACCGCATGTACGCCAAAACAAGCCGCGGAACGCATGATAGCGCCCAGGTTGCGCACATCAGAAACGCCATCGAGCCAGCAAAGCACAGGGGTTTCGCCTTGTTCAAAAACCGAGGCTACTACATGGCTCAGTTGTGCAAATTCAACCGGGCTAATAAATGCAATAATACCCTGGTGATTGCCTTTGGTGAGTTTGTCGAGCTTGAATTTTGGCCAGCGCTGCACTATGTAGTCGGTGCCTTTAAGCTCAAACCACAATTTTTTTGTGTGTTCGTTAAAATCGCCGCTTTGCAAAATTATTTTGTGGATGGGCTTGCCGGTGCTTATTGCTTCTGCCACAGGATGGTAGCCATACACGAGCAGCTCTTCTTCGCTGTTTTGCTGATTCATGCAGCGAATTTAGCAAGGCGGCGATTGCATGGCCAACATTGGTGGCTCTTTAGTTTATACTTGCAGCATGAAAATTGGAATTTTGAGCGACACACACAGCTACCTTGACCAAAGAATTTTGCACCACCTGAGTGGCTGCGATGAAATTTGGCATATTGGCGATTTTGGCAATTATGAAGTGGTGGAAAAACTTGAAGCCATAGCGCCGGTGCGTGGTGTTTACGGAAATATTGATGGCAACGATATAAGGTCAACTTTTGGCGAAGAAGCAGTGTTTGATTGCGAAGGAGTTTCCGTTTATATGCGGCACATTTGTGGCTATCCTGGCAGGTACAACCCAAAAGCCCGAATGCGTATCAATGAATTGCGACCCGGTTTGGTGCTTGCCGGACATTCGCACATTTGCAAAGTAGTGCGCGACCCCTATTTCAATCATTTACATATAAATCCGGGAGCGGCGGGCATACATGGATTTCATAAAATGCGCACCATGACCTTGGCACAAATAAGTGCCGGCAAAGTAGCCGAGCTAAAGGTGGTAGAGTTGGGCTTGCGCGCCGCTTTGGATTAGTGCCATTGTTTGGTTATTTCTCAGTATTTTCCAATAATCCGTTTTCCAAGGCGAATTTCACGACACCTATCAGGCTATTGATACCCAATTTGTTGTAAATATTTTTTCGGTGTGTTTTTACGGTGTTCACCGATATTTTCAAGGTGGCAGCCACATCGGTCATAGAGTAGTTCATGGCCGTGTATTTTATAATTTCCAGCTCGCGCCAACTCAGTAGTGCTAATTGGTCTTCTACCTCATGATCAGTTTTTTTGCCTGTAATAATATCGGTTGCCGCCGATAAGAGTCCTTTTGAAAAATAAGAGCCCCCTTCGCTCACGGTTTCAATGGCCTTTTGCAGTTCCTCGCGGTTGGTATTTTTGAGCATGTAGCCATCTACTTTCAGCTCGAGCATGCGTTTAATAAAACTGGGTTCGCCACGCATGGAAAGCACCAATACTTTGATATTGTCAAATCGTTTTCTCATAATTTCCACCGTGTCTTCTCCGCTCAGCTCCGGCATATTCAAGTCGAGCAGAATCAAATCGATGGCTGTATTTTCGAGCTTGTCCAAGGCTTCCATCCCCGATTTTGCAATACCCACCACTTCTACTTCGGGCAGGTCTTGCAGCATAAGGGCAATTCCTTCGGCAAACATCAAATGGTCGTCAACTATCAAAACCCTTATCATATTTGTCTTAACTATTTGGGGCGCAATTTAGTTGTTAGGGTTTATTTTGATGTTTTTCAGGTATTAATAGGGTTTTACATAAAAATGTAACCACTCAATTTGTGGTGTTGAAAATCGATTGGCTACGCATTCTTTTCTTCTTTCCAGAAAAGCAGCTAATTTTTTGAATTTATTTTAGCGGAAATAACACAAAGTCTAACTCACTTTAAAATCAACAATAGCCGTAGTACCGCTACCTTTATTAGTATCAAACTCTATATTTCCACCGAGCTGTGTAACCCTTGTCTTAAGGTTTCGCATGCCCATTCCATCTTTTTTTATTGCTTCATTATAATCAAAACCTACCCCATTGTCTTCTACCATCAGGTTTATTTGATCGTTGTGGCGGTTGAGTTGTATAACCACTTCTGATGCCTTGGCATGCTTTAGCACATTGCCCACCAACTCCTGAATAATTCTGAAAATCTGAATTTCCACTGAGTTTTCCAGTCTGTTTTCCATTCCCGTTATTATGAGCTGTACCTTCAATTTGTCCTTATCCGATATCATATCAACCATATCGTACAGGGCTGCCTTCAGGCCAAACTTTGACAATACATTTGATGCCATATCATGCGAAATACGCCGCACCTCGTCGCAGGCTTTGTCCAGAATGTTGAATGCCTTTTTTACCAAATTGTCATTTGATTGCAGTTTACTTTCCACCACTTCAAAATAATGTTTCACGGTGGCAAGCAGGCTGCCTACACCATCGTGCAATTCGGTGGCTATGCGCGACCGCTCCTGCTCCTGACCTTCCATCAGGGCGGTCATTCTATCTATTTGGTTCTCACGCATCAATTGCTCTATTTTATTTTGATGCAATTGTTCGTTGCGCTCAGAAATAATTTTTCGCGATAGATACAACTGCCTGAAAAGCAAGGTAACCGCTATTGAAATTACAAACAACAAGGATACGGAAATCACCGAAATGGTAAGTTTTTGGTTTTTCCGGACTGCCTCTTCATTTTCGTATTTCAGTTGTATTTTTTGGCTTTGCAACTTCTCATTTTCAAATTTTGCAGAATAGCGGGCTACTTCTATCTGGGCTTCTTTAGCATATTTTTCCTTTTCCAATTTATTATGAAGTGTCATAAAATGGATAGCAGAATCAGCATCTCCCAGGTACATATATGTTTTAGCCATAAACTCACAAAGGTCTGGCATATCATACTTCCGTTGTGGATTGTTTAACATAGCAAAGCTTTTGCGATAATATTTTAAGGCATGCTGATAGTCACCTTGTACCTGATAGACTTCTCCGAGTTCTCTATAAAGCTCATCAAACATAAAACTATCGCCTATTGCGGTATAAGCTTCCAGCGATTTGATATATAGCAGTTCTGCTTCTTCATACTTTCCAATTACCAGCTGGCATATTCCTTTTTCGTGGCAGTATCTAGCCATTTGTTCGGTTGTGGCATCTGCAGCATAATTATTAAACTTATCCAAAATTACAAGGGCAGAATCTCGCATATAAGAAACCCTATAACAATTGGCATGATTGAGTAAATTTGTAAGAAGATTAAATGTGTCACTCTTTTCAAGGTAAATTTTATGCAGCCGGGTATAAAATCTTGAAGCTTGGCTGTATAATTTCTGGGAATAATACAAATTTGCTAAAGTTGTATATGCTCTATTCATATAATCAGGATAGTATTTTTTACAACCTGTGATACTGCTATCTATATATAACAACGCTGTATCAAAAACCGATAAATTCTTCCAACAAATGGCCAAATTGTTGTAGTCAGAAGCCAATCCTTGCATATCCTTTGCCTTCCTTCGTCTGTATAATCCCTTTTTATATTCGCGGATAGCCTTCCTGTAGTGTCCCTCATCCACGAAAAGCGAGCCTAATGCATTGTACGATTTGGCTATGTAATTGAGAGAACCTAAGCTGTCCGCCAGCGCTAATAACCTTGCAGTGGCCTTACGGCATTGTGTTGCGTTCCCTTGATAGTAGAGGGATACAACCGTATCAAAACCGGCTGCCAACACAGGATTGTCATCACTTGCTGTAACTTCGGTTGTTGCTGTATTCGTAGTGGTAGTTACCTCATCTTCTTTGCATTGACTTATGGTAATTGTGAGCAGCAAACAACTTATCCTGAACATATACAGGAAGATGCGGTGATTGCATACCGCCAAGGTCTTTCTGTCTGTTAATTTGATCTCCTTCGGTCGTTGCACCTTCAAGTGATTCAGTAACCGCATCATAGTTTTCATTAATATCAATTTGTCGATAGAAATAGAGGGGCAATGTACTTGAACAAGTGCAAGTATCAATCGTTACCTCAATATTTGTGTTTTGTCCGGCGGCATAAGAATAGTTGATAGCGCCCTCGGTGTAGTTGTTGTACACATTGATCAAACACGAAAAGTCATAGCTTCCCACATTGTTTGAAGCGATAAACACACAAGGCGCTTTGTCGCTGATACCGCCATTGTAGTAATTTGGCAAATAGGTTTTAAAGCTGCCTTGTTCAGTTCCATCAACCTTTACAACTACCTGCAAAAAGTCTTCGGGAGTTAAACTGTCTTTTGAAAAACTGAAATCATTGACATACACGTGAATGTTGGAGCTTCCGGCAGAAGTGAAGTCAATAGCGTAGCATTTGATGACCTCACCACCATTGAAAATGGTAGAGGTGGAAACACTCACAGCGGCATAATTTGATTGCAAGGGCACCATAACTCTGAAAGAAAACGGACCAGATGATGAATTTGCTGCAAGAAATAGGTGTGGTTTTAAGTATAGCATGTCTTTAATTTTATAGATGGATAAAATGTTATTGGCAGCGAAATAACCACAGATAAACGACATAATATTAATTTTCATCGAAGGTTAAGCGTATTTGAACGGAGAATCCAACCTACCTAACACACCGCTTATTTTGCACATTTGCCCAGTTGTAGGGGCAGTGCTTGCATTTGTTGCCGCAACAATAGCCTCGTTTCAAATGGTATTTTTCGGTAAAAACATAGAGTCCCTCTTTGTTGATGTAATAATCTTCGCCTTCTTTCAACTTTTGCTCTGTCATAGCGCTTCGTCTTTTAGTTCTTTTTCAAGCAATTGCTTTTTGTAGAGCGAATAATAATATTTCTTGTTTCCAATCAGCTCATCATGGCTCCCCTGTTCTATTATCCTACCCTTTTCCATAACTATAATAAAGTCGGCATTTTTTACCGTACTTACCCGGTGCGATATCAGCAGCGTGGTTCGGTTTTGCAAATACTTGCCCAGCGATTGCAGTATAGATGCTTCGGTACGCGTATCCACCGCTGAAAAGCTGTCGTCAAAAATTACAATACCGGGATTGCCATAAATAGCGCGTGCTATGGAAAGCCGTTGTTTTTGTCCACCCGAAAGGGTAATACCGCGTTCGCCCAATACCGTTTCAAAGCCTTTTTCAAATGCTTTTACATCATTGTACAAATCAGCTATTTGGGTTACTTCGTCCACTTCTGTGGCGTTGTCGCTGCCATCGCCGCCCCACAGCACATTATTGTAAATGGTGTCGCTGAACAGGAAATTGTCTTGCGGTACAAAGCCCACTTGTGCGCGGTATTCGCCAAGGTCAAGCTTACTCAGTATTTTGTTGTCAACAAGTATGCGTCCTGTATCGCAGTCGTATTGGCGCAGCAGCAGGTTTACCAGCGTGCTTTTGCCGCTTCCTGTTTTACCTATTATACCCACCAATTGTCCGGGTTTTACCTGCAACGAGAAATTTTGAATGGCCTTAATTCCGGTGTCGGGGTAAGTAAAACTCACCTTATCAAATACCAGCTCCCCTTTCAGTTGCGGAATGTTTTCGGTACCGCCCACAATTTCGGGTTGTTGTTTCATAAAATGGTTGATGCGCTTTTGCGATGCCGCCGCACGCTGTATAATGGCGGTAACCCAACCGATGGCCGCCACAGGCCAGGTAAGGCGACTCACGTACATAAAAAATTCAACAATATTGCCCGCGCTTGCCGTGCCTTTCACATAAAATTGGCCGCCTACATAAATGGTTATCAGGTTGCTCATACCAATTAAGAAGATAATCAGCGGAACGAAAAGGGCATTGACCTGCACCAGCGACAAGGCTCTTTTTTTGTACTCTTCGGTTTCGTTTTCAAAAGCATCGGTCAGTTTTTTCTCTGCCGCAAATGCCTTTATCACACGAATGCCGCTAAACATTTCCTGCACGTAGGTTGAAATGCGCGACATCTGTTCTTGCAACAAGGTACTTCTGTTGTGGATGATTTGGTTGACAAAATACACACTTATTGCCAACACCGGCATGGGCAAGAGTACATAGAAGGTCAGCTCGGTATTTACCGAAAACATGATAACCAAAACCAGTACAATGTTGGAAACAAAATTGATCGTGTACATGATTCCCGGCCCCAAATACATCCGCACGTTCGACACATCTTCGGTTATGCGGGCCATGATGTCGCCGGTGTTGTTTCGGCGGTAAAAAGAGAGCGAAAGTTTTTGCAGGTGGTTGTAAATATCGTCCTTCAGGTGTTTTTCAATTTTGCGCGAGGTCACGATAATCATTTGCCGCATAAGAAACATAAACACGCCGCTGAGCAGCGCCAAGGCCAGAAACTGCGCCCCGTATTTGCGAAAAATATGCGTATTCTCACTGTCAAAAAAAGAAACATCGGCATCGCCCTGGCGCATTTGCACCACTATGCCCGCCACTTTGTCAACCGTTTGCCGCACCAGCTTGGGTTGCATTATGGCAAAGTAGTTTGAGGTAATTACAAATACCAGCCCCACCACAAGTTGCCACTTGTAGCGCCACAGGTAGTGATTTAATGAAGCCAACTCTTTCATAAAAGGTGTTGTGCGGTTTTGCTGCTGCAAGATTATTGGCAATTGATGACACTTGCACTACCAAAAGGTTTAAAAAAAGCCATAAGAATGGCCGGTAAGACAAAAAAAATTCTGCAAAAAACCAAAAGCTTGGTGCAATTACCTTAAAGCGTACTTTTGCACCGTTCTTTTATGTAATGAATTTTTCAAACTAAGAATTTAACACAACCATGACAGCCTCTACTGCTATAGAAACATCAAACTTCGTTTTTGATAAACTGGTACAGTACGATTATGAGCAACTCTTAATGGTACAAGACAAGGCTACCGGCCTTAAAGGAATTATAGCCATCCACAACACCGTGCTGGGCCCAGGCCTTGGCGGCACCCGTATGTACAACTATGCCAATGAGCAAGATGCCATTGTAGATGTACTTCGTCTAAGCCGCGGCATGACCTACAAAGCAGCCATTTCGGGTTTGAACCTGGGCGGTGCCAAAGCCGTGCTGATTGGCGATCCCAACAAACTTAAATCAGAAGCCTATTTCAGAAAATTCGGTCGATTCATTGAAAACCTCAATGGAAAATACATCACTGCCGAAGATGTGGGAACTACCACCAAAGACATGGAATACATTGCCATGGAAACCGAAAATGTGGTTGGTCTTCCTGAAGTACGCGGAGGTGGAGGCGACCCATCGCCTGTAACCGCTTATGGTGTTTATTTGGGTATGAAAGCTTCAGCCAAAGAAGCCTACGGAAGCGACTCACTTACCGGCAAAACCATCTTGGTAGAAGGTGTGGGCAAAGTAGGAACCTATTTGGTGGAAAGACTGGCCAAAGAAGGTGCCAACATATTGGTAGCCGATGTATATGAGCCCGCATTGAAAAATGTTGCTGAAAAGTATGGTGCTCAGGTAGTGCCCGTTGAAAATGTATTTGATGCACAAATGGATATTTATGCTCCATGCGCATTGGGTGCACGTGTAAATCCTGAGTCGATAGCCAAAATGACTTGCGCCGTGATAGCCGGTGGAGCCAACAACCAATTGGCACAGGAAGACCGCGACAGCGAATTGCTGAAAGACAAAGGCATTTTGTACGCTCCCGACTTTTTGATAAATGCCGGCGGACTTATAAACGTATATACCGAGTGGAATGGCTACAACCGCGAAATTGCCATGTCAACCACCGACCACATATACGATGCCACTGCAAGAATTTACAAAACAGCAGCCAACAACAATATAACTACTCTTGACGCCGCCAAACACCTGGCCGAAAAGAGAATTGCTGATATAGCAAACGTTCAATCAACTTACTAGAAACCGCGAATGCTAAACAGAAGACAAGTCCGCCTTAAGGTTATGCAGGTACTTTATATGTACCAACAAGGAGGTAGAGAAATGTCTGTTTCCGAGCTACAGAAAATATTTGATAATCAGGTAGAGCGAATGGAAAAGCTCTACCTGTATTATCTCGCTTTTATAAAGGAAATAGACCATCAGGGCCTTGTGTATGACCAGGAGGTGCGCAACAAATACGTAGAAGCATCAAGAAATGCAACCGAACACCTGCGATTAAGAGAAAACCCGATAATTAGAGCCATTGCCGACAGCCCCGAACTGGAAGAACAACTGGAGAAATTCAACGTGTTGTTTAACCACGAAGCCGACGACAACCTGGTTCAAAAAGTATTTTACGATCTCAAAAACAGCGAGTTTTACAGCGACTACCTCAAATTGGTGAGCCAACCCGGGCAGCACGAAGAACTCGTTCTCTACATTTTTAAGCATTACTCTGAAAATTTCCAACTTTTTGAACAACACTTCGAAGAAGAGTTTACCAACTTTCTCGACGACAAAAAACTGGTATCGAGCATGCTCAAAAAAACCATTCAAAATATCATGAATGGCAAAGAACCTTTTTTAATTGAGTTTATTCAAGACTGGGAAAACACCATTGGTTTTGGCCATGAACTCATAGAAAAAGTAGTGACCCACAACGCCGATCTCGGCGAAAAAGTGACACAGAAAATACTGAAATGGGAACCCGGCCAAGTGGCGGTTCTCGATACCATTATCCTTAAAATGGGTATTGCCGAATTCATGTATTTCGAGTCCATTCCATCTACCGTTACCATAAATGAATACGTGGAGCTGGCCAAAAACTACAGCCCTCCCAACAGCAAAAAATTCATCAATGGTGTGCTCGATGCCGTCAACCGCGAGATGGTTCTTAAACAAGGAAAGTAGATAACTTTATAAATTTGACCCAAATACCAAACTAATGGAAAGAAGTATCAAATTGCTAAGCATTTTGGCCATTGTAGCCCTTACAGCCTGCGATGCCAAAAAATCTGACGACAACAACAACCAAAGCGAAGGAGTAAGTGCCGAAGTAATTTCAGAGTCGAACCCACACAGTGCCAGCGGCGATGCCAACTTGCAAAAAACCGCTGATATAAAATGGGACGAAAAAAGACACAACTTTGGAAAAGTACATTACCAACAAAAAGTGTTGTACAACTTTCAATTTACCAACACCGGCGAAACCGATTTGCTGATAGTTGATGCACAAGCCTCATGCGGCTGCACCACCCCCGAGTTTTCAAAAGAACCCATAAAACCCGGCGAAAGAGGCAGCATTACGGTAGGTTTCAAATCATCAGCCGAAGGTCCTTTTAGCAAGCAAATAACCGTTACAGCCAATACCAGCCCCGACAAACACGCCCTTTACATATCAGGCGAAGTTATTAAGGCAGAATAATTTACAACTACTAAACACAACAATATGGCAGGTGGAAGCTCTACCTCACTCATTTTTCTCGGCGCAATGCTGGTTATTATGTTCTTCTTTTTCATTCGTCCGCAACAAAAGCGCATGAAAGAATTGAAGGCATTCAGAAATTCATTGGAAAAAGGAAGCAAAGTAGTATCAACCGGCGGCATACACGGCAAAGTGGTTGAAGTACGTGAAAACAATACCATTCTCGTAGATTCAGGCGGAACCAAACTCATTTTTGACCGCGAATCGCTCACCCCCTCATTTGACCCCGCCCAAAAAAGCTAAGAACTAATGCCAGAGCCATTTACCCTAAAACGCGCTTTGGCATTAGCTCATAATACCAATATCAGAATATTCGCCATTTGCATGGGAGTCTCCTCACTCCTATGGCTTTTTCAAAGTATGGGCCGCGAATACACCACCGATATTGATATTGCCATTGACTATGAAAACCTGCCTGAGGACAAAACCTTCAGCGAGGCGGCTACCAATACCGTACGCCTGAAGGTAACCGGCGTAGGTTGGGATTTGCTCTCGTACAGCATCAAATTCAAAAAACCAAGTTTTGCTATTGACCTTTCGCGGGTGCAAAACCAAAAGGAAATTTCCCTAAGCGGCGCCAAGGATTTGATAGTGGAAAGTATTCCCGGCCTCACCAATATCCTGAACTTGGAACCCGACAAAATTGATCTCAAACTAGAGCCTGCCGTGCGCAAAAAGGTTCAAATAGTGTCTAAGCTCAATGTCATTCCCGCCAATGGTTTCGGTTTTAGCGCAGCCTACCCCAAGCCTGATTCGGTTGAGATTTTTGGTCCCAAAAGCAAGCTCGATGCGATAAAAGAAATTTACACCGAAGAAAAATTGGTTGAAAATGCCGAAGGCGAATTGGATGTACAAGCCAATTTGCAACTACCCGAAGGCATACAGGAAAGCAGCGCACAAAGCAGCACCGTGCACCTTTTAATGGAGCCGCTAACCGAAAAAGAACTGCAAGCTACCATAAAAGTGGTGGGCTACAAAGGCAATAAAAAGGTAAATATCTTTCCGCGGGTAGCTACTCTCAAGTTGCAAACCACGCTCAGCCAATTTGAAAAAATAGACCTGAGCGATTTTGAAGTTTATGTAGATTTCAGTGAGGTGAATACCGAGTCGGACGAACTGCTGGAAGTGAAGGTAAAAAGCAACAGCCGACTGGTTCAAAACTTCAGGGTGCACCCCAAATACGTTGACTACATTTTAGAAGAATAATGCTGAAAATTGGCATAACAGGAGGCATTGGAAGTGGCAAAAGCACCGTAGCCCGCATGTTTATGCAATTGGGCATTCCGGTGTACGAAGCCGACCAACGCGCACGGTGGCTGCAAGACCACGAACCTCTGAAATCACAAATTATTGAGGCTTTTGGTGCATCATACTATGTTGCAGGAAAATTAAACCGCGCACAATTGGCGCAATTGGTTTTCAACAACAAAGAAAAGTTGGCCGAACTCAATGCCTTGGTTCACCCCGCTGTGGCAAGCGACTACGCGCATTGGCTGTCAGCCCAAAACGCACCCTATATACTCAAGGAAGCCGCCATCATTTTTGAAACACATAGCGAAAACCAATATGACTACATAATATTGGTAACCGCCCCCACAAGTCTGCGCATAGAACGTGTGATGCAGCGCGACAAATTGGCGGCTAAGGAAGTGGAAGCCCGCATGAAAAACCAATGGAGCGACGAAGAGAAAAAACAAAAAGCCCATTTTGTAATAGAAAACACAACACTGGAGGATACGCAAAATCAAGTAGTTGCACTGCACAACAAAATCTTGGAGCTATGTGAGGGTTATAGGAAAAATTGAATTAACAATTTCTTTCCATAAAAGCCATTTTGTGGAAAATTAGCCACGCACAAAAGCCCGAAAAAGTGGCCTTTTACGCTATTTTTACCTCTTTATAAAATCTGCTAAATGAGCGAAGAGAACAACGAAAAAAGAGCGTATAACGCCGATAGTATCCAAGCCCTTGAAGGGATGGAACACGTAAGAATGCGCCCTTCAATGTACATTGGCGATGTTGGACTAAGAGGCCTTCACCATTTGGTTTACGAAGTGGTTGACAACTCGATTGACGAAGCCCTTGCCGGCCATTGCGACCACATAGAAGTAACCATTACCGAAACCAACGGCATAAAAGTGCTTGACAACGGACGCGGAATTCCCGTGGATATCCACAAAAAAGAAGGTGTATCGGCACTGCAGGTGGTCATGACCAAAATTGGTGCAGGTGGCAAGTTCGACAAAGACTCATACAAAGTGTCGGGTGGCTTGCACGGCGTAGGTGTTTCCTGCGTAAATGCCCTCTCAAACCACTTGAAAGCCACCGTATATCGCGATGGAAAAATATACCAACAAGAATACGAACGCGGAAAAGCCCTTTATCCGGTAAAGGAAATGGGTGATACCGAGCTTGGCGGCACCGAAATAACCTTCCAACCGGACGATACCATATTTGCCAACACGGTTTACAACTACGAAACCCTGGCAGCCCGTCTGCGCGAACTCTCTTTTCTGAATGCCGGGGTAACCTTGGTATTGACCGACGAGCGCGAAAAAAATGAAGACGGCACCTTCAAAACCGATACGTTCCTTTCAAAAGAAGGTCTTAAGGAATTTGTTCAACTCATTGACCAAAACCGCGAACGACTTACCTCAGAAACCATCAGTTTCAGCGGTGAAAAAGAAGGCGTGCCCATTGATATTGCCTTCCAATTCAACAAGTCGTACAACGAAAACATGCACTCTTATGTAAACAACATCAACACCATAGAAGGTGGTACACATATCAGTGGATTTAGAAGAGCCCTTACCGCTACGCTGAAAAGCTACGGCGATAAGGAAAACATGTTTGAAAAACACAAAGTAGAAATAGCCGCCGACGACTTTAGAGAAGGTCTTACAGGCGTTCTTTCGGTTAAAGTGGCTGAGCCACAGTTTGAAGGACAAACCAAAACCAAATTAGGCAACAGCGAGGTTTCCACCGCAGTTTCAAGGTTTGTTTCAGAGCAATTGGCATTTTATCTGGAAGAAAACCCCAAGGATGCCAAAGTGATTATTGAAAAAGTGATTTTGGCTGCCAAGGCCCGAAATGCTGCCAAAAAAGCCCGCGAAATGGTTCAACGCAAGAGCGTTTTATCAGGCTCCGGACTTCCAGGCAAGCTTTCTGACTGCTCGAGCAAAGACCCGGCTAAAAGCGAGTTGTACCTGGTGGAAGGTGACTCGGCAGGTGGAACTGCTAAACAAGGCCGCGACCGTGAGTTTCAGGCTATTTTGCCCCTTCGCGGTAAAATCCTGAATGTGGAAAAAGCCCTGGAACACAAGATTTACGACAATGAGGAGATCAAAAATATGTTCACCGCATTGGGCGTAACCATTGGCACCGAAGACGACGATAAAGCACTGAACCTAAACAAGCTAAGGTACCACAAAATCATCATCATGACGGATGCGGACGTGGATGGTTCGCACATCAGAACCCTTATCCTTACGCTCTACTTCCGCTACATGAAAGAGCTGATTGAAAACGGCTACTTGTATATAGCTACTCCCCCGCTTTATCAAGTTAAAAAAGGTGCCAAACATGCTTACTGCTGGTCAGAAAGCGAACGCGAAAGTTTGATCAGGGAGTTTGGCGGCGACAACCCATCATCTGTTAACGTGCAGCGATACAAAGGTTTGGGCGAGATGAACGCCGAACAACTTTGGGATACCACCATGAATCCTGAAAACCGCACACTGAAACAAGTAACCATTGAAAGTGCCGCCGAAGCCGACCGTATTTTCTCTATGTTGATGGGCGATGACGTACCACCGCGCAGAGATTTTATTGAAAAAAATGCCCGCTACGCCAATGTGGATTTGTAGCGATAAGCCATAATTAACAGAAAAGCCCTTCTCAAAAAAAGAAGGGCTTTTTTATATTCCGTTATTTGGCCGAACCAAGTTGTATAAAAACTGTTTGAAATAAGCTTAAACACCTATTGATGATAACCACTATTTGCAGACAAGAACACTTTAACGCGGCACACCGCATATTCAATAAAAGTTGGACTAAAGAAAAAAACCTTGAAGTATTTGGCAAATGCGCCTACGAAAACTACCACGGGCACAACTATGAGTTGGTAGTGAAGCTTACCGGCGAGGTGGACAAAGAAACCGGCTATTTAGTTGATTTAAAAGAAGTAAGCTCCATAATTAATGAAGAAATTATAGAGCCCTTCGATCACAAGAATTTGAATTTAGACTGTGAAGAATTTGCAGAATTGGTGCCCAGTTGCGAGCATATTGCCTACGTTATTTGGCATAAGCTGAGACTGAGATTTGATCAAAAACTGCATTTGAAAGTAATTTTATATGAAACCCCGCGCAATTGGGTTGAGTATTCGGGTGAATAAAAGTATTTTGCGGACTGTGGTTTAAGGTTTTTTTACAGGCAATGAGATGTGGGGAAGTTTGCCAAAGGTTTGGCTAGCCCGCAAAATACTAGATTGGTTTTAAGGTATTTCGAGAATGAGAGTACAACTTTGGTATAAAGAAGCAAACCCTTTGATTTTTTGGGAGACAAGTCAAAGAGTTTGCTATCTTATATGAGTTAGTCTAGGTCAACATTTTTTGAATATCCCTTCGCGGTCGCTCATGAAATAAAGAACTGTTTTACGAAACAACAATTCAAATGTATTGGCCGCATTTGCAAAAAATAAATACAAAAAAAGGCGTTTGTCGGACGGTGCATTCCCAACAATCTATCAATACGCAACGAAATGGCATATAAACCGATTTTAAAAAGACCATTTGTCGGACGTTCCATTCATTTCTGATTGATTTATTTTTATCTAACTTGCTCTTAAATTGACCTCTATTGAAAAACCAAAGCGCCCTAAAAGTAGTTTGTGAGCTACTGATAAAAGACCAAAGCGAGCTGAGCAACGAACTTAACAACCTGTGCAACAAAGCTATAGAAGCATCGCAAACGGCCAACGCGCCTTTCTCAAAATTTAAAGTAGGTGCCGCAGCTTTGCTCAGCGACCAAACCGTGGTAATTGGTTCAAACCAAGAAAATGTGGCTTATCCATCGGGGCTTTGTGCCGAGCGGGTGGCACTTTTTGCCTGCGGAGCACAGCACCACAACAAGGTGGTAAAAGCCCTCGCCGTGTATGTTGATTCATTTGAAAATCTGGAAGAAATACCCATGCCGTGCGGTGGATGTCGGCAGGTGATGAACCAAACCGAATCAGACCAAAAGACTGATTTACAAGTACTTTTAGTGACAAAAAACAAAAAGGTATATATAGCCCGAAACACAGAAATGCTACTCCCCTTCCCTTTCAGATTCTAGCAAAAATTTCAAATAATTTCCCGCGGCTTCGTTTACCGTCATATCGCGTTTTTTCAATTGAAGACGCTCCACTATTTCGTTGCGCAACCACCACAAGTTGTTCACGTCCTCGTCACTTCTCCCCCGCCATTTTTTCATCCAATTCAAAAGCCTAATGGGCAATAGGTAGCGCACGAAAGACTTGAATTCATGTGCATCAGTTGCCGCTACCCCGAGTGATTGATCGTCAATACCAAGTGATTTAAAATATTCACTTTCAATAAATTGAATATATAATTGCTTATTGAATCGATGTTTGCTCGGCACTTTTTGCCAAAACGAAATAAAAGCGGAATCCCAAAAAGGCAAATACCATTGATAGCCAAAAAATTCGTAGCAACGTACCCCGTTAATAATGTATTTGCTTTCCCGCTCGCGCAGTACAAACTCCTCGCTAAGCGACACCAATTGCTTAAAAGAAGAAACCTTGGCTGGAGTGCATTGGGCAATCACTTCTGAAAAATCTTTGCTGAGCAAACGGCGGCTCAAGTAGTGCTGCGGCGATTCCTTTAGTAGCCACCATGTTTTTTGCAAGTACTTGTTGGGTAGAAAGCTGCCCGCCTGCACATCGGCGCAGTAGCCCGGACAAAAAACAGCATCTTCAGGAAGCAGGTTGTTTTCGTG
>WGNN01000026.1 GCA_016124515.1 bacterium
ACACCCGTTTCAATGGCGGTGGCTGGCTGCACGACGACTTGGCTACCTTACTAAGCGGCACCAAATACGTTGATTTTGTACCGCGTGGTCAGCACATCGGCTCCGATCCGCACGAAAAATGGAACAAACCTTCGTGCGTGTTGGCAAGCGAAGGCAACTACAGCGATGCACATGCCTTTCCGTGGGTATATCAAACCCTTAAAATTGGTCCCGTAATTGGTATGCCGGTACCGGGCACCATGACCGCCGTTTGGTGGGAAAACCTGCAAGACCATTCGCTGGTGTTTGGTATTCCGCAAGTGGGAGCAGTTGATGCAAATGGTCATTATCTTGAAAACCAGCAACTTGAACCCGACATTGAAGTAAACAACGAACCCGCCGACCTGCTGATGGGTACCGATGCCCAACTGGAAAGAGCGGTAAAATACCTGCTTAATTTATAAATTGCAACCATGCGCATATCAATTGTACTCATAGCCATTGTTTTTTCACTCGCTGCTTATTCACCTGTTCAAGACTTGCCGCTTAGCGATATTTTGAGCAAACATTGTGAGGCCGTGGGTGCCGACAAACTCCAATCGGCAAAGGGAATTAAGCTCAGTGGCAGCATTTCGCTGGGGCCGGCCACGGTACCTGTGGTGTTTTATTTCTACAAAGGGCAAGCGCGTGTTGAGTATTATTTTGATCCTGAAGTACCTGCGGTATCGGTGCTTACCGAAGATGAAGCATGGAAAACCAATCCCTGGGATACCGAAACCCGCGAAGAACTGAAAGGCAACGAACTCATACAACTGAAAGAATGGGCCACCGTTACCGGCATTTTGTGCAACCACCAAGCCCTGGGCTATACTGCCGAAAAAAGCGAATTGGGTGGCGATAGCTGCTATGTGGTAGAACTTACCCGCCCTGCCGATGCCGCTACTTACACGGTTTATCTCAATGAAGAAACCTTTTTGATTGACAAGGTGGTAAAATCGGTTTTTACACGCGGTGAATACCAAATAACCGAGATTATATATACAAATTACCTGCAAAGCAATGGCATACAATGGCCGGGCACCGCGGTTGAAACTTTTAAGGAACGAACCGTAAACAGTGTGGTAATTGAATATTTTGAATCGCGTATAAAGCTCAATAAAAACCTGTTTAAAAAACCCTGATGGAAGAAAAGAAATCGCGCGGAACCCTGGTAAAACTACTGTTGGTTGTACTGATTGTGGTAGTAGTACTGCTTTTTTCAATAGACAATAGCGAAAATGTGCGGGTGGGCCTGGTGTTTTCTGAAACGCAAATTCCGCTTACCGCGCTTATGATAGGCAATTTGCTTCTTGGGCTTCTTACCGGTTTGGTGTTTTTGGCTATGAATTCACTCAAAAACAGAAAACTTATTAAGAAAAAAGACAAGGAAATAGCTGCGCTCGAAGAGCGTCTTGAAAAGCTTCATGATAAAATTGACGAACTGAACGAAGCCAAAAGCTAACCACCAATTTGTTTAAATCAGGTTTTTTCAAAAACGTCATCACCCTGCTCAGCGGTAGTGCCACCGCTCAGGTGTTGATGGTGCTTTCGTACTTTATCATAGCGCGTTGGTACGGCCCTGAAAACATTGGTGAAATAAGGGTTTACGTAAGCATTGTACTCATTGCCTCGCTCTTGGTGAATGGTGGCTACGAATTGGCCATAATGCTGCCCGAAAACAACGGCAATGCCCTGCAACTGGTGCGGCTTTGCGGCAGAATATTGCTCGCAACACTGCTTGTTACTTTACCAATGGCCTTTTTTCTGCGCCATGCCATCGCGGCACAACTCAATGCACCTGCTCTTGAAATTTGGGCGGTGGCACTCCCTTTTTCTATGGTTATGGAAGGCGCCATAAACCTGCTGAGTCAGTTTTTGGTGCGCAACAAAAAGTACAAACTCTTGGCAAGCGGACTCTTGGTTTATGCCCTGGTTTATTCCGCCGTGGGCTTGTTGGGCAGTTGGTACAGGCTCAGCATCCATTGGCTTTTTGTGGCATTGGTACTGTCGCAATTGATAAAACTTGCCATCTTCTTTTTCGGTTTCTACCGTGTGAAAAAGGGGCTAAGCACCGAGCAAAGTCTTGCGCCCGCTGCCTTGGCTCGACAGTTTTGGCAATATCCCACTTACCACCTTTTTTCAGGAGTTACCAACCTGGCTTCAAGAGAAATGGTGGTGCCCATGCTCAGTGCGTTTTTTGGTGCGGCCACTGCCGGATTGTTCAGTACCACCTTGCAAATTCTCAACTTGCCCATGCGCTTTTTAATACAAGCGGTGCCACAGGTTTTTTACCAACGCATTGCTGTGGCGCAAAAACGAGGGCCACGTTTCGTAAAACGCGAAACCCTTACCGCCCTGAGTTTTCTGCTGTTGGTGAGTGCGGTACCCACGTTTTTGCTCGCTTTGGCCGGGCCTGAATTGTTTGCTTATTTCCTGGGCGAAAAATGGCGTGCTTCCGGCGAGTTCATTAAATATCTGGCGCCTTTTGCAGTGCTCAGTTCAGTGGTTTCGCCCATTACCTCGTTGGTAAATGTGCAGTTCAAATTGCTCACTTTCTTCTGGTTCAATCTGGCGCTTATGTGCAGCCGCCTGGGCAGTATTTATATTGCCGAAATACTAACGGGAAATGCCCTTACGGCCATCATGTGGTATGGCATTCTGGCATTTGTTGGTGCACTTTTGTTGGGCTTGTGGATGCTGAAACTGGCGGGGGTTTTGGGCACATCAAATAATAACTATGCTTCTTGAAATAATAGGAACCCTGTTGTCGCTAGCCTATGTGGTGTTGCTACAATACAATAAAGTGTGGGCCTGGCCAAGCGGTATTTTGGGTTCGCTTATTATGGCTTATACTTTTTTCACGGCAACACAGCCGCTTTACATGGAAACGCTTTCGTATGTGGTATATGCCGTTTTGGGCCTTTATGGCTGGTATTATTGGCTAAAAGGCACACAGCAAAAGATGGAAACTCCTATTGTAGAATGGCAGCCGCGCACCCACTTGTTGGTTATTATCATTTTTTCGGCCTTGGTTTTTGTCTTTGCAAAATTCCTTGAAAATACCAATGAATCTCGTCCGCTTTTCGACTCTTTTACCACACTGTTTGCACTTTTGGGCACCTATATGCAAGCCCGCAAAGTGCTTTCAAACTGGTGGTATTGGCTGGTGATAAATGCTTCGTCAGTAGTGCTTTACCTTTCTACCGGATTTTATTATTATGCCGCACTTTCCGTTTTATTTACGGCCTTGTCAGTAAGCGGTTATTACAAATGGCTAAAAATTTACCATGCCCGATAAATATGATGTGGTGATAATAGGTGGTGGTGCAGCTGGTTTTTTTTGTGCGGCCAACCTGATTAAAAATAACAGCAAACTTTCGGTGCTCATTATAGAACGTGGTAAAGAGGTGTTGCAAAAAGTGAAAATTTCGGGAGGCGGAAGGTGCAATGTGACCAACGCCTGCTGGGAACCGCGCGAGTTGGTAAAAAACTATCCGCGTGGCAGCAAAGAGTTGCTCGGGCCTTTTCATAAATTCTGCACCGGCGATACCTTCGATTGGTTTGAAAGGGAAGGGGTAGCACTGAAAATTGAAGAGGACAACCGCGTTTTTCCAACTACCGACAGTTCGCAAACCATTATTGATTGTCTTCTGGCAAGCAGCCTTCAACGCGGCGTGCAACTGCTCAAGTCGGCCAATGTTGTTGAAATAGCACCGCTTGATAAGGCTTGGAAAATAACACATAGCAAAGGCCACACATTTGGCCGTAAGTTGTTGGTAGCCACCGGTAGCAGCAAGGCGGTTTGGGATATGCTACAGCAATTGGGGCATCAGCTTGTGGCGCCGGTTCCTTCGTTGTTTACTTTCAATTGCAAAGATGCGCGACTGCGGCAATTGGCAGGTTTGAGCGTAGAAAATGCTTCGCTCTCAATACATGCTTTGAAACTGAAATCTGATGGCCCGCTGTTGGTTACCCACTGGGGCCTGAGCGGCCCCGCAGTGCTCAAGCTGAGTGCTTATGGTGCAAGGCAGTTGGCCGAGGTGAATTACCGTTTTGACCTGCAAGTAAATTTTAGTGCGCGAACATTGGACGAAGTAAGCGCAGCCCTGGAGCAAATTAAAAAAGAACAAGCGGGAAAACAATTGGGCAATGTTCCCCTGTTTCAAATTCCCAAACGCTTGTGGCGCAGTATTTTGGGCGAAGAATTAGCTGGGCAGTCAATCGCTTCATTGTCAGCTTCTCAGCTGATGCAATGTGCGAAGAATATCACAGAGGCGTTTTTTTCAGTTAATGGCAAAAGCACCTTTAAAGACGAATTTGTGACCGCCGGCGGGCTTACCCTCAGCGAGGTGGATTTTAGAACCATGCAAAGCAAACTGCATGAAGGCCTGTATTTTGCCGGCGAGGTGCTGGATATTGACGCCATTACCGGCGGTTTCAATTTTCAGGCAGCTTGGACCACCGCTTATATTGCGGCAGCGCATTTGGCCAATGCCTAGCTTTTACCAATTATTTTGACACTTTTGCAGCAAAAATTCCGAAGATGACTTTTGAAAACAGTCTCTCTTTTGCGCAATCGCTTGATGCACAGGATGGTTTAAGAGAATTCAGAGATAAATTTATTTTCCCCACCTCCATTGAAACGGGTGAGGAAGCTTTGTATTTTACCGGCAATTCGCTGGGTTTGCAACCAAAATCGGCGCGGGCACACATTGAAACCGAATTGGAAGACTGGGCGAAATACGGCGTAGAAGGTCATTTTCATGGCAGAAATCCTTGGTTTCACTACCACAAGTTTTTTAGCGAAAGGGCCGCCAAAATTGTGGGGGCACTACCGCACGAGGTGGTGTTGATGAACAACCTGACGGTGAACCTGCACTTGCTCATGGTGTCGTTTTACCGCCCCACTCAAAAGCGTTTCAAAATAATCATAGAAAAAGGTGCTTTTCCATCCGATCAGTACGCCGTGGCAAGTCAGGTGCGTTTTCATGGATTTGATGCCAACGAGGCGGTGGTGGAGTTGGAACCACGCGCGGGCGAACACAACCTGCGCACCGAAGATATTTTGCAGGCCATTGACAATGAAGCTGATAGCCTGGCGCTCGTGATGCTTTCGGGGGTGCAATACTACACCGGACAAGCATTTGATATGGAAACCATTACGCGAAAAGGGCACGAGGTGGGCGCTTTTGTAGGCTGGGATTTGGCACATGCTGCCGGCAACCTGTTGCTTAAGCTCCACGATTGGCAAGCCGATTTTGCCGCTTGGTGTACCTACAAATATTTAAACTCAGGCCCGGGCTCAGTTTCGGGAGCTTTTGTGCACGAAAAACATTCTGAACGCAGCGATATTCCACGTTTTGAAGGTTGGTGGGGCCATAGCGAAGAAGCCCGTTTTAAAATGGAAAAAGGCTTTATTCCCATGAAAGGCGCCGCTGCCTGGCAGTTGAGCAATGCACCGGTTTTCAACATGGCCATCCACAAAGCTTCTCTCGAAATATTTGAAGCCGCAGGCATGGAAGCTTTGCGCGAAAAAAGCGTGAAACTAACCGCATATCTCGAATTTTTGCTGAAGCAAGTAACCAACAAAAGCGGGGAAAAAAGCTTTGAACTCATTACGCCTTCTGATCCTGAACAGCGGGGCGCGCAATTGTCTATTCTTTGCCTTGAGAAAGGCCGCGAACTATTTGATTTTATCACCAAAAAAGGCGTGATTGCAGACTGGCGAAATCCCAATGTGATTCGTGTGGCACCTGCACCGCTCTACAATTCGTTTGAAGATGTGTACCGCTTTGTGACCATTTTGGCTTCGTTTTACAACTGATTGCTTGATACAAATACATAAAATAACCACTACAGATGTCTGATTTTTTTCCGGGTGATAAAGTGCGTTTTTTGAATGAAGACGGCGAAGGTATAGTGGTAGCTGTGCAGGGCAATGGCGTGATGGTGCGCACTGCCGATGGTTTTGATATTCCATATCCTGCCGCACAGCTGGTTAAGTTCGAGTCGGGCAATCCGCGCTTTGAACGCGAAAAAGAAGAGGATGCAGCCATTGATGAGTTGCGCAGCGAACACGGTATTTTCCTTTCCTATCAAAAGAAATCAACCGATTTGTGCAAGGTTTTCCTGGTAAACCAAACCACCTATCCTTTGTATTTTTCGCTTTGCGAACAAGTGGGCAATAGATGGAAAGGCCGCTTGGATGGCATGTTGCCAAGTGGTGCATTTGCCGAGGTGGCAAGCCGTTTTATGAGTCAACTGGAAAGGTGGCCAATTGTGAGCGTAAGGATTTTGTATTTGGGCGACGACAAGGAATTGCCCGAACCTAAGAGTTTTGAGCATAAAGTGGTGGCCAAGAAATTTTTGAGCACTTTGGCTACCACCCCGGTTATGAACAAGGAAGGTTATCTTTTTCAATTGGATGGCGATGAGTGGCGCGAGCAGCAGGTAGAGCTTAAAAGCAAACTGAAGCAGATTTTCAAAAATGCAGGTGCTGCCGAGCAAGTGCTTGACGAAACATCACTTAGAATTCCTGATGTGATTGACCTGCACATTGAAGCCATTCCCACGGCACCGCCCAATCTGAGCACAAAATCAATATTGCGATTTCAGTTGAACTATGCTGATGAAATGCTGGATAAAGCGGTAGCAGCCGGCAAGGCCAAAATAACCTTTATACACGGC
The DNA here is from genome assembly GCA_016124515.1 of bacterium. Taxonomy (GTDB): domain Bacteria; phylum Bacteroidota; class Bacteroidia; order CAILMK01; family JACPUW01; genus JACPUW01. The sequence goes on from WGNN01000026.1 coordinate 6,706, forward strand.
GCGGGCGATGGGGTGCTAAAACGAGAAATACAGGAAATGGCGCGAAAAAATCCACATGTAACCTCATTTGGCAAGGCCGATCCAAGTAAATATGGTGGTGGAGCTACTTTTTTGAAGCTGGAGTAAAATCCTGTATTTCATACAGTTCCAATGGCAGGTCGTCGGGGTCGGCAAAAAAGGTGAATTTCTTGCCCGTATGTTCGTCAACTCTAATGGCTTCTACTTCAACACCTTTCTTTTCAAGCGCTTGTTTGGCAGCTTCCACATCGCTTACGGCAAAAGCCAAGTGCCGCAATCCACAGGCTTCGGGCCGCGAAACCCGTGCAGGAGGCGCATTAAATGAAAACAATTCTATTACGTATTCGCCGCCCAACGATAGGTCTAGCTTGTATGATTGGCGTTCGCTGCGGTATATTTCCTGCAAAACTTTCAGGCCCAGAATTTCAGTATAAAAATGCTTCGACTTCTGGTAATCGGAGCAAATAATGGCTATATGATGGATTTTTATCGCTTGAAACATAGACGGGTTTTGACGTTTTATTTGCCGGCAAAGACAAGGAATTTGCCTGAAATGAGCGGGAGAACAGGGGAGAAGGTGGGGCAATTTTTTTGTCAAACTGTGTTAATTGATAGATTTAAACGTTCAATTAACGATTTTTGAAGCATGCGGCATTTTCACGATTGGTTGTATAAGTATTTTTTGCCCTACAAATGGTTGTGTCAGTTTCTTGAGCGTATTCCATTTCCGGGCAATAAGCAAAAAAACATGGCGCAGGTATTGGGCTTTTTTCTGCTGAAAATTCCTGATGAATCCATTACCACCAAAGCCTCGGCCATCGCCTTCAATTTTTTCATAGCCATTTTTCCGGCCATGATCGTGCTGTTCAGTTTGATTCCATTTGTGCCAATTGACGGACTTCAAGAGCAGATTATTCAATTTTTTAAAGGAGCCATGCCCAGCAATGCTTTTGAAATAATCAATGATACGCTCAACGATTTAATCAATACCAAACGCGGTGGCTTGCTGTCAGTTACCACAATTATCACCATTTATTTCGCATCGAACGGTTTCAGCGCATTGTTGGCGGCGCTCGATCCTACCGGCAGCTTTTGGGAGCAAAAACTCAAATCATTTGCGCTCATGTTTTTGGTGACTATTTTGGTAATAGTTGCGGTTGGAATAAGTGTGTTGTTTGAGGTGGTTTATGTTTTCTTTGAAGAACGCATAGCCCGTCTCAGCACCTTCGAAACCATAGGTTTCAGCGCGCTCAAGTGGGTTTTGCTCATTTCGCTCACCTACTTTTGTGTGGCTATTGTGTTTCATGTAGGCACACCCAAGGCACGCAGGTTGCACTTTTTTTCCCCCGGTGCCTCGCTGAGCACCATTTCCATCATGCTCATTTCGTACGGCTACGGCTACTATGTTGACAATTTTGGGCAATACAACAAGTTTTATGGTTCGCTGGGTGCACTTATAGTAACCATGCTTTGGATGTACTTTTGTGCTCTGGTGCTTATGATATGGTACGTTTATAATAAAAGTCACAAGAAATTTCAATAAATAGATATGATAATTCGCGCAACACAGAAGTTATTAAAAAATATAAAAGGAGGAGTAAAAAAAGCGGATGAAGTGCCCGCTGAATCATTCGTTTCAGAATGGTATGCTGATGTTATTTCGGCTACGTTTAAGGGGAAAATGGTAGTTGTTTATCTACATGCACCTACCTATATGGTGGTAATTGCCGAAGGAAAAACCATACAAAGCACCTATCCGAAATTTTTGAAAAGGCTGGAGCAACTTATGGTAAGGTTCCAATTTCCTGAGCAGTTTATTGAAGAGCATGTGCGCCATTCGGGTGCGCCACAAATTACCAAAACAGGTAGCCGATCTATATTGGGTGTGTTCAACCAAATAAAAAGCCACATCGATTACTCTTTTGCCGCATCATTTTCGTACGAAGAAATTGATTTTGAATACATTGAGAACGTACTGATGGACCGCATAAACACTTTGCACAATAGTTGGCTGCGCCCTATGGATGTGTGGGATGCTTATTTTAAAGGGGAAGACTTGTATAAAGAAAAGTCGGGTCAGCAAAAAGATGATCTAGTCATTAAGCTGAAACCCAACAGCGGCCTTACCAAGGAAGAAGACCTGTACATGGAAAATGAAATCATGAAAATGGAAATAGAGCAACGTTTGGGCGGTTCGTTTGCCACGCTTGACAACGAAGACATCAACCCCGAACTTGAAAACCTGTTTCTGAAACACATTAAGGCTTTTGAAGAACGACGCTCTGATGCATCGAAAACAACTCCGCACGCACTCATCAAAAATGTGAAGTTTCCGGAGTCGGACACGCTTACTGAATACATGCTTGGCAAGCAATACAGAAGGCTGGTAGATAAGCTGGAAAAGGTGAATATAGTGGTTAATTTTTTGGGAGAATACTCGGTGAAAACGCAATATGATTTTATTAGAAATGAGTTGCTGCCACTTGAGATTGACCATTTTGACATGCCGGGAATGATTCATGGTTTTATTTATGAAGAGTTCCACCCAAATCATGAACTTGACCTGGAAAATCTATCCAAAAGGTTGCTGACATTTATTATTGAGCGGGAAATGAGCGCTGATTCATTAGCGGATTTTACCGCCGACCATGTGGACTATAATGGCGAAATAATGACGCTCACCGAGTTTATGGAGCAAATTAAACTGCTTGAATATACCAACCACTTTGTTGAAACCACGCATTTCAGAATAGAAAAGATAGAATTTGACGAGGAGTTTTTTCACGGCAAGGTGGCAGGTTACCTTAAGGAACACTTGAAATCCAGGGTTTACTTTACCTTTAATTTTATTAGAAATGAGAGCTTTTGGGGTTTGGTTAGTGTTGATTTGAAAGTATAACCAAAGCACCAGAGATTGTCTCAGGTGCTTTGGTTAAGTTGTAGAAATTCTATTACGTTGAAACTATAACACTTTTTTCAGCCAATCACTCATGGCCTTTAACGCATTCGGCGAAAATGTCTCCTCAATGCTAGCATATTCGCTGGGCGAACCGCTTTCGCAATTCTGAAAAAGGTGGTTTAGATTGGGCAATTCTTCTATGGTCACTTTATTATTTCCTGCTTTTGCCAAGGCATTTTTTATGCCTTCAAGGTTTTGTTTGGCAGGCACTTGCAGGTCTTTGGAGCCGTTGAGTGCCAATACCGGACAATGTACCTTGCTCAGGTATTCGGCAGGTTTGCTTCTTATAAAATAATACATCCACGGTGTAGCGTATTGGTTGTCAATAAGTTCAAGCACTGCTTCATCGTTCATTCCGTTGGGGTTTAGCGAGTCGGGCAGTTCTTTTAATTTTTCGCTGAAATAAAGGTGCAGCTTACTTTTGGCTTCGTTCAAATCAGAGGCTTGGTTCATTATTTCAAACGCTTTTTCGTTCAGCTCATGGGTTGTTTCTATCTCGCTTTCGCTCATGTGGTTGGCTTTGCCAATAAGCTCTTGTTGCAGCAAAAGCAGCTCGCCGCCGGGCATACCGGGTCCGGCCAAAAGTATAATAAAATCAACTTTGGGATTGCGCGCGGCTACCATGGGCGCTATAAATCCGCCTTCGCTGTGGCCGGCAAGTCCCACTTTTGTGATGCCTTTGCGGGCCTTCAAGAAGTTAAAAGCCGCTTCGGCATCATGAGAAAGGTCGTTTGAGTTAGCCGAGGCAAAATCGCCGCCCGACTTTGCCGTGCCACGATCGTCGTAGCGCAACACCGCATAACCTTGTTTGGTCAGGTAGTCGGCTATTACCAAAAAGGGTTTGTGGCCAAGCAATTCTTCATCGCGGTTTTGCGGTCCACTGCCGCTAATCAAAACCACTGCCGGAAATTTTCCGCGCTTTTTTGGCATGGTGAGTGTTCCCGCCAAGGTAATTCCATCCACTTTGTTTTCAAAAGTCACGTCTTCGCTATAATAGGGGTAGGGAGGCACGGGTTCCTGCGGGCGGTGCTTGGCGCTTACTTCTTCCTCTGCCGCACTTTGACTCAATTCCATGTCAAAATGCATCATCCTTTGCTTGAAAATACCTTTAAAAGTGTGGCTTTCAGCATCGTAAACTCCGGTATATTCGGCTTTCAGGTCGTCTATTATTATGGTTAAACTATCATTTGAAAAAGTGGTGGAAGAGCACTCGAGGTCAAAAGCACCTTGCTTGGGGCTGTCCATAGTGCTGCTGTAGCCGGTGGCCGTTTTGCTGATATGAAAAACGAGTGGGAGCTCGGCTTTGGCAATGGTTATGGCACCGTGCCAACTGCCTTCAATACTTTGTGCGTGGGTGCCAGCGGATAATAATAATCCGATAATGGCAATGAATAAGGTTTTCATGTTCAGTAGTTTAGTTGAGATATTAGAATTTTTGAAATGATTTCTGCTGCGAGCAGGGCAAGAATAAAATAAGCCACCGCTTTGCCACTTTTTGCATTGCAAGCCACTTTGTAGCCGTTGTAAAGCAGGGCCACATACCACACCAAAAACCAAATGGAAAACAGTGCGAAAACGATTAGAGATACAATGTCAAGGGCATTTATTTCGTGCATGATGTTTTCATAATCGCCTGCCTCGGTCAATTTTAATAAGCGCGTTGAAGCATGTGTAAAGTCAAAGAGCGGTGCGAGATACAGCGGAAGGCGCGCCACCATTGATGTGTTGAGCAGGTCAATGGGCCGTGTTTTTTCGTTGATACCGCGGGCGGCTATAAACAAACAAATTACCAGACAACTTATGTCAATCAGGTTGTCAAAAAAGGTTTGCATAATGGTCGCTTCTCCGGGCGTGTGCATGTCCAAAATGCCATCGAATCGAAACTGCATTAAGGCTCCCGTGGCGCTGCCAAAGGCGATAGATGCTATGCCAATGAGCAGAAGCAGTCTTTCGTTGAGCTTTTCAAAGGGGTTTATCAGAAGGCGTATCATGTGGTTTGTAGTTTTTTTATTTTTTCAATAATGTCGTCGAGCATGTTTCTTACGGTGGGGTAGCTTTTGCCCATGTCGGCGGCCATTTTTTTCAGGCTGCCACTGTTCAGGAAAAAGTCAAGGATAAAATTCTGGTCATCGGCGGGTAACTGCAAAAGAACCGGCAGTTGGTAGCTGCCCGCAATGGTGGTTTCGCAATTGGGGCAAGCAAGCTGACTTACCACCAAAGGGCTACTGCAACTGGGGCAGGAAATAGGGAGCTTCTTCATTATTCATTAAGTTTTGTTGAACAAAATTAAAATTAAATTGAATAAAGTTAAAATAAAATGAAGAAAATTTACCTTTTGTTGAATAAAGTCAATTTTGGATAGACCTGTCAGGTTTCCAAAACCTGACAGGTCTGTTTGAACCGCAACCATTGCGTGTTAGGGGTGAGGGAGCAAGGAGATTGGTGTTCCAACTCAACAGATTCCGCATCAAGTGCGCAATGACGGGAGGGTATTTTTTGGGGTTTTCTTGGGGCGATGCATTGTCAATCATAGGGCGATGCCCCATGCTGTGTTGTGTCGCCCCGTTGGGGCTTTTTGTGGTTTTTGAAATCAAAGAGATTACCTAATCAGCACATCAACTTCGTTTCGTTTTCCAACTCAAAAGATTCCGCATCAAGTGCGGAATGACGGGAGGGTATTTTTTGGGGTTTTCATAGGGCGATGCTCCAAGTTAGGTTGTGTTTGTTCATAGGGCGATGCCCCATGCTGTGTTGTGTCGCCCCGTTGGGGCTTTTTGTAGTACTTGAAATCAAATAGATTCCCCAATCAGCAAATTAGCGCATTTGCACATCAGCAAATCAGCACATCAGAAAAGTTGATTCTTCAACTCGCGAAGCGAAAAAAGAAATCCTTCCATTTTCAAATCTCCAAATTTTCAAATTATCAGCAAATCAGCACATCAGCACATCAACTTCGTTTCGTTTTCCAATTCAACAGATTCCGCATCAAGTGCGGAATGACGTGAGGGTATTTTTTGGGGCTACTCATAGGGCGATGTATCGTCAATCATAGGGCGATGCCCCATGCTGTGTTGTGTCGCCCCGTTGGGGCTTTTTGTGGTTTTTGAAATCAAAGAGATTACTCAATCAGCACATCATCACATCATCACATCAAAAAGTAAATTATTCAATCTCGTTGCCAGCGAGGCAAAGAAATCCCCAATCAGCACATTTGCACATCAGCAAATCAGCACATCAAAAAGATGATTATTCAATCTCGTTGCCAACGAGAAAAAGAAATCCCTCCATTTTCAAATCTTCAAATTTTCAAATTATCATCACATCAATTTTCTTCCACCAAGCTTACGCTTACAATTGGATCATTTACCTGCAACTGATGCACCACATCCATGCCTTCGGTTACATAACCAATTATGGTGTAGCGCCCATTGAGGTGGGGTGTGTAGTTGTGGGTTATGAAAAATTGACAACTTTCGGTGTCTTTGCCGGCAGAAGCTATTCCAACAGCTCCTTCGCGGTATTGGTCCATATTGAACTCACTGCGCAGCGTGCCTTTTGCACTTCCGGTACCGTTGCCAAGCGGGTCGCCGCCTTGCACCACGAAGTTTCGTATCACACGGTGCCAAATTAAATCATTATAAAAACCATTTTCGGCCAGTTTGGCTATTTGCGCCACGGTGCCGGGTGCCCCTTCCACATCAAGGGTTATGATGATGCTGCCTTTCCAGGTGTCAATTTTCAGCTTTTGCTCTTTTGGCAAACGCTTTACATAAGCCCAGTCTATCGGATTGTTAAAGGCAAGTTCTTGATGTACTTCTTCGGCCTTTCCGCCCTCGTACACGCGTTTCAACTTTTGCAATTCTACGTTGGTTTCGAAGTACTGTGGCAGCGGCCATTGCATCAGTGCACTGTCTATGGTGGCATTCAGGTTATCAATTGTTGAAATTTGAAAGGCCGCTTGTTGTAGTTGCAATGCCGCGGTATAGACTTCAAAGGCATCATTCTGACGAAGTGCTTTTGCGAGTATATTCCGCACGTTGGCTACAGTTTTGGCTTGCGTTTGCGCCACTTCAAGTGCCATGTGTGCCATGGCTTCCAAACAATACGTTTTGGCAACCGGCGCTTCAAAAGGATACATTTTCAAAAGTGTATCAAGGTAAATATGGTAGGGGTTCAGCGCCTGAAAAATTTCGGCTCGTGCCCAGGGATGCGGCGCTTTTGCCAAGGCCTCAAACACAAAGTCATGCATTTCCAATGGGTTGCTGCTGCGCAACATGCCGCCCAATAAAATGGATTTACTTCGCCAAAATGCGGCCTTTTCATTAAGCGATTCAAGATAGGCAAGGTCATGCGGTTTGGCATATTTAGATAAAAATGAAGCGGCTGCCATTTCTATATGGCTGTTGTCGTTTCCAATAAAAGCAGCAGCGGTTTGTTTGCAGGCTTCAAAGTCTTTTTCACCAAGGGCATCAAGCAACGCCACGGTCACGCGGTAGTCATTTTCGCTTTGCAATTGGCTCAGTGCCAGTTGTGTTTTTTGCGGGTCGCTAAAATTGCCAAGTGCCTGTGCCAAAAAGAGTTTTACCAGCGGGTTTGTCTCAGCGGTCAACAATTCGTACAGTTCTTTGGCAGGTTTGCCGCTTTCGCCGGTAAAAACTTTTGATACTTCTTCATTAGGCATTCGCGTGAGCCGACCCAAATAAGCAGCCGACCAAATCCGCACTTCGTCCACATGCGGAGCTTTGGCCAGTTCAAGGGCGGCCTCAATGGTTTGTGCCGACCATTTTTTGCGTCCCAGCCATTCATACAAAGCTTTGGCTATGCCCAGGTTGTAAAATTTATCGTGTTGGTCTTGGTGCTCGGTATCTATAATAAGTACCACATTGCCCGGGTTAAATGCGCCGTGCTTGCCAAAGGTCCACATCAATATGCTTTCCACCTCGGTAGTGAGGGCGGCATGTTGCAGTTCAAGGAAATCTTCTTCACTCATTTTGCGGTATGATTGAAACAAGGCCAAAGCACAGTTCTGTTGAATGGACACTTCTTCGATAGAAATATTGGCCTGAGCCAAAAAGCAACTTTTAAGGGCTTCAACGGCCATTGAGTCGCCTACTGAGCACAATGCAAGCGCGGCTTCTGCTACGTAGTTTTTCTCATCACTTTTCAGGTAAACCAGCAATTCATCAGTATTTCTATGGTCTTTCAATTCATGAATTTTCACCATTTCATCATCACTGAATTTATTGGTGTTTGCTGTGTTTTTTGAACCTGAGCAGGCGCTGAGCAAAATGGCTGTGAGCAGACCAAATAGGGTGAGTTGCGAAGTCATAATGAATAATTGTACAAGACAAATATGGCCCTACTAATAGTAAGATTGGGCTAATGTGCGAAAATTAAAAGCGCTTGTAGCTTATATTCGGAGTTTTAAATGAATTTTATGTGGAAGTTTGGATTTACAGCACTTGCCATGCTATGGCTTTTTGGGGCAAATGCCCAATGTTTGTTGCAGCACATACCTCTTAACCAACGAATGGAAAATGCCTCGGTGGTTATTGAAGGTGTAGTGGAAGCCCAAGTGGCGTTTGAAGATGCTGACAACAACCATATTTACACCGCCAATACCATTAAAATAACCCGTGTGGTAAAGGGCAGAATGGGATTTGACGAAACAGTGGTTTTTACCCAGGGCGGACAAGTGGGCGATCGTATGGAAACGGTTTATCCTTCGTTGCAACTGCGCATGGGCAGCACCGGCCTTTTTATGTTGGATAAAGTGCATACCCTTGAAGTGGACAAAGCAAGTCCACACCAGCGGCACTTGGGCGTAGTTAATGGTCAGGTGGCCGGCTATTTTGGCGTAAGCGGTCCTTCTTCTTTCATTGAATACGATATGATAAGCCGCAGGGCCATTGATGTTTTTGAAACATTTCCTTCGGTGGCCGCACTCATCAGCGACCTTGAACAAATGACAGGCGCAAAAAGCACCGTAGTTTCTGAAATACAATTTCCTATACGTGCCGCCAACAAAACGGGTGGAATTACTTCCTTTTCTCCTACCACAATTACGGCGGGCAACCAAAAAGTGCTCACCATTTCAGGCTCAGGTTTTGGCAGCGACTATGGTTCCGTTGGTTTTGCCAATGCCGATAAAGGCGGAAGCAGCACCAATATTTACTCTGATTCCATATACATAGTCAGCTGGAGTGATACCGAAGTGAAGGTATATGTACCACAAGCGGCGGGCACAGGCAAGGTGCAGGTTATTACCGCGGCCAACAATACCTATACTTCAACCGCCGATCTTACGGTAAGCTATGCAAGGCTCGAGCTCATTTCAAGCATTCCAAAGTTTAAGTTTAAGAAGAAGCTATACAGCCCCAACCTGGAAGACGATAATGCCAAGGGCGGATACACCTGGCAATTGAACGTAGATATGAAAGCCAAACACCCTGCGGTAAAAGCCCTGATGCGGGCCATGCAAAACTGGCGCTGTTCAACCAATGTAAATTTTGAAATTGACACCACCCATGCTACCACCATACACAAGGTGGCGCGCGATGGCGTACATTGTTTTATGTGGCAAAATGCCGATCAATCGATCACTAGCGGAGCCTTGGCGGTAACGTATAGCCAATGGAGTGGCTGCTACAACTCATCAAGCCAAGACTGGCATTGGTTTCTCAACGATGTGGATATGGTGTTTGACGATGAGCTGGCAACGGGCAAAACATGGAATTTTGGTCCGGGAAGTCCTAAGTCAGATAATTATGATTTTGAATCGGTAGCCCTGCACGAACTTGGACACGCCCACCAACTTGGGCATATTATTGACGACAAGGGGGTCATGCATTACTCCATTAAAAACGGCGAACAAAAGCGGGTGCTCAACAACAGCGTGGATGTGGCCGGCGGCAACGATGTGATGGCATCAAGCTCAAAAACAACCGGTTGCAGCAGTGTATTTCCTATGGTGGCCATCAGCAACAATTGCAAGATAATAGACGTGGTAATTGTGAAAGCCGGATTTGAAATATCTTCTTTTTATGTATGCCGGGGCGATACCGTTTACCTGAGCGACACAAGCAAACCCGCCAAAAGCCACTTGACATGGCGCATTCCGGCGGAAGGAAAATTGCTGAACGGAGGCAGCGTGCATGATGCTTCCATAGCGGTAAAAATGGCAGGAAAAGGTAAAGTAGATTTCGGTCTATTTGTTGAAAATCAAGGTTTTGTGGATTCGTTTTATGTGGAATTTAAATCAAATCCAAATCCCGAAAATGAGATGAAACTGACCAACCTTACTTGTTATGAATCAAAAAATGGCGAGGCTTCTATTTCTATGCCCGTGGGCAAAGGTCCGTTTAGTGTTACATGGCTTGATGACAATAGCAACACCAATCCACGGAAAAAGATGGAGGCGGGGAGCTACAGTTTTGTTTGCGTTGACGACAACGGTTGTATGAGCGACACCACCTTTGAGCTTACCCAGCCCGATTCATTGTATTTCACTAAATCTGGCACCACGGCAACTTGGGGCGGTCTGGATCGTGGAACCGCTTTTGTGGAAGCAAATGGTGGCACAGCGCCCTACAGCTATTTGTGGAGCGACCCGAAAAAACAAACAACAGCCACGGCCGAAAAATTGGCGGCAGGCAGCTACTCGGTGTCTGTTACAGATAAAAATGATTGTGCTATTCAAAAAACGCTCAACGTAGAAGCGTTGAATAGTTTGGAAGAAATACCACAACCGGCCTTTTATCCCAATCCGGCTACTCAGTTTATTAGTTTCTACAATCCGGCGAGCTGGCAAACTATAGTGGTTATAAATATGCAAGGCAAAGAAATAATGCGCCGCAACATCAACGCAGGAACCCAAAAATTGGATATCAGCGAGCTTCAGCCCGCTGTGTACCAGGTTTTGCTGCAAGGCAATGAGGGGCAGTCTGTTTATTTGTTGGTAAAGGAATAAGGTATTGTGGAAAGACCCGTCAGGTCTTGAAGACCTGACGGGTCTGTTTGGGTGCCAGGAGGTTGGTTTTTCAATTCAAAAGATTGCGGATCAAGTCCGCAATGACGGTAGGTTTGTTGAGAGGCTTTTCGTAAGGCGATGCCTCATCAATCATAGGGCGATGCCCTATGCTGTGTTGTGTTTGTTCATAGGGCGATGCCCCACGCTGTGTTGTGTCGTCCCGTTGGGGCTTTTTGTGGTTTTTGAAATCAAAGAGATTCCCCAATCAGCACATCATCACATTAGCAAATCAGCATATCATGTCGTTTTCCAACTCAACAGATTCCGCATCAAGTGCGGAATGACGAGGGGTTTCGAAATCGCAAAGCGAGAAAAGAAATCATTCCATTTTCAAATTTTCAAATCTCCAAATTTTCAAATTATCATCGCATCAGCAATTCAGCAAATCAGCACATCATGTCGTTTTCCAACTCAACAGATTCCGCATCAAGTGCGGAATGATGTGAGGGTATTTTTTGGGGTTTTCATGGGGCGATGGCTTATCAATCATAGGGCGATGCCCTATGCTGTGTTGTGCCGCCCCGTTGGGGCTTTTTGTAGTTTATGAAATCAAAGAGATTCCCCAATCAGCAAATCTGCACATTAGCAAATCAGCACATCATGTCGTTTTCCAACTCAACAGATTCCGCATCAAGTGCGGAATGACGAGGGGTTTCGAAATTGCAAAGCGAGAAACGAAATCCCCAATCAGCATATTAGCAAATCAGCAAATCAGCAAATCAAAAAGTTGATTCTTCAACTCGCGAAGCGAGAAAAGAAATCATTCCATTTTCAAATCCGACTTGTCGGGTGAAAATTGGTTAAAAAGCACAGGGCAACCAAAAAAAATATACCCCATTTATGCAAATTTGGTTTTAGGCGCATCAACTCCGCCAAAATCAACCTGATGAAATCTGTATCGCTACCCCAACTTTTTGCCTTTTCACTCACGTTTTTATTTCTATCCTGTGTGTCGTCTTCTTCGCCGGCCAATGGAGAAGAAACAGTAACCAATGAAGTTACGGGCTTGCAATTGCCTTCTGACTCAAACGATTTGGTGAAACTGACTGCCTCGCTCAACAACCTGTATTATTACCCGGCCCGCACCGACAGCGGCAACTACCTGTACCTTGAAGTGGCTACCAACGATGTGAAAGTGGATGAAAAAGAAAGGAAGCCTTTGAATATTTCTCTCGTAATTGACCGCAGCGGTTCTATGCAAGGCGATAAACTTGCCTACGTAAAAAAGGCAGCCGAATTTGTGGTGGACAACCTGAATGCCACTGACTTTTTGTCGATTGTATCGTACGACGAAGAAATAATAACCGAGTGGGCCGCCGGACCGGTTACCGACAAAACCCTGATAAAACAAAAGATAAACAGCCTGTTTGATCGCGGTTCCACCAATTTGGGCGGTGGTTTGTTGCAAGGCTATGCCGAAGTGAAAAAGCATTTCAACGCCAACTACACCAACCGCGTATTGTTGCTAACCGATGGACTTGCCAATGTGGGGATTACCAACCCCGTGCAGCTGATGCAAATGGCAAAAAACTACAATATTGAACATAATATCAGCCTTTCAACCTTTGGTGTGGGCATCGATTATAATGAAGATTTGCTTCAGGGAATGGCCGAATACGGAGCAGGTAATTATTATTTTATTTCCTCACCCGAAGATATTCCCGCCATTTTCAAGCAAGAACTTGAAGGTTTGTTGGCCATAGTGGCTCAAAACAGTTTATTGGAAATTACCTTACCTGAAGGTGTTGAAATAGAGCATGTTTATGGTTTTAAATACGAAAAAGAAGGCAGCAAATTGAAAATTTATTTCCGCGATTTGGTATCGGGCAGCGAAAAAGGTGTACTTGTGCGCTTGAAGGTAAACGAGCAATACGACGGCGATTTATTCTTTAGCTCACAACTAACCTACCAAAGGGCTATTGGTGATTATAACACAGATACCTTGTTGGTTAATTGTGTGTTGCAGCCCGCGCGCGACCATGAGTTGCTTGCCTCAGGACGCAATGCCGAGGTGGAACAGTGGGTAACTTTCTATGAAGCCAATTTGCGCATTGAAAAAGCCATGAAGGCTGTGGACCGCGGAGAAATGGACAGCGCAAGAACCATGATCAACTACAACAAAAGCTATATTGAAGGTAGAAAAGACAAATGGGGAAGCAACAAATACATTGAAATGTCAGACGAAACCAACAGCAAATACGACACCGTGGTAGTTGAAATGAATGAGATGGATGAAGAAGAAATCAAAGCGAATCAAAAAGCCGTAAAAAGCGAAAACTACCTGCAAAAGGTGCGTAAGAAATAATTTATTGGAATTATTATGATGCAATGGATGAAAATAAAAAAGCATCAAATTTTATCACTATTAATGGTATCACTGCTCTGTGGAATAATTTGGCGGTTGGAAATTGAATATCATGGATGGACAGGTTTAATTTGGACTACTTATTTTCATATAGCAATCCCCATTGGATTTGGCCTTTTTCTGCTTTGGATGAACCAAATGATAACATTGAAACCTTTAAAACGACTTACATTAAACATATTTTCTATTATTCTTGGTGTTTTTACCTATTTTGTTTTAAAACATTCACTAGGCTATAATTATATTAATGGGCCGGCTGCAATGTTGTCACTTTTCGAAACGGATTATTTGAAAATAAATGCTGTGAGAAGTTTAGTATTGATTGTTCCTCCGCTTTTACCAATTTTGGCATTTAAGCTTCTGAAGGTTCATGGAGTTAATGTTAGAAAGCGAAACTTGGTACTTTGTGAAATTTCGTTGTTTGTTTCATTGCCTTTTTCTATGCTTATTTTATTCGTGACTGGTCATAAAGGCGGCTATGATGAACTACACGCTCTTAAAAGTGGCATATTGATTCCTTTTATCGTATTCACGTTTGGACTTTTGATAGTTGATGTCAATAAAAGAAGGCCCGATGCGCATGAGACCTAAAGTATAGGACGGTTGGGCGACTGACCAAAATTCGTTTCGCGCTTCACTTTATGCTTACAACCCAGTTAAAAATAAGTCTTACGAATGTTTATTTGCGCGGCGCTTATTTTTGAAAATGACCAAATTAAAAACCAGAGAATCGAAATTATTGGCCTTTTCTTGCAGACACTAGGTATTTTTGTTTCTTTAAAATCTAAGCAGCATGCGTTTATTGAGTGTATTATTATTGGTATTGGCTTCTTTCAGCTTGTCGGCACAAGACCTTGTAAGGTTTCGCAGCAACGGCAAATACGGGTTCAAAGACAGCAAAGGCGAAGTAGTTATCAAACCCAAGTTTGACAATGCCATGGAGTTTACCGAAGGTTTCGCGGCGGTTGAACGCAAAGACCACATGTACTTTATAAACCCCGATGGAAAAGCGGCTTTCAAAACCAAATTTGATAGGGTAGAACCCTTCAAAAACGGACTTGCACTGGTAAAAGCTGACAAATTTTTGGGCTATATTGATCTGAAAGGCAATCAGGTGGTGCCCTTGCAATACCTCAATTTAGAAGGTTTTGAAAACGGCGTATGCAAAGCTCAAAAGAAAAGTGGCTGGGGCATTTTGTCGCGCGAGGGGAAAGAACTCTGCGAATTTATGTACAGCCAATTGGGCGAGGTGGAAGCCACCCGAATAAAGGCCACCCGCAACTTTAAAGAAGGCTATCTGAACCTTGCCGGAGAAGAGGTGGTGCCTTGCGCTTTTGACAAAATAGGTCCGTTTATTGATGGCTGGGCCAAAGTGTATGCCGATAAAAAGTTTGGTTTTGTGGGCGAAGACGGTAAAATTATTATAGAAGTTTTATACACTTTCATAGAGCAGTTTGATGATAAAGGTATGGCGCTCAGCGAAAAAAACGGCTATTATGGCTACCTCGATAAAAAAGGCAATGAAGTGATTCCATTTGTTTACTCAGCACTTGACGAATTTAATAAGGGCTTGGCAATGGCTCAAAAAGATAATAAGTGGGGCTATATAAAACGCAATGGTAGCGAAGCTATTCCCATTAAATACGATAAAATTGCAGACCTTACCAATGGCCACGCCGGCGTAATTCTCAACCGGAAATTTGGTTTTGTAAATAAAAGCGGAAAAGAAATCCTGCACCCTGAATATGATGAAATACGGTATTTTGACGAAGGAATGATTGGTGCAAAAAAAGGGCTGATGTATGGCTATGTAGATACCTTTGGAAAGGTGGTAATTCCATTTAAATATGATGAAATAGGGCGGTTTTATGATGGCGTTTGTTATGTGCGCCTCGACAAGAAATATGGATTTATGAAAAAGGACGGAACACCACTCACCAAAATTCAATACGAAAACCTTGCTTATGCTTGGGTAGATCATCAAGCACCTTATTATGAGGTGGAACGCGAATATAACTTTTTTGAAAACCGGGCCATGTTTTGTCGAAATGGTAAATATGGCTTTCTCGACGAAACAGGCAAGGAAATAGTACCACCCATATATGATTTTGCCTACGCTTTTAGCGATGGTATGGCCAAGGTTGAAAAAAATGGAAAATACGGTTTTATCGACCTCAGTGGCAAGTTGGTTATTCCTTGTCAATATGAGGATTATGAAATTGAAATCAAGCGCATCGACCCCACCGACCCATCAAACATTACCATAGAATTGGGTTATTATGATGCCACCGGTTTTTTTGAAAATGGCTATGCCGTAGTGGCAAAGGGTAAAAAAATGGGTCTCATAGACAAAACCGGCAAGGTGGTGGTGCCCATTAAATACGATTTTGTGAATCCACCTTCCGATGGGCTCGTGCTCGTGCGCAGCAACTGGCGCTACGGCTACACCAACCTTGAGGGCAAAGAAGTAATAGCGCCTTTTTACGACGAAGCCATGTCATTTACCTACGGGCTGGCCGGGGTAAACAAAAGGGGCGTTTGGGCATTTATCGACAAAAACAACAAACCTGTGATTGGTTGGGAATTGGAACATGTATTGGCCCCTTTTGAAGAGAAAACCGATGTGAACGGCAACCAAGTGGTGGTGGCATTTGTCATTTACCAGGGCAAAGCCAATTACATTTCAAAGGACTTTAAGTGTGTTTCTATAGACCCTTATTTATGCCGATAGCCTGATTGTATTGCCTTTTTCACCTGGCTTTGGCTTTGCGCTAAACTTTTTAAAACCTTTCTTGTTTGCTCCATCATCAAAGGTTTTTTTTGTTTGAAGGTAATATTACATACTCCCGTCAAAGGCTACTACACCGAAGTGATGAAACACTTCAACGAGCGCTTATTCCTGTTTTTATTGCCCAAAAACCCGTTGGTTTCGCTGGAACAATTTGATGGAACCGAAGTGGGCGATATTACCCATATCAAGTTCAATAAGCCGCTCAACATGCATTGGATCAGCAGGATAGAGGAGAAATACCAAAACCACGACGAAGCTTGTTTTATAGACGAAGGTTTGAAAATGCCTGCCGGACTGAGCTATTGGCGTCACCGCCACATTGTTCGCAGGGTTTCTGAAAACGAATCGTTGATAATAGACGATATGGAATTCAAATCGGCGAATGCATTGACCGAAAGACTTATGAAACCGGTGATTTATATGGGCTTTAAACCAAGATTAAAGAAATGCCAAGCATATTTTAACAACCTGAACCTGTAATTATGAGTGCAAAAGTTGCCATTATTGGCGCCGGAATCAGCGGATTGGTGGCCGCAACTGAATTGGAAAAACAAGGATACAAACCAGTGCTTTTTGAAAAGTCGGCACAAATAGGCGGTCGGCTAAAAACCGATGTAGTAAACGGCATACCGCTCGATCATGGTTTTCAGGTGCTCCTTACGGCTTATCCGGCTGTTTCTAAATACCTGAGCCTTAATGAACTGCGGCTTCGCAGGTTTTTGCCGGGTGCCAATATTTGCAGCAATGGCAAAATGTTTCAAATAGGCGATATTACCCGCAATTACCAGTTCCTGTTGTCAACCTTATCAGCGCCAATTGGCAATTTTAGCGACAAAGTGGGCATGGCGCGCCTTGCCGTCGATATGAAGAAAAAATCGGTGGAATCCATATTTGAAGAGAAGGAACAAAGCACCTTGCATTTTTTGCAGGAATATGGTTTTTCTGAAAAAATCATCAATACTTTTTTCAGGCCTTTTTTTGGTGGTGTATTTCTTGAAAATGAGCTGAATACCTCAAGCAGAAAATTCCTTTTTACCTATAAAATGTTTGCCGAGGGTTTTGCCGCAATTCCTGAAAAAGGCATGCAGGAAATTCCGAACCAACTGGCGCAAAAACTCAGCAAAACCACCATGCAACTTGCTACTGAAATAGTAGAAAACAATAAAGCTGAATTGGTTTTGGCAAATGGCGAAGTGCACGAATTTGATTTTGTGGTAAATGCCACCAATTTTGACCTTGCTAAACCTGAAAAAGCTACAAAAACCACCGATTGGCACGGCAGCGAAAGCCTGTATTTTGAAACAAGCAGCAGTTCGTTTGGCAAGCCCATTATTGCCTTGCTTGCCGGTGGCGGCGATTTAGTAAACAACCTGCACTTTGTGAGCGATTTGCTACCCGCAGCGGGCCATAAAAATATTTTGTGTGTAACAATCTTGAAAAAACACAGATTGGGCGAAGAAGAACTAATTAAGCAAGTGAAGGAAGAATTGCGTTCACACTTTTCTATAGAAGCAGGTTCTTTGATGCGTCATTTCAAGATTCCCGCTTCGTTGCCTGTGCTCAACCAAAACCGCTACAAGCCACAGCCTGAAAGTATGTGGGTGGATGACCACACAGTTTGGGCCGGCGATTCAAGTTGCAATGCCTCAATAAACGGAGCCATTGAAGCCGGTGCGGCTGCCGCACAAGCCATCATGGGGCGTAATTAATGCGTTTTTTGGCACTGTAAACAATGGTCAAGCTGTGTTGGATTTCTTTGCTCTGTTGAAATTAATTGAAGTAAGGAGAAATTACCTGGTAAAACTACTTTTTCAA
>WGNN01000042.1 GCA_016124515.1 bacterium
CTTAGAACAGTTGCTGGATGCAGGCGTACACTTTGGCCACCTAAAGTCAAAGTGGGATCCTAATATGGCGCCCTACATCTTCATGGAAAAAAACGGGATTCATGTAATTGACCTGTACAAAACCATGAAGAAGATGGACGAAGCCTGTGGAGCGATCAAGAACATCGCTAAATCCGGCCGAAAAGTCTTGTTTGTTGCTACCAAAAAACAAGCCAAGGAAATTGTAATCAACGCCGCAGAAAGCGTGAACATGCCCTACGTAACCGAGCGTTGGTTGGGTGGTATGCTCACCAACTTTGCTACCGTGCGAAAGTCTATCAAGAAAATGCAAAACATTGACAAAATGGAGCAGGATGGTACTTTCCAAAACATGGCAAAGCGCGAACGTTTGATTCTTATGCGCGAACGCGACAAACTAAACAAGGTACTCGGTGGTATTTCCGACCTCACCCGAATACCTGCAGGTTTGTTTATTATCGACGTTAAGAAAGAGCACATTGCTGTTTCTGAAGCGCACAAACTCAACCTCACCTCTTTTGGTATGGTTGATACCAACTCAAACCCGCGAGTGGTTGACTACGCCATTCCGGCCAACGATGACTCTACAAAGTCAATTGAATTGATAACCAACACTTTGCGCAACTCTATTGCCGAAGGATTGGAAGAAAGAAAAAGAGCCAAAGACGAAGCGAAAGCAAAGCAAGAAGCCAAGAAAAAGGATAAAACCGAGGCGGAAAGCGAATAGTCGTTCAATTCTAAATTTAAAATAAATGGGAATTACTGCAAGTCAGGTAAACGAATTAAGAAAAGCCACTGGTGCAGGCATGATGGATTGTAAAAATGCCTTAAATGAAACCAATGGCGATATGGATGCCGCAATAGACTACTTGCGTAAAAAAGGTCAGAAAATCTCTGACAAAAGAGCCGACAGAGAGTCAAACGAAGGTGTGGTTATTGCTAAAACAAATGACGACAGTACCAAAGGTATTGTGGTTGAACTCAACTGCGAAACTGATTTCGTGGCAAAAAATGCTGATTTTGTAGCATTTGCCGAGAAAATAGCTGACGCAGCCATGGCCAATTTCCCCGCCGACAAAGAAGCTTTGCTCGCACTAACCATTGATGGCACAAGCATCAAAGACCATCTGCTTGACCAAATGGCCAAAATCGGTGAAAAAATTGAAGTATCTAACTACGAACACCTTGAAGGCACAAACGTAGTTTCATATATTCACGCCGGCAACAAAATTGGCGTGTTGGTAGCCCTTACAGTAGCAGGCGATGCCGCTGCTGATGCAGGTAAAGATGCCGCCATGCAAATTGCCGCCATGAAACCATTGGCTGTTAGCAAAGATGGCATTGCGCAAGAAGTTATTGATCGTGAGTTGGAAATTGCCCGCGAGCAGGTGATTGCCGAAGGCAAGCCTGAAAATATGATTGACAAAATTGCTCAGGGAAAATTGGGTAAATTCTTCAAAGAAAATACCCTGCTGAGTCAGTCATTCGTAAAAGATCCTTCAAAATCTGTTGAAGCGATGCTCAAAGCAGTTGACTCAAATCTTACCATCACCAATTTCCGTCGTTTGGGTATTGGTGCCTAAGCAAGATTGTATTAAATCAAAATAGAAAAGGGAGCCTCGGCTCCCTTTTTTTATGTTTATGATTCTGTTTCTTGCAAGCAAACCATGCATTTATTAGAATTGGTCAGCAAGAAGGTATGCCAAGTTTTGAATACGAGGGTCCCGAAAGCGTTGGGGTAATCAAATTCAAAACGAGCAAAAGGAAATTCTTAAAGACACTCTTTACAATTATTTCCTCACCGAATCTAAATACTCTCTCAAATTACCATCTTCACGGGCTTCCATTAGTTTTTTACTTTCCTGTCCATCACTACACCGTTGCTGCTATTAGCGCAATAATCCAAGAAATATTCCATAATGGCATAATATTGCTCGCTTTCGTCAAGGTGTTTGTCTTTGTTTTCGATAACAAATACACTAGCGCATGCCATGTATATACCCAACAGCTTTCCTTGTTTTCTGCTAGCTAAATCGCTCACCGTATTATCAATAATCACTTCATAATCAGGCGTGCCTATTAGCCATTGAATAATAAACCTGCTTGCATAATAACAGTCACGGTCGTTGTCTTGGTCTTTCATCGATTTTGACAAAACATATTTGGCGCCTTCATACACATTTTGTTCATTTTGCCTGAAATCTTCATCGGTTTTGAGTTTAATTTTTTCCAAATAGGCAAATTTCTGTGCCAAAACACCAATAGGCGCGCATACTCCCAAAAGCATCGCAAATAAAATTACATTTTTCATTACTAATAATTATTTATTTTAGAAATCAAATATAACCACATTTGGCTTTCGTATTTATAATATTGGCGGCTAATTTGGCATGGCTCAAAAAAATATTCGAGCTCCTTTTGCTATTGTGTTTGTAATTATCAGAATAAATTGAATCTAAATCCATGTTTTCATATCCCCGCATTATGTAACAGTTGACACTTGGCTATTTTCGGTATTTCTTCATTTTTGCCAAAAAAACAATTTGGTACCCGATATACTCATTCAACTTGCCATAGCTGCCGTAGCCACGCTGCTTATAGGTCGTTTGCTCATTAAGAAGAAAGAAGAACGCACAGCCGCCGAAAGCACCCTGACCAATGGCGCACTCGCTTACCTCATCTCACTTAAACTATCGCTGTTAATTACCCATTTCCACTCAGTGCGTGCCGAACCACTCATGCTCTTCTACGGCTGGGGCAGTCAGGCAAATGTGGCGGCAGGTCTATTGGGAGTTGCGCTATATTTTGCCTGGTTTATACTCAAAAAAAGCGAAAATAAATCCAAACACGCACGCTATCTCACGCTCAGCAGTCTGGTTTTTATTGGGGTGTTTTTGCTGGGTAAATGGTTTAATACGCCCAAGTCAGCAACCGCTTTGCCCGTGGCCGAAATACTGGCACAACAAAGCGATGTATATGGCAGCGAACTTTCCATTGACACAGAAAAACCCATTATTCTCAATTTTTGGGCCACATGGTGTCCACCCTGCCGTTCAGAAATGCCTGAACTTAGCGCCTACTATGCGAGTAGCCAAAACCACAATTTTCTATTGATAAACAATATCGCATCAGAGAAACAGGGCTTGGCCGGTGTGCAACAGTTTTTACATGAAAAAGGCTACAACTTGAATGTGGTTGCCGATTACCAAAACGAGCTGACCAACTTATTGCAAATCAATTCATTTCCTACTACAGTGGTTGTTTCAGCTGATGGGATGGTGCTTGAAAAACATGTGGGCGTTGTGGACCAATCGTTTCTTGAACAGTGGGAAAACCCTTAAAAGAGCCGTAGTTTTTTCATTGTACGCTACTCTTCAATTTGAAAACTGTAGCCTACTTTGATTTCAGGATTTAACGAAGCACCAACCGAACAATAAGTGTGCACTGCAAGGCTGATGGCTCGATCGGCAAAATGTGGCTTTATATCGCCATACAGCCTATAGTGAAGGTGAATGGCCGTAAAAGGTTTGATATCTCCTGTAGCAGGTCGCTCGCCGCTGATGTCAATTTCCAAGTGGCGCAAATGTTGGCGTTGCTTCTTTAAAATATCAACCACATCAACCACGGTGCAACCCGCATAGGCCGCCAATAAGGTCTGCATGGGACTCATTCCTTGGTTTACACCATCAATCTGTAGGCGGTCGCCCACGGCATTTTCCACCTCCATTTTGTAGGCATCGTCTATGCGTTTGGCTGTTATTTTCATTGGGTCGCGAATTATTTATTCAAAGAGAACTATGGCCGGTTTATTTACTCAAAAGTGCTTCAAATGTACAAGTTGGCCATTGTTTGCCCACAAAAATGGCTGCCATCAGTCTTTGGTTCGTTTGATGAATTACACAATTCCATTTCGCATTTCGGCAGATTAGGCATTTCTTTGCCCCCCAAATTGCATACATGAAGTTTCAACGGGTATTACTCAAGCTTAGCGGCGAGGCGCTGATGGGAAAAAGTGAATTTGGCATTGAAACCGATGCACTGCACCACTATGCTGCCGAGATAAAAAGTATGGTAGATCTGGGCGTAGAAGTAGGCGTGGTAATTGGTGGTGGCAACATTTTCAGGGGCATGCAAGCTGCTCAAGATGGCCTTATTGAACGCGCACAAGCCGATTACATGGGTATGTTGGCCACCGTAATGAACGGTATGGCACTGCAAGGTGCCCTGGAAAAAATCGGCGTATATACCCGTTTGCAATCTGCTATTTCAATAGCCGAAGTTGCCGAACCTTTCATTCGCCGCCGCAGCATCAGACACATGGAAAAAGGTCGTGTGGTAATTTTTGGAGCCGGCACCGGCAACCCTTACTTTACTACCGATACCGCCGCAGCCCTGAGAGCGGTTGAAATAAAAGCCGATGTGTTGCTGAAAGGTACCAAGGTAGATGGCATATACACCGCCGACCCTATGAAAGACCCGGATGCCGAAAAATACGAGGTGATATCATTTGACGAAGCTTATGAAAAACGCCTCAATGTAATGGATATGACGGCCTTTACCATGTGCAAGGAAAATGAAATGCCCATTATAGTTTTTGATATCAATACCAAAGGCAACCTGAAACAATTGGTACAAGGCGAAGCCATAGGCACGGTTGTTTCCAACTAACCAAAGCTCTCAACCCAACGCTTTTACCCGCCAATTGATTGACAGCCTACTATTAGTTCTATAGACTGAGACTTTCAGGCATTATTTCTATCAGGAATAAATGCTTTAGTTAAACCCAATTTGTAGCGAAAGTGTGTAGCGGCTGTATTGCCAAATAGCACTTTGGTCAAAGGTTTGTGTATTAAAAACATAACGCCCCTTCAACGCAATATTCCCGGTTCCCAAAACAGCTTCGGCACCAAACAATAACCTGTTATCAGGATGTAAACCCCTTGACACAACCACAGGCGGCGTGTTAGACGGGGTATATTCCTTATACTTACGTCTTGAATTGGCAAGGGCTAAACCCACTATCCTGAGGTCAAGATAAGTACCTATTGCATTTCCTCTGTTGGGATCAAAATTGATGCGCGGCCCCAAGGCAAAACAACCCGCTGACCAAATTTCGCGGTTATAAACCGGCTCTACCTCCGGAAATACGATGCCGAAATGAAGTGACCGCCGGTTTCGGTTGATAGAAAGGTCTGAAGTAAGCGACAAGACATTGCCCAGCTTGTATTTATAACAGATGCCAAAATCATAATACAGCCCAAGGTTCTTATATTCATTCAAATCAATAACCGGTGATTTAAAAGTATTTGGATCGAATGAGGTGCCAAAACTCATATAGGTATTCACATAGTGTTTCTTATTGGCGCCGTAGTTGTCGTCTTCGCTTCTATTGAACCAAACATTGTCTTCAAGAACCACTTTTTGGCTTTGGGCTTTAAGTACAAAAACGAAAACGGGAATAATGACCAGGATATAGTTTTTCATGGTTGGTATTTCATTTGGCGGGTCACCCCATTATAGTAAACTCTCAAAATATCGCCTGCTTGCAGCGCATAGCCTTTGTTGTTCAATTCGAGGTAAACGGGCAATTCTTCTTCATTTCTAATGGACACCACTTTATAATAAACCAAAATTCCCTGTGTGCTTTGTATGTGAAAGTAGATATACTGCGGCAGGTATTCCGCTGAGTCGGTTTTGATGGTAGCTACCACCGGTGGCAGCAAGTTGAACTTCAAGGCCGTATCGCTAAGCAACTCCATTGAAAACTCGGCTTGCTTGGGTACGTTTTGCGGCGATATAAATTTTGAGGCCAGCGGCACACCATAGCCGTGCGCATAGTCGAAATATGGATAGAGATGCCCGCAAAGCTGCATTTTTTCAAATACTTCTTTGTGACTCAGTTGGGGGAACTGCTGCATGACACAGGCCACAAAACCCGCTACCAAAGGCGATGAAAACGAGGTGCCCGCGGTTTCGGTGTACGACTGTCGGCGGCTGCATGCAAACACCCATCCGGGTGCACTTATGTTGGGTTTCAACACACCAATTGCATTTGGACCATAGGAGCTGAAACTTGTTCTCAAATCGGTTTCCGGTGCAATAGCGCCTATACTCAGCACACTGTCGGCATCTGCGGGCGTGCCAATGTAGCGCCACTTGCCGTTGCCTTCGTTGCCCGCCGACACTACCACCACTATTCCTTTGCTGAACGCCATGTTTGCAGCTTTGGCCACCAAACTTGTTTTGCCATCCATGTCATCATAAAAATAGCGCTGGAAGGTGTAGCCCAAGGAGCTGTTTATCACATCCGCACCGTTTTTATCGGCCCACTCGGCAGCAGCAAGCCAGTTTTCTTCTTCGCCTGCTGGTTCAGAGTTGTTGCGCTCGGTGCGTGCCAACAGGTATTGCGCATTGGGTGCCAGGCCCAGCAGTGTATCGCCATATTTGCCACCAATAACTGACAGTACCGAGGTGCCATGTGTACCGCCCTGATACGGATTTTCATCCTTCCCAACAAAATCATAGGTGGCTTTTATATCCAAATGTTGCAGTCCGCTGTGTATATCGGCGTCAATAAAGCCCACGTCAAATACCGCCACTGTAACTCCCCTGCCGGTAATTCCATTTTTGGTGAAAAGGCTGCCTTCCATACGCTCGGTCTGGTATTCGTGCAGGATTTTTATTTTTTTAACCGGAATTACTTCTTCGGCAATTTGCTTAAAAACGGGTCCGGCTTCTTCTACCTTTTTTACAAACGACCAAGTGGCTACTTCGGCCATTTTTTCGGTGCTTGCATATACTACTGCCATGTTGAACCACCGGCTTACTACCGCAATGCTGTCAACAGCCTCTTGTATTTGCTGCACATAATTTTCATTTACAGGCAAATCGGTTTTTTGCACCAATGGAACGCCGCAGCGCAGCCTTCGCACTATGGTGTGCTCGTCAAAATAGCTGTACGGATTGAGTTGCTGCCCATCTTTATCGGTAAAATACACATAGTATTTCTGTGCGGTTAATCTTGCAAATGACAGTAAGAAAAGCAGGGTAAAAACGACTTTATGCATGCGCCTGGGCTAAGAGGGGCATCACCCCGTTGATGATAAACTGCACACCAATAGACATGGTGATAAAGCCCATAATTTTGGTAAGGGCTTCAAGGCCTGAAGTGCCCAAAATAGGCAATGCCTTTACAGAATAGCGAAAGGAAATAAATACCGAAAAAGCCACAATAACTATGGCCAGAGCAAGTATAGGGTATTTTATGGCATCGTCGGCGGCTTTGGTGCTCATGCTTATTACGGCAGCCATAGCACCGGGGCCGGCCAATAATGGAATGGCCAATGGTGTGAGTGAAATGTCTTTTTTGGTCATCCCTTCGTTTTTCGATTCCTGCGATAAGTTGGGTTTTTCAATGGCATTGAGCAGCATAAAACCCGACCGCACGATAACAATGCCACCGGCTATTCTAATACCATCGAGACTAAGCGAAAAAAAGCGGAGGATAAATGAACCGGCAATTAAAAAACCGAGCAGGATGAGCACCATCATCACGGCACTTTTGCGGGCCATCAATTCGCGGTGTTTCTTATCGGAGTTTACCGTAAGTGCCAAAAATACAGGCATTGTGCTTATGGGATTTACCACCGAAAACAAGGTGGCCAAGGCTCCCAAAAGGTACAATCCATATTCGTTCATCAGGTCAAAAATAGTGCTTCGCTCCTATCAACCACTTTATTGCATGCCCTATTTTCAATTGAGCAACACCTTGGCGGCGGCTTGGTTGCCATCGGCAAACTGTAGCATCACTACGCAAAAACCCTTTTGTACTTTGCTCAAATCAACAACACTATTGTTTACTATGGTTTGGTTTAGCACCTCGCGGCCCTGCATATCAAATACCTTCAATCGTGCCGTTTCATGCTCATTGAGCCAGTTTATTTTTACCAAATCATTTGCCGGATTGGGGTAAATGCTCACTTTTTTACTTTCCGGAGCTTCGGTTATGCCATCATACACATGCTCAAAACCGCGTAGGTAGTAGAGTCCGCCTCGTTTGTTGCCCAGCACCAAATCAGCGAGCGAATCGCCGTTCAGGTCAGCTACATCCACCGAAAGCATATCGCCGAAATCCTTGGCTTTACCGGCTTGCAAATTGTCGTCAAAAACTATCTCCTTGTCAAGGCTTGCCGTTTTTTGTGTGTATTCAAAATCGCTGTAATAATTGAGATAACCCATGTTGTAAGCCACCAACAATTCGTCTTTTCCATCGTTGTTAAAATCGCCCATGCGCGGATATGAGAAGCCAACCGTTTGAAGCCCCACATTGATTCCCAACCAATTGTCGGTTTCAAGATTGAGCGTATCGTTGTTGCTGTCCCAGAGAAATAAACTCAGTTTACCCACAAAATCACCTATTACCAAATCGTTTTTACCATCGTGGTTCACATCGTATATGCAAGGTGCCGCATTGTCTTTCACCTTTATTTTCATAAAAGAGTTTCCGGCAAATTTGAATGAGGCGGGTTTGCGCGGCTTGCTGCTATTCTTAAACAACATAAGCCGGCCATTTGACAAACCGAGCAATAGGTCCATTGTGCCATCATTGTTGGCATCGCCAAATACCGGAGAAAAATAGTCAAGCTGTCGTTTGCTCAGATTCAGGTAGTCTTCGTTGGCTAACTTAAAAACCGGATTTACTGAGTCGCCAACATTTTCGTACATGAATAAGCGGTAGTAGGCCTTGTCGTATTCGTAGTTGGTATAGGGCGTTGGCGAGGCCACAAACAAATCATAATCGCCATCGCCATCCACATCGCCAAAGGCGGGATATGAAAACTCACCCGTTTCTATGGTTCGGTTTTGGATAAAATCGTTTTGCTTGTATTCAAAAACCGGTTTTTCATTGCTTGTAGTGTTTTTATAATACCAGGTATTGTACACGTCAAAGTTTATTTCCTGCGAGTAGGGCGCCACTATCAAATCTTTTTTGTCGTCAAAATCCACATCAACCCAGTGCATCGACGGATACAAATCAACCGCGATTGATTTGGTGTTGGTGGGATAATTGAGTACCGCCTGCACCACTGTATCGCGTCTGTGTGGTTTGGCGCTTTTGGGGTTCCAGCCATTTACCAAAAGAATAACCGACTTGTACGATACATCGCTCAGCAACACGTCTTTATCGCCATCGTTGTCCACATCAATGGCTATCATGTTGGAGCCTGAGTGCTTTTGTTTTTTGTACAAATAGCAATCGGGCGCAAACACAATATCGTTGCTGGTAGCCGCTTCTTGAAAACGCCCCCAGCAATAGGTGGCCACATAGTAGTTGAAACTGTCTAAGTGGTTGTATTTGTCTTTTGAGTGGTTTTGGTAAAAGGTTACATTGCCCCCGCCGGGTTCAAACGACATCACGTCTATATCGCCATCGTTGTCCATATCGGTAATAATGGGTATGTCGCTGGGCATTACCGCCACATTGGTGTAGAAGTTATAATCCGTATCAAGATACTTCAACTCTTCCGAATACTCCTTGAATTTCAAGTCTTTGCCCGAACTTATGTTTTTGTAAACCATGATACCGCCTACATCATTTGAGGTAAACAGGTCAAGCTTGCCATCGTTGTTAAAATCAACTATTCTCAGCCACGAATTAATGTCGGGGAAAAGCGATTCGTACTGCGGCGCATATTGAAAAAGCGGGTTGGTGGTGCTGCCATTGCCAATAAAGGTGAGCAAATGATCGTCTTCGTGGTCAAAAACCACCAAATCGACCACCCCGTCAAAATTGATATCCAAATTGTCGAAAATGGGTTTGTGAAAACCTCCGGTAAAGGCGGTGGTAGAGCTGTCGCCGTTGATGACCACTATGGGACCGGCTTCTTGCTTAAAATAAAATTGCGTTTGCAGCTCTTGCGAAACAGCCGAAAAGCCAAAACCAAAAAGTAGTGTGAAGGTAAGCAGGCTCTTGTTAAAAGCTATCATAGGTCGATTTTTTTGTGTGGGAGTGATACGGATAACAATATTACTCTTTGTTGGATTCAATCGTTAAAAATAAGGCGAATAGGGCATAGTTTATTGCACTTTAATCACTTTAGCAAAAAATACCTGATTTGAGCTTGTACTAAGCTTGAATATATACATACCCGCCTCTAATTGCTGATAATTGAACAACTCTTTGTTGGTAACTGTACCGCTGAAAACAATTGAACCTGTGCTGTTTATAATTTGCAAATTGGCGGTGGCATGGCTCATTTGCCAGCTCATCACTACCTGTCCATTGTTGGGGTTTGGATACACGGCAAAATACAAGTCGGCATGTTGCTGGGCCACGGTATTGTACCTTTTCAATATTCCGGTGAGGTAAAGCAAGCCGCCACGGCTGTTTCCCAAAAGCATATCGGGTATGGTGTCGCAATTTAGATCGCCAACAGCGGGCACCAATCGCGCACCAAAATCTTTCAGCACCACCGTGTCAAACTCCAGGTTAAAAAGCAGGTTTTGGCGGTAATTGAATTCAGCTGTTTTGGCATCAAAATCATCAACCAAAAAAAGATAACCATAACTATCGGCTACCAGCAAATCAGGTTTTCCATCATTGGCAAAATCAGCCATCACAGGCCGTGCAAATCCATTGGTTTTGAGCTTGCCCAAGGCATTGCTTTCCAATTGAAATGAATCGCCTTTTGCCAGAAAAAGGAAAATCTTTCCGAACATATCGCCCACCAGCAAATCGTTTTTCCCATCGCCATTGGCATCATACACCAAGGGGGCAGCGTAGTTTGAAACCTTCACTCCTTTGTAGGCATTCACAGGCTCGTCAAGGTCTATGGGGTTTCCGCGGGCCGCCTTGTTGGCAAAAACGGTAATGCGTCCGCGCTGTGTACCAATGAGCAAATCGTCGGTTCCGTTATTGTCAATATCGCCAAAAGCCATGGCAATGTATAGCAACTCGCGTTGTAGTAAATCGAGATAATTGCTGTCTTTAAGGGAAAAAATGGCGCGGTTTGGGCTTCCCGTGTTTTCATACAGAAACAACCTGTAAAATGCCTTGTCGGTTTCTCGGTTGTGGTAAGGCAGCGGTGCTCCGAGCAGCAAATCCAAATCGCCGTCGGCATCCACATCATACAGCAGGGTTTCGGTCTTCTCCCCCATTTCTACGTTTTGCCTTTGTATAAAATCGCGACGCTTAAACTCGTAAACAGGTTTTTCGTTGCTACCCGTATTTTTATAAAACCATGTATTGAAAATCGCAAAATTGGAATCGTGACGAGAAGGTGCCAACAGCAAATCTTCCACTCCGTCAAAATCCACATCGCAGTTGTTGATTGAAGGAAACAAATCTACCTTGATGCGTTTGCTGTTGTGCGGATAAAATTGAGTGACTTTAACAAAGGAATCGCGGTTGTGGGCATTGCCCGAATATGGATTGCGTCCATTCGTTAGCTGCACCACAAAGCGGCTGTTTACATCGCTCAGCAGCAGGTCTTTGTCGCCGTCGTTGTCAAGGTCTATGGCCAACATGGCCGAGCCCACATCCTTGGCGCGTTTCCACAGCCCGCATTTGGCATTCAATAGTATTTGATTTGATGTAAAACCTTCGCTAAACCGCCCCCAGCAATAGGTGTTTACCACCGAGTTGAAGCTATCGGTATGTCCGTAAACAGCGAGCGAAAGATTTTCGTAGAAAGTAATGGAGTTGCCAAAATCGAATGACAGCACATCTATATCGCCATCGCCGTCAATATCAACCACGGCGGGTTGGTCGGTTTCGGTTACTACAAATGAGGTAAGGCTGTGCAATTGGGCGTCATAATGTTTCAAATCATCAGAAAAAAGCTTGAACCGTAGGGTATTTTGTTGGCTTGTGTTTCGGTACACCCTCACCCCGCCTTGCTCGTTTCCCGTAAAAATATCGGGCAAGCCATCGCGGTTGTAATCGGCCAAACGCAGCCAACCTGATAGCGGTGGAATTACCTCTTCAAATTGTGGAGCATAGCTAAACAGCGGGTTTTTGGTATTACCATTTCCCACGAAAGTGAGGGTTTTCTTGTCGTGCTTATCATACACCAACAAATCGGGAATGCCATCAAAATTGAGGTCAATATTGCTAAACAAAGGCTCGTGAAAACCGCCGGTAAATGCATCGAAAAGCGTATCGCCCTTTTGCAGTACCAACGGGTATTGGCCCTGTGTGAGAAAGTAGGTTTTGAGATTGTTTTGCGCCCCTGAATAATGAATTTGAGCCATGCAGCATGCCAAAAAGAAGAGTAGCCGGGTCGCTTTCATTGGTGAAAAGTAGCAAAAACCAGTTGGTCATGCTAAAGAAAATCAGACTTTTCAGAAAGTTCACAAATTGAGCAAAAGCAATGCAATACCTTTGAAACAAAAAAGAAGCTTGACAGACCAACAACTCACCATTTTGGTAACCAACGACGATGGTATTACCGCACCGGGAATTAAAAATCTGGTGCAGGTAATGAAAGGACTTGGAAAAGTGATTATAGTGGCACCCGACAGCCCGCAATCAGGCATGGGCCATGCCGTAACTATAACCCGCCCCATACGCCTTGAAAAAGTTGATATGTTTGAAGGAGTGGAAAGCTACGAATGCTCAGGTACACCCGCAGATTGTGTAAAACTGGCAGTGGATCAGGTATTGCACCAAAAGCCCGATTTGGTGGTATCGGGTATCAACCACGGCTCCAATGCCTCCATCAACGTCTTGTACTCAGGCACCATGTCGGCGGCAATTGAGGGCGCAATAGAAGGCATTCCCTCCATTGGTTTTTCGCTTACCGATTACTCGCGTCATGCCGATTTTGCCCCCGCCCTGCCCTTCATTAAAAAAATAACCCAAAACGTGCTGGCAAATGGCCTGCCCGATGGCACGCTGCTCAATGTGAACATACCCAAACCCGATGACGGTGTGATAAAAGGCATCAAAATTTGCCGCCAAGCCAAGGCCAAATGGGAAGAAAATTTTGCCGAAAGAGTAGATCCGCACGGCAGAAACTACTATTGGCTGGTAGGCATTTTCAAAGACTACGACCACGGCGCCGACACCGATTTGCGCGCCCTGTCAGAAGGTTACATTTCGGTGGTTCCTACATTATTCGACCTTACTGCACACCATTTTATCATGAATTTAAACTCTTGGGATTTAAATGAATAAAGACCTTAAAAACCTCATTACCGGCACTGCACTCGGATTTTTTGTACCCTTTGTGGGGCTGGCTGTTTTCTATTTTATCAAGTTTTCATCGCATTCGCTGGGCGAGTACGTAAGCACCATGAACAGCCACCACCTGATGGCGCCTGTAATAAGTGTTTCGTTGGTGCCCAATATTTTGCTTTTCTTTTTCTACCTCAACCGCAACAAATTCAAGCAAGGTCAGGGGGTTATACTCTCCATGCTCATTTGGGGAGTAGCCGTGGTATATTTTAAGTTTTTGGCCTAGTATGAAATACTACCTGATTGCCGGCGAGGCTTCGGGCGACCTGCATGGGTCTAATCTGATGGCCGCTTTAAAAAAGACCGATCCACAAGCAGAGTTCAGGTTTTGGGGCGGCGATAGAATGGCAACGGAAGCTGGTCACGCGCCGGTAAAGCACATCAGCGAATTGGCTTTTATGGGTTTTGTAGAGGTGCTAATGAACCTGCCTACCATACTTAACAATATGTCTCTTTGCAAAAAGGACATCAGCAATTTCCAGCCCCAGGTGTTGGTGTTGATTGATTATCCGGGTTTCAACCTGCGCATAGCCGAATGGGCCAAAAAGAAGGCTTACAAAGTAGCCTATTA